>CALMVT010000064.1 GCA_937873175.1 uncultured Acetobacteraceae bacterium | reverse complement strand
TCTTTCCCCGGGCCGTCTCCGCCGGGCCGGTGCTGCCGCCACCGGACGGCTACGCCGCGTGGCAGCATCTGCTGCGCGGCTTCCTCCATGCGGCGGCCGCACGTTTCGGCGCGGCCGAGATGGCGCGCTGGTGGTTCGAGGGCTGGAACGAGCCGAACATGCCGCCGTTCTGGGGCGGAAGCTTCGACCAATACCTGGACCTTTACCGCGCCACGTCCGAGGCGGTGGTCGCGTCCCGCTATGCGGTCCGCCTCGGCGGCCCGGCGCTCGCCTACCTGCCGGGGGAGGGGCAGCCTCTGATGGAGCGCTTCTTGGCCTTCCTGCACCGCGAGCCCGAGGTGAAATGCGACTTCCTGTCCTTCCATCGGAAGGGCATTTGGGTGCCCGGCGAGCACGAGCCGCGTCTCGCCCGCCTGGAAGCCGCCGCGCGCGAGACGGCCGAAGCCCTGCTGCGCCTGGCGCCGGAGCGGGCGCGGGGCATGATGATCATGAACAATGAGGCGGACATGAAGGTGGCGTTCGACGTCCCCTACGAGCCGCGGATGACCGAGCAGTTCCCGGCCTGGCTCGCCGCATCCGCCATCCTGCACGACCGCCTGAGCGCCGAGTACGCCGGGGCCGGTATCCGCTTCGCCGCCGCCGCCGACCACGCGAACCAGCACCTGATCCAAGCGCCCTTCGACGGGCGCCGGTCCGTCATGACCCGGCTCTCGGCCGACCCCGCCGACCTGGTCAAGCTGCCGGTGTTCCACTTCCATGAGATGCTGCGGCTGCTCGGCGATCGGCACGGCGCGGTTGGGGTGGCGGAGGGCCTGCCGCCCGGCCTGTTCCACATCGTCACAACGGGCCGGGCAAGCGTCGCCGCCCTGTTGACCCATTATCCCGACGGGCCAGCAGCGCCGGTGGAGCTGGACTACACGCTGGGCGACCTGCCCTGGCCACGGGTCAACCTCGCCCGGTTTGGCATCGGCCCCACCCTGTCCAACAGCTACGCCGCGGCGGGCCGGACCTTGCTCCCCAAGATTGCCGACGCCGCACGCATCCGCGGCGCGGCGGAGCTGGGCGTCGCCGAACCGATCCGATCCGGCTTGGCGCCGGACGGGGGCGCAGTCCGCATGCGCCTGCGGCTCGCGCCGTTCGAGACCGTGCTCATCTGGGTGACGCCGACCGGTCCGGAGCCGCCCGCCGCCCCGGCCTGGCTGCAGGCGGCCGACGACGGCAGCAGCACCGTGCTGCGCTGGACGCCGGGCCGGGAGCCGGACTTTTACTCCTACGAGGTGCGGCGGGACGGCCGCCTGATCTCGCCCGTCCCGCTTCGGGCCGCGGCGTGGGTCGATGCGGAGCCTCCGCCGGGCCGGCACACGTACGGCGTGCGCGCGGTGTCGGCCTCGGGCATCGCGGGCCCCGAGGCGCTGCATAGGGCGCTGGTGTAAGCCGGCACGGCCGTTCGGCCGTCACGCTCCGCGCGCGAACGCGTCGAGGTCGGCAAGCAGCGCCGGGTCGTTGATCACGCGGGGCACCTTGTTCTGCCCGCCCAGCTTGCCCCGCCGCCGCATCCAGGCGGCGAACATGCCGGGCGGCACGAGCATGACCCTTGGCGGCAGCATCCCAAAGCCGCCGCGCCGGTGGTCGGCGTAATCGGCATTGAGCCGGCTCAGCGCCGCGTCCAGCGTGACGGCGAAGGCCGCCGCCTGACCCGGTGCTGGCGGTGACAGCTCGACCACGAAAAGATGGCCGCCCCGTGGACGCCCGGCGGTTGGAAACAGCGGTCCCGCGGCGTAGTCCGCGACGGTTGCCCCCAGCGCGCGGGCCGCTTCCGTCACGGCCTGGTCCAGCTCCTCCACGATAAGGTGCTCGCCGAACGCCGACAGGGTGAAGGCGGTGCGTCCGGTGACCAGCAGCCGCGGCGGGTGGCGCCCAAGGAGCCGCACGGTGTCGCCCAGCACGTAGGACCACAGCCCGGCGTTCGTGGAAAGCACCAGGGCATACTCGACGCCAAGCTCCGCGTCGGCCAGCCAACGCCGGTCCGGGCGGCGCCCGTCGAGGTCGTCGGGCCGCACGAACTCAAAGAACAGGCCGCGATCCAGCACCATGCGCAGGCCCTCGCCCGGTCCGCGGTCGGCGGCGGCGATGAAGCCCTCGCTGGCCGCGTACACCTCCCGCGTTTCCGCGTGACCGCCCTCCAGCCACGCCGCCATGGTGTCCCGGTACGGGGTGAAGGCGACCCCGCCATGCACGACCAGTTCAAGGTTCGGATAGAAGGTGGACAGGCGCCGCGGCCGGTCCGGATGCAGCGCCGCAACCTGGTCGAAGAACAGCAGCATCCAGCTCGGCGTGCCCGAGATGCTGCGGACGTCCTCCTCCAGCGACGCCGGCGCCAGCGCCGCGACTTTTGCCTCCCAATCGCCGATGGTGGCCAGCGCCCGTGGCGGAAAGCTGCGGGTGCGCGCCCACGGGGGCATCCGGTCGGCGACGATGCCGCTGAGGTCGCCCGCACGCACGCCGGGCGCCAGGCGTTCCAGTGCCGATGAGCCGCCCAGCAGGAGGTTGCGCCCGCCGAACAGCCGGGAGCGGGGCCGGGCCGCCAGGTGGAACGCAAGGGTGTCGAACGCAGCGCCGGTGTTGGACCGCAGCATCGCGCGGCTGACCGGGATGCGCTTTGTCGCCCCGCCCGTTGTGCCGCTGCTCTGGGCGAAGCAGGGCACGAGGCTGGGCCAGGTGGCGTCGCGCAGGGTCGGAAAGGCGGCCTGCCAATACTCGGCCCAGAACGCCTCGTATCGGCGGAGCGGCACCCGGTCCTGGTAATCGCGGACCGTCCTGATGCCGGCAAACCCATGATCACGGCCGAAGCGGGTGCGCGCGGCGCGGCGCAGCAGCCGCGCCAGCGTGGCGCGCTGGGCCTGCACCGCATCCATCCGCGACAGCGCGGCAAGGCGCCGGGCTGCGGCGGCGCGCAGCAATGGCGTGGCGTCGATCACGCGGGGCGGAGCCGCGTCCGGTGGGGCCAAGCGTGCGCCGCCGCCGGCCGCAGCGGCACGGGGATGGCGTGTCCCGCTTCCCACAGCGGCAGCTGATCCGCCGCGTTGGCGGAGCCGAGCCAGCCGTCCTGCCCGCCCAGCAGCACGAACCAGTTGGCGTCCGGGTCGGCCAGGTCCGACACGTGGCGGGCGCAGGCGCCGTAGGTGACCCGGTGACGGCCGTGGACAAGGCCGTGCCCGGTCTTGTTCAGCGTGTCGTTGCCGCCCGCTGCCGGACGGCCCCGCAGCCCGTACCACCGCCCGACCAGGGGCAAGGCCGCGAGCGGGTGGTGCAGCGCCAGCCGGTGCGCGCCGCCCCAGGTCCGGCAACGCCGCAGCACGCGGTCGGCGTCGCGCAGGGCGGCAAGGAGGGCGTCGGGCGGCGCTTCCGCGATGCGCTGCGCGATCAGCGCCCGCCCAGTCCAGATGGCCGACAGCAGGTCCAGGGTGCGCGCGGGGACCACCCGGCGGGCGAGCGCGCCCACGATGGCCTCGAACACCAACGCGCCTTGCGATCCCGCATCGTACGACCCATCCCAGCCCGCCAAGGCCCGCATCGCCGCCGCGTGGCGCGGCAATGGTGGTGGCAAGCGGAACAACAGGACATCGCGCAACGCCAACGCGGCGGGCTGCACGACGTCGAGCTGGACCGCCCGCATCGCCTCTGCCCCGACCGGGGACGCGTGTTCCAGCAGCGCCCGTAGCCGCCGCACCCGGTCCGGCGGGGAGAAGAAGAACCTGACCGGCACCGGCGTCATGCCAGGACGGTCGTTGGCCGAGGCGACGATGTTCTCCTCGACCGCCGGCAGCGCCGTGCCTGGCAGGAGGTCGTCGAGGCTCCACACCTCGTCCGGGGCGCTGACCAGGCGGCGCATCGGGGCATTCGCCCGGCGCGGCAGGTGTACTGCGACGACGCGGGCCGCCTGGCCGGCTGGACCCGCTTCCACCGCCACCATGGTCTGGCCGGGCACGGCAAAGCCCCCCAGCGCCGTCCGGAACTCGTCCAGGGTGTGGGCGCGCATGACGCCCAGCATCGCCGTCATCTCGTCACTCGGCCGGTGCCCGACCCAGCGCAGCGCCAGCGGCCGATTGGACCGCAACAGGATGCCCTCGCTCACCACCGGCCCGAACCGGGTGTCGCGCAATTGCAGGGTGACAGGCGCCCGGCCCCGCACAGGCACGATCTCCTGCCGATCGGTCATCGCCTCGGCCGAAACGTCGACCAGCTCGCTGCTCGCGGCGTGCAGGCTGGTGCCGCCCCAGGCCAGCCACCTGTTGCGTCCCAGCGCCACCAGCGGCAGGCCGGGCAGCATCAGCCCGACGACATCTATCCCCGGCGCGTGCAGCCCCGCGATCAGCCAGAGCGGCGGCAGGGTGATGGCCAGATGCGGGTC
>CALMVT010000063.1 GCA_937873175.1 uncultured Acetobacteraceae bacterium | reverse complement strand
GTTCCGGTACGATCTGTGCCAATTTGACCCTCAAACGCATCTCTGACGACGCCTAAATTACTGAAAAGGTTTGAGTCGATCCATGCACCAACGCCCTGGCCAGGCGGACCCTCGTGATTGCCTGAGAGTAGAAATGGAATCGAGGCGCAAACGGGTCACTCAAACAGGTTCTGAGGGCCGATACGGGAAATTGAAGCAACTTTCAGGTTGCGGTTCCGTATGCTGCCACGTGAGGCATCGCCCACGGGCGTCACTCCGGCAACAGGAAGAGTTGATGAATAGCGACACAACCGGCACGGCGCGGGGTGGCGGGCACTCTGCTTTGCGTATCCTCGCTTCCTTCCCCATGGCCTGCTTTACGTGCGCGCTGCTCACGGACCTCGCATACATGCAGACAACCAATGTCATGTGGACGGACTTCTCCACCTGGCTGCTCGCGGCGGGGATGGCCGGCGGCGCGGTGGCCGCCATCGCAGGCCTCGTGAGCTGGTTGGCCCATCGCCGCGACCGCACGCAACGGTCCAACTGGGCCATCGTGCTCGGCGGCTTGCTGGTACTCGTGGTCGCGTTCCTCAATAACCTGGTGCATAGCCGCGACGCCTGGACCTCGGTCATGCCGACCGGCCTTGCACTCTCATTCGTCACCGTCCTGCTCATGCTGGCAACCGCCTGGCTCGCCTCTGGCGCGGGCCATCGCCAGGGCGTGGCGATGCCATACTCAGGAGTACGCCCATGACAGCCGGACCTTTCAAGCCGATGTGGCGGCTCGCGCTCGCAGGCGTCGCGGTCGCCGCCCTGACCGGCGTTGCCGCCGCCGACGATTTCGACGTCAAGACGCAGATTGGCCCTAACCCCGTCCTGCCGGAGCCGCAGCAATTCCTGGTCCCGCCGATGCATCTCGCCAAGGTGATCGGCTGGAAAGAGGGGGAAACGCCAACAGTGCCGGACGGCTTGAAGATCACGGCAATGGCCA
The DNA here is from genome assembly GCA_937873175.1 of uncultured Acetobacteraceae bacterium. Lineage (GTDB taxonomy): Bacteria > Pseudomonadota > Alphaproteobacteria > Acetobacterales > Acetobacteraceae > CAHJXG01. The sequence goes on along the minus strand of CALMVT010000063.1, from coordinate 5,920 downwards.
CCGATCTTATTCATCCACGCTCGGTCTACACGCTGCCGAACGGCGACGTGCTGGTGGTCGAGTCACAAGGCCCCGGTCTCGAACCCGTCAGCCGCCCAAAAACTGTCGTGATGCACTGGGTCGAGTCCTGGGTCACCTCGGCCGGGTCGGGCCCAGGTGCCAACCGCATCACCCTGCTCCGGGACACCCACGGCGACGGCAAGTACGACCTTCGCACCGTGTTCATCGATCACCTGTATTCGCCCTTCGGCGTCGCGCTGGTCGGCAACGACCTTTATGTCGCCAACACCGACGCGGTCCTGCGCTTCCCCTACACCCCCGGCGCCACCAGCATCACCGAGCCGGGCACCGTGCTGACGCCGCTGCCCGGCGGGCCCATCGACCATCACTGGACCAAGAGCCTGGTCGCCAGCGAGGACGGCACGAAGCTCTACGCCGGCGTCGGCTCGAACAGCAACATCACCGAGAATGGTATTGGCGCCGAGCTCGACCGCGCCTCCATCTGGGAGATCGACCGCGCGACCGGCGCTCACCGCATCTTCGCCGACGGCCTGCGCAACCCGAACGGCCTGAGCTGGGAGCCGCAAAGCCACGCCCTCTGGGCCGTGGTCAACGAGCGCGACGAGCTCGGCCCAAACCTTGTCCCCGACTACATGACGTCGGTGAGGGACGGCGGGTTCTACGGCTGGCCTTACAGCTATTACGGCCAGCATGTAGACCCGCGCGTGAAGCCCGAACGGCCGGACCTGGTTGCGAAGGCCATTATGCCCGACTACGCGCTGAGTTCGCACGTGGCCCCGCTCGGCCTCGTGTTCGACACCGGCAACGGCCTGCCCTCGAAGTACAGCGGCGGCGCCTTTGTCGGGGAGCATGGCAGCTGGAACCGGCAGATCCTAAACGGCTACAAGGTCGTGTTCGTCCCGTTTGCAAATGGCAAGCCGAACGGCACGGCCGAGGACGTCGTCACCGGGTTCCTGGATCAGGATGGCCACGCCCGGGGCCGCCCGGTCGGCCTGGCGCTGGACAAGGCGGGCGCGCTGATGATCGCCGACGATGTCGGCAGCACCGTGTGGCGGGTGACGGCTGACACCCAGAAGCAGGCCGCACGGAGCAACTGAGGCGCGCACGGAGCGGTTCGGTTCAGGCCGACGGGGGTAGTAGTGGCCCTTCTGCCCGTCGAATACGGGCGTGATCAGGCTTCTGCTGCTCCATAAGCGAACGCTGGCATTAGGGACGGGTTACCAAGCCAGCGAGTGGCCGGTCGGCGAGGCGATCGTGGACTCCGTGCTGTCCAAGCATATCGACGACCTGGAGCCAACGCTGACGCGGCACGGCCACACGATGAAGACCTTGACCGAGATGCTGGGCACAAGACTGGCCGAGGTGCGGGAGCTGTTCCGCCGAATGCTGGAGCCAGCTCGCACCCGCAAGGTGGAAGAGCAGCTGCTCGCTGCGGGCCTGCCGCTGTGAGCCGATGGCGAGCACGGAAGCAATCGTTTGTCTGGCCCAGCCCGTTTCCTGGTGCGATCAGCGTGGGCGCTCGGCCTATGGTTGCGAGCTGCTACGGTTGCGGCGAGGCCGGGCTGAAACGTCGACATCGCTGCCTGGTGCCGTGGGTGGAAGTTTCTGAAGGCGTCCCGGCAGCCCGGCACGTCTCCCACACGGGAGCCACAGCCTTGGCTTTGCTTGCTATCGCATCTGTCCCATTTCCCGCCGCCGCGGATACGCCTTCCGTGCGGCTGGGACCGGTCGAGTTGAAACCCTACGTGCTGCTCCAGCTCGATCAGGCCGGAACGTTCAACCAGGACCAGTCTGGCGGGCAGGCAGCCGGGTTCAACCTGCGTCGGGCGCGCGTCGGTGTCGAGGCGGAAGTGGCGCAGCAATGGCAGCTCGGCTTGATCTGGGACTTTGGCGGCACGCCGGGCAGCCACTCGCGCTTGTTCGAGGCGGAGGTGGTCTACACCGGCCTCAAGCCTTTTACCTTCGCCGCAGGCGTGTTCAAGCCGGCGTTCACTTTGGAGTATGCCCAGTCCGCAGCGGATCTCCTGTTCTTGGAGCGCGCCAGCATCGTCAACATCGTGGGCGGCTTGGTCGGCGGCGCAGGCCGGGTCGTCCTTGGACAGGCGGGGGCGTCGAGCGACCGTTGGTTCGCGGCGGGGCTGATCACGGGAGGCACGACTGGGCCAGGCGCACAGGGCGATCAACGCGCCTTGTTGGGCCGTGCCGCAGGCTTGGTGGTCAAGGATGCCGACCTGGCGCTGCACCTGGGCGTGTCGGGCGCCTGGGTGTTCCAGCCGCCGCGCGGCGGCTCGGGGCAGGGTGCGACCCTGTCCTTCTCAGACCAACCCGAGTTTCAGATAGACAACGCCGAAGCGTCGCTCTCCACCGGCTCGCTCGATGCGACCGGTGCCGAGATGGGCGGGGTCGAGGCGGGGCTTGGCTGGGGCCCGCTGTGGATGCAGGGCGAATGGTACGGCATCGGCGTGGACCGGCGCGCCTCGGACGGTGCCGGACTGTTCTTCTCCGGTTGGTATGCGCAGGCGGCTTATACTCTGGTGGGCACGCCACGGCGGTGGAAGCCGGACGCCGCAGCCTGGGGATCGCCCAAGCCGAGCAGCGGCTTCGACCCGGCGCACGGTGCCTGGGGCGCGCTGGAGGTGGGTGGGCGCTTCTCAACGGCGGACCTGGACAGCGGCGACGTGCGCGGCGGTCAGCAGCGCACCTGGACAACCGGGATCAACTGGTATCCTGCGGATCCGCTGCGGTTCAGCCTGCAATACCAGCACGCCGACGTCTCGGGCAGTGCCGCGCCGCGCAGCTTGGACGCAGTTGCCGTGCGCGCGCAGCTGAAATTCTAGGTGTTGGGCTCTTTGCCGCGATGAGTACTTGGCCCGCGTCTCCGTGAGAGCATGCAGACTGGTGGGGGGCTGGGCTGAAGTGGTCGGGCTAGGGTGCGGGCTCATGGGATGAGGATGGGATGGTGGCGAAGCTGGTGTGGCGAGTGAAGCTGGTTGCGGAACTCGAGCCCGGCGTGGTCACCGAGGCCGAACTCGCCTGCATCGAACGTGACCAGCAGGCCGGCGTGGCCAAGCTCGGGTTGCAGCTGGACGAGGCCAAGCGGCTGACGGCGCCGCTGCAGGCCGAGATGGTGCCGGCGCAGGTCGCCGCCTTGGATGCATGCCGTCGCTTGTGCGAGACCTGCGGGCGCGTGCTTGCCAGCAAGGGCCATTACGGGGCGACGTTCCGCTCCCTGTTCGGCGACGTGCCGATCCGGATCCTACGGCGGCTCGCCTGCCCCTGCCCCTGCCAGGGCGCGGGCTCGGCGAAGGGCAGCTGCAGCGTGCTCGAGCTCGGTCAGGACGCGCTGGCCCCTGAGCTGGCCTACGTCACAGCGCGGTATGCTGCCCTTGCGCCGTTCGGCAAGGTCGCGGCCCTCTTGTCCGAGCTGCTGCCGGTCAGCGGGGCGCAGCACGCCAGCACAATGCGCAACAGGACGCTGCGGGTCGGGGCGCAGATCGTGCAGGCGGCGTTCGCCGCCGGGGGCACGAGCCAGCCTGCGGCGCCGGCGTCGGGCCCTGTCGTGGTCGGGCTGGACGGCGGCTATGTGCGCCACCGGCACCGGGCAGAGGGGCGCCGCTTCGAGGTGATCGCGGGCAAGGTGATCCAGGCCGATGGTGTCCAGTACCGCTTCGCCTTCGCGCGCACGGGCCAAGCGAGCACGGCCGCAGCATTCCGGGTGGTGCTTGCCGCGGCGGGGGTGGGCGCGGAAACGTCCGCGACCGTCTTGTGCGACGGCGACGCCGGGCTGTGGCGATTGCAGCGCGAGGTCTTGCCCGGCGCCACACTCGTGCTTGACTGGTGGCACGCCGTGGTGCGTTTCGAGCACGCGCTGCAAGCTGCCCGCGGCCTGGGCCGGAACGCGATCGACGTGCCCCTTGCTGATCCGGCAGTCCGCGGCCTGGAGCGTGCGAAGTGGCGCTTATGGCACGGGCGCTGGCCCGGGTGCCGGCGCAGGCTTGCTGCCCTGTGCCGCTGGGCAGAACGCAAGGCCCTGCCCGAGGTGGCCGGCATCGGCAAGCTGCACCAGCATGTGGCTGACTTGCTGGGCTACCTCGAGCGCAACGAGGCAGCCCTTGTGCACTACGCCGCCCGGCGCCGGCGCGGCGAGCCGGTCGCGACCTCGTTCGTGGAGAGCGCGGTCGACGAGATCATCTCATGGCGCATGGCCAAGGCGCAGCAGATGCGCTGGAGCCGGGCCACGGTGCAGCCCTTCCTCGACGTGCGCACCGCGGTGCTGAACGACACGTTCGAGGACGCCTTCCGCCGTCACCATCCCGGTTTCCGCCCCCGACCCGCGAACGACGATCACAAGCTCACCGGAGCGGCAGCCTGATCACCCCAGCAGTTTGCATGGTCTCCACTGCGATCGTTCCTGCGCCTTCACGGTTGGCATAGAACCAGTCATGCGCACGCAGGAAGGCCCGCATGAAACGGACCACCAGCGCCCGGTTCTCCTGCGCCCAGGGCGCCAGCACGTGGAGCGAGGTGAACTGGAAATCCGGGAAGTCCACCCGTGGGTCGGCGAGCGTGGGATAGCCGGCGTCGGCTGCGATGTAGTTCAGCGGCGCACCCTGCAGCCCCGCATCAATCTCCCCGCTCTGCAGCTTCTCCCACCGTGCCAGGATCGGCCCCACGGCGGTGATGGTGTAGTCGGTCGGGTGATGCAGCCCATGCGGTTCTGTCAGCACTCGCGCCACGGCCTAGCCGATGCGAGGTGAGATCGGTATAGGGCCGCTCCTCACGGTCGGGGCGGACAGGATGCGGTGGGTTAAGTGCGGGTCAGCAGAGGTGGCCGAGCGACCCGAGCGCACCGCTCAGGGTTACAAGCGCTTCCGCTGCCGCCAGTGCGGGCGGCAGTTCAACGAGCGCACCGGCACGGTGCTGAACCGAGCGTAGTATCCGTCCGACATCGTCGCCCTCGTGGTGCTCTGGCGCTTGCGCTACAAGCTCTCCTTGCGCGACCTGCCCGAGATGTTTGCCGTCCGCGGCATGGTGTTCAGCCACGAGGCCGTCCGCGAGTGGGAAACGAAGCTCACGCCCGCTCTGGCCGAGGAACTGCGCCGCGTGCGCCGCGGCAAGGTGGGGCGGAGCTGGTATGTGGATGAGACCGACCTGAAGGTGGACGGCCGCTGGTGCTACGTGTATCGCGCCATCGACCGCTCCGGCGCGCTGGTGGACGTGTTGTTCAGCGAGCATCGCGACATGGCCGCGGCGAAGGCCTTCTTCCGCTCGGCCAAGACGGTAACGGGCATTACCCCTGACCGGGTCACGACCGACGGCCACGACAGCTACCCGCGTGCGATCAGGACCGAGCTGGGCAAGGCGGTGCGGCACCGGACCAATCGCTACCTGAACAACGGGCTCGAGATGGCCTAATCGCAAATGACAAGTTTTGCCTGGTGCGCCGGTCGCGCTTGCGGCTGAGCTGGTCTCGCTTGACGCTGCGGGAGCGATCGAGACGGACGAGCACGATCCCAGCTGAATCCCTCCAATCGGGAGGGACTGATGCGATGCCAGTGGATCGTGTGTCGGACGATGTTGCCAGGTCCGTACGGCCAGCGTCGATGGGATCGAGCCTACCAGGAGGTGTTGGCCTGGACGACGGCACTGGCCGTCGCGCCTGCCGGCGCATTGCACGGCCCCGGCGTGCGGGAGGACGGTCATGAGGAAGACGATCCCTCGTCGAGCTCCTGATCGACCGGGTTATCGTCAGCGATGGCGAGGTGGAGATCCGCTACGTGATGCCAACGGATCGCGCCAGCGAGCAGATCCGCTTTTGTCATTTGCGATTGGACTATCGAGCAAGATCACCGGCGCATCAAGCGGCTGGTCCGGCCGGGGCTGGGGTTTGGTGGCTTGG
>CALMVT010000062.1 GCA_937873175.1 uncultured Acetobacteraceae bacterium | reverse complement strand
CTGCGTCGGCGCGTTCTGCTGGCGGCATGATCCACGCAAAGTGCGGCAGAGCCAGATTTTTGACACTCTCACAGTCGACTTCAGTGACACGACCACCCCCTGTCTGGCGGAGGCACTACGGCGCTGTGATCAGCTCCTTGATCCGGCTGGCGAGGGCGTCCATCGCGAACGGCTTTGTCAGCACGTGCATGCCGGGGTCGAGGTGGCCGTGGCTGAGCACGGCATTCTCGGCATATCCGGTGATGAACAGCACCTTGAGGCCGGGCCGCAATGCCCGCCCTGCGTCGGCCACCTGCCGCCCGTTCATGCCGCCGGGCAGGCCGACATCGGTGATCAGCAGGTCGATGCGGGCATCGGACTGCAGAACGCGCAATCCGGCGGCTCCATCAGCGACCTCGATCGCGTTGTAGCCAAGATCGCCCAACACGTCGCTCACCAGCATGCGCACGGTCGGCTCGTCGTCCACCACCAGCACCGTCTCGCCCTGCCCGGTGCGCGCTGCCTCCGCAACGTCGCTTGCTTCCTCCACAGCATCTGTCGCGCCGTGATGCCGGGGGAGGTAGAGGCAAACCATCGTGCCTTGGCCAGGTTCCGAGTAGATGCGCGCCTGCCCGCCAGACTGCCGCACGAAGCCGTAGATCATCGACAAGCCCAGGCCGGTGCCCACCCCGATCGGCTTCGTCGTGAAGAACGGGTCGAAGGCGCGCCGGATCACCTCCGGCGTCATGCCAACTCCGGTGTCGCTGACGCACAGCGTGACATACTGGCCGGGTGGCACGTCACGGTCTTGGGCCGCACGGGCATCGAGCCACCTGTTCCCGGTCTCGATGGTGAGCTGCCCACCCTCCGGCATGGCGTCGCGGGCGTTGAGGCACAGGTTCAGCAGCGCATTCTCGAGCTGGTGCGGATCGATGAGCGTGTTCCATAGCCCGCCGGCGGCGACCACCTCGACGGCGATCCCCGGACCGACAGTGCGCCGGATCAGCTCCTCCATGCCGGTGACCAGGCGGTTGACGTCGGTGGGCTTGGGCGCCAGGGTTTGCCGCCGCGAGAAGGCCAGCAAGCGATGCGTGAGGGCCGCGGCGCGCTTGGCGGCACCCTGGGCGGCCGTGATGTAGCGGTCGAAGTCGGAGAGGCGACCCTGTGCGAGCCGGTTCTGCAGCATCTCCAGGCTGCCCGTGATGCCGGCCAGCAGGTTGTTGAAGTCGTGCGCGAGACCGCCGGTGAGTTGGCCGACGGCCTCCATCTTCTGCGATTGCCGGAGGGCCTCCTCGACCTGCTCGCGCTCCGCAGCCTCGGCCCGCAGTTTCTCGTTGGCTTCGGCCAGGTCGTCGCGATCCACGGTGACGTCGAACTGGCTCGCAAAGAAATAGGTCAACGCCCCGTTCGCGTCGTGCACCGGCGCGATCAGCAGCCGATTCCAGAATGGCCGCCCGTCCTTGGCGTGGTTGCGGATGTCGATCTCGATCGGCTCCTGCGCTTCGATCGCGGCGCGGATACGGCCGACCGTCGCCGGGTCGCTCTCGGGTCCCTGCAGGAAACGGCAGTTGCGGCCGATGATCTCCTCGCGCGAGTAGCCCGTGAGGTGGCAGAACGCATCGTTGACGAA
>CALMVT010000061.1 GCA_937873175.1 uncultured Acetobacteraceae bacterium | reverse complement strand
ACGGACGGCGACACGGACGATGCGGTGCAAGCGCCCGGCTTGCTGCGCCAGTGCGCGGGCACCTTGGCCAGTGTGACCGCGGACGGCGCCTACGATCGCGATCCCGTCTACCAGGCCGCCATGGCCCGCCAGCCCGGCTCATCGCCCGCCGTGGTCATCCCGCCTCGGGCCGACGCCGTGCTGGGCATACCCGATCCTGACCAACAAACCCCGCGCGACCGCCACGTCCAGCTCATGGCTGAGTGGGGCCGCATCGGCTGGCAACGTGCCACCGGGTACGGGAAGCGCAACCATGCCGAAACAACAATGGGCCGCTACAAGCACCTGATCGGGCCCAAGCTGCGCGCTCGCAGCCGACCAGGTCAGCACGGCGAAGTCGCCCTTGCCGTTCAGGCACTCAACCGCATGATCCGTGAAGCCAAGCCCGTTTCCGTCCGCCGCTGAACCATGTGGGTCAGGGACCGTGCTGTCCGCACTCGCCTCCATGCACCAACGCCACAAAACGCCTGAAACCAGGCGGTCACACGAGGCACGCAATCCCCGACAGCAGGGCGAACACCAGCATCGCCACCCGCAACGGCCGCCCGTCCAGCCGGCCGTAAAGCCAGCGCGTCCCGATCACGCCCAGGCCAAGCGCCGGCAGCAGCCACGCCGCCGCGGCAACCTGCTCCATGTGCAGCCGCCCCGTGGCCGCCAGCAGAGCCAGGGAGACAACCTCGCCGATGAAGAAACACGCAGCCAAGGTGGCGCGCAGCACCGGACCCGGCTGATGCTGGTAGGCCAACGCCATCGGCGGCCCGCCGATCCCCGTTGCTGTCTCCGTGATCCCGGTGATCAGGCCGGCGCCGAGCAGCACCGTGCGGCCGAGCTTGAAGGCGCCGCCCATCAGCGAGGCGCCGACTGTCAAGATGGTGGCGAACCCGATGAACGCCCGAAGCGACCCGGCGGACAGCGCGGCCAGGACCGCCAGCCCGGCCAGCGCGCCGGCGCAGCGGCCCAGCGTGATCCAGGCGGCGCCGATGCGGTCCACGAACCGCCGCTCGCGCCAGGCGACGAAAGCGTTCATCGGGAGCATCAGGATCAGCACCGTCCCCGGCAGCAACCCAGGTGCCGCCAAGGCCAGCACCGGGGATACCACCAGGGCGAATCCCACCCCGACCGAGCCTTGCAGCAGCCCGCCGAACAGCACGGACGCGGCGATGGTCGAACCCAGCAGCAAGCTCATTCGCCCCGCAGGGTTGCCTCACGATGCCGGGCCGACACCGGGTGGATGCGCTGGATCGGTGCCCGCGCGACGGCCGGGCCGGCCAGCGTTGCAACCCGCCGCATCAGCGCGCGCCCATCCCAGTCGGGCGGCCAGCCGCGCCACAGCCGCAGCCGGCCCGCCACCACGGTCGCCACGATCTGGTCGCGGTTGGCCAGGCGCACCAGTTCCCAGCCGAGATCCCAGGACGGCGTCATCTCCGGCACGTCGAGGTCGATCAGCAGGTAGTCCGCCGCCAGTCCGGGCGCGATCTCCCCGGTGACGCCGCCCAGTCCAACGGCCTCGGCGCTGCCCGCCGTGGCGCGGTCCAGCCACAGCCAGCCGCCGCCAACGGAGAAGTCTCCGGCCGGCAAGCCGAACACCACGCGCTGGCTTGCTTCCGCCGCATTCATCAGGTGAAAAGCATCTGACCGGGTGCCGTCCGTGCCCAGGCCGAAGCGGATGCCGAGCGCCGCCATCAGCCCGGCTGGCGCCACCGCGTTGCCCTTCCACCAGCTGGCCACCGGGTTGTAGGCGACCGCCGTGCTGGTGTCGCGCAGCGCCACGGTCTCGTCCGGGGTCAGCATGGTGGCATGGGCGAGCAGCGTTTGCGGGCCGAGCACGCCGAGCCGGTGCAGCAACTGGATCGGCCGATGGCCGCGCGCCACGAGCGACCGCTCGACGGCGGCCAGGTGCTCGTTGGCGTGGGTCTGGAATACCACCCCCGCATCGGCGCACAGGGCGGAAACGCGCTGCAGCATCGTGTCCGTCGCGGCCTCCGGGATGGAGATCGCGAGCGACGGCCGGATCAGGGCGTCCTGCTCGAACCGGGCGACATGGCCTTGCGCCGCATGGAGGATGGCGTCAGCGTCCGCGCCCGGTCCGCCGCCGCCCGCGTCGTTGCAGATGCAGCCTAGCACGCAGCGCAGCCCGGCCTCGCGCACCGCGCCCGCGACCGCCTCCGTGGCGCCCACCGCCCGGGTGCCGGCGTCCACCACCGTCGTGAAGCCGCCGCGCAGCGCTTCCAGGGCGGCCAGCTTGGCGGCGAGGTGGATGCCCTCCGGGTCAAGGCTGCCTTCCAGCGGCACCCAGATGCGGCGGAAGATCTCCGACGGCTCGCCGAAAGCCAGCGCCTTGCCGAACGACTGGCTGAGGTGGTGGTGCGCGTCGATGAACCCGGGCATCAGCAAAGTGCGCGGCAGCGGCAGCGGCACAAGGTGCGGGTGCGCCGCCATCACGGCCGCCGCCGGGCCGACGGCGGCGAACACCCCGCCCGACACCACCGCCGCGTGGTCCGCCGCGGAGCCGGTGCGGAGCAGCAGTTGCTCCGGCAACAGCAGGACGTCGCCGGCGAAGTCTGCCGGGCCGAACGACGTCGTCATGGCGCCCGGACGGCTTGGGCCGGGGCGGCCGGGGCGTCGCCCGGCCCGGCGGCAAGGGCCGGGCGTCCGAGGTGGTGGAAGACGATATTGAACAGCACGGCAGCGACCGTGCCCATCGCCAAGCCGTTACCCAGGATGATCTGCAGCGCGGCGGGGAAGCGGCCGTACATGCCTGGCACCAGGATCGGCAGCAGCCCAATGGCGAGTGCGGCCGCCACGGTGTACAGGTTGCCCGGCGCGTGCAGATCAACCCGGCGCAGGATGTCGATGCCCATGCCGCAGATGATGGCGAACACGACCACCGCCGTGCCGCCGACCACCGGCGCCGGAATCGCGTTCGCCAGCCGGGCCAACGGCGCCACCAGCGCCAGCACCACCAGCATCGCGCCGCAGGCCGCCGTCACGTAGCGGGACCGCACGCCGGTCGCACGCACGATGCCGATGTTCTCGCCGCTGGTGATGATCAGCGCGGTGCCGAGGCAGCCGCCGAGCAGCGACATCAGCGCGTCGCCCAGGATGGTGCGCGGCACGTCGCGGCGGCGGTCCACCGGACGGCCGACAACCTCGCTGACCGCAACGGTCTGGCTGGTGGCCTCGGCCATCGAGATGACGCTGAACAGGACCATGGGCAGCGACGCCGCCAGGTTGAACTTCGGCCAGCCGAACGGGAAGGCGGTAGGCAGGCTGAGCGCCGGCCCCGCGAACACGGCGTCCAGGCGCAGCATCCCGGCTGCCGCGGCCAGCAGCGTGCCGGCGACCAGGCCGAACATCACGGCGAGCTGCCCCAACGTGCCCGGCAGCACGCGGACGAACAGCACGGTGAGCAGGACCGTCGCCATGGCGAGGCCCAGGCTCGCCGGGTCGCCGAACGCCGGCGTGCCGGGTCGGCCGGCGATGACGCCGCCATAGACCGCGATCAGGTTGACGCCGACCAGCAGCAGCATGGTGCCAATCACCACCGGCGGGAAGAAGCGCAGGCAGCGCGCGAACACCGGGAGGAGCAGCACATAGCACGCCGCGGTAACGAGCACGGCGCCGGATGCGGTCTGCACGTCGGCGAGCGTGGCGATGCCGAGGAAGATGAACACGGGCGCGCCACCCGGAACCATCACGAACGGCAGCCGGGAGCCGAACCGCCAAACGCCGAGCGACTGCACCAAGGTGCCGAGGCCGCACACGAGGAGAGTGGCGCTGACGAGGTTCGCGGTTAGCGTGGCGGGCAGATCGAGCGCGCGGCCGACGGCGAACACCGCGGTGACGGGCGAGGCGATCATGACCAGCAGGTGCTGCAGCCCGAACGCGAACAGTTGCCGCGGCGGCAGGACGGCGTCAACGGGATGCGGGATGGTTGCCATGTCTCGCTCCTGGTTGGAGGCGAGCGCAATGCAACAAGCGTTCCAGCAAGGCGGGACCGTTGTTTTCTTGAAAGCTGGCTTGGAACAGCGCGGGCGGGCGGTCACCCAGCCACTCGATGCTTGGAGGGACGGCTTCGGGTCGCGAACCTTTGCAGCCAGCGGTCACCAGGGCGCATGCAAGGCATTCTGGGGGCGTTGTCAGGTTGACGGGCAGAGGGTGTCGATGACCTCAGGCCGGCTTCGGTGCCTATGCGACATCAGCGACCGCGGTGACCTCGCGCCAGGTGCGGAAAGCGGCGTCGCGGGCGGCACGGTGCT
>CALMVT010000060.1 GCA_937873175.1 uncultured Acetobacteraceae bacterium | reverse complement strand
GGCCCGGTTCACGCGCCCGCCGCCCGCCGCCCGCAGCAACGGTTCGGCAACGGCGAGCACGGCCCGTTCCGCCGCCGCCACACCGCCCGGCGCTGCCAGGCCGGGTGCGCCCGCGCCCTCCGAATCCCTGCGGACCGTGCCAATCCAGAGCGCCGCGCGGCAGCCAGTCTTGCCCAGGTCGAGCGCCAGGATGGTTTCAGTCATCTGCCGCCTCGGTTTGCGTCCCTTGTGCGACAGCAACGTCGCATACCGCTTACTGGTGGTAGGCGCCTGAATCAGCGTTGCGCTCCAGCGGTTCCTCAACGCCAAACAGCGGGCGGAGTTGGGTTTGCCGTGGTGGGCGGGGTTCGTCGCACCTGGCGAGCCGCCGTTGCTGGGCGCCATGGCCGCGCGCACGTTCCGGCCCTCGTGAACAGGAGGCATTCTCGGCGCGATTTTTCATCGGCACCGCGATTCTGACGGTGCTCGCGCTGATCGTCGTCGGCCAGATGCTCGGGTCGCTGGTGCTCGACCACTTCGGCTTGCTTGGCGTCCCGCAACGCCCGGTGACCCTAGCTCGGCTGGCCGGCGCAGCTCTTCTCGTCCTTGCCGTCCAACTTGGTGCATGCTTGATCAAGCGCACAGCCGCCCTGTTTACATTCTCTTTTCTAAGTGCAAATCCAGCTCCTACTTTACGGCGCGTCTCCGAATTTGTGATACCTTTTGCCACGTCAAACATTTATTTATGAAATAAAATGTCATTTCCGCACCGATGCTTTGCACAATGCAAGAAAATCCGTGTAGTTCGGGTAAGAACGGTCTGACTTTAGACTCGACGAACCTCAAAGCCGAATTGATAATTAGCTTAAGTGCTTCCAAGGAGCAAGTTATTGCGTGTGCCTAAAGTAAATCTTCATGATTGCAACATGACTTTTTGGAACGGAAATTTTGGGAGACTTCCTGCCTTGCTGCCGTTTCATCAGGCTGGTTGATCTCTCGCATCGTGAACAAGACCATGGCAAAGTTCTTTATACCCCTGTTTCCACTCGTCGTGTCGGGCTGTCTGATCGCGGCAGACTTCGGCTCGGTCAATTCCTCAACTGGCGAAACGGGTCTGGTGGCCCTCGCGCTGTTGCGCGACGGTTTCATTGGCGACCCGTACCTGATCCCAACCGGCCCGACCGCCCATGCCGCACCAGGAACAGTAGCGCTGCTCGCTGTCGTCTATGACAGCTTCGGCGGCAATACGATTGGTGCGCGGATCACCCTGAGCCTGATCGCCTTGTTGCAATATCAGGCAGCCTCGGTGCTCGTGGCCGGGCATGTCAACACCGTGTTCACCGGACAGGCACGCTTCATCGCCCTGTGCCTTTCAGCAGGAGTGCTACCGCTCTATCTGACCCAGGCAATCGTCAGCTACCGACAGTGGGATCAGCCGACCTCCGCCTTGCTGCTGGCGTTAACCGCGCATGTTTGGCTTCGCGCCAACAACGATCCAACTCGCTGGAGAGCCCGAGCGATGTGTTTAGGGCTGCTTGGAAGGATCGGCAGTCTATTTGCTCCGGTTCTGCGTCGTGCTCGGCTTGATTGTGTCGGGCGTTGGTTGCCTCATAGACCGCGTGCGTTCCGATGGCCAGTCGACTCTGGCTGAACTAAACTGAGGTGGTTCCGGTTGCTGAACAGCAGCCAGCCCGTCAGCGTTCAGCATTCCAGCGACGCATGGAGGGCACACGGAGCCGGACCGGCAGCAACGCTGCGAGGTACGTCTTGCCGCTGCGCCAGCGCAGCGCGCGGGGGTGCGGATGGAGACTCCACCCGGTGAACAGGATTGTTCTTAACCCGGGCTTTCCGTTGTATGCGGCCCTACTCTCCTCAAACCTCCTTCCGGTGGTGAACGATGCCCGCCTTCATCACCATCAGGATGCTGCGCTGGTGATCAGCTAGGATCGCTACATCCTCCAACGGCGCACCTTGCACCACCAGCAGGTCGGCAACTGCGCCCGGCGCGATGACGCCCAGCCTGCCCTCCATGCCGATCAAGCGCGCGGCCACCGTGGTGGCGCTGGCGAGGACCTCCGCCGAGGGCAGGATGCGCGAGCGGATGGCGAACTCCTCGCTTTGCCGCACATGCGTTTCCCCCAGCAAATCCGTGCCGAAAGCCATCGTCACCCCGGCCTCCCGCAGGATGGACAGGCTGCCCATCCCGGCCGCGCGCACGTCCTCGATCTTGGCGATGGAGTCCGGCGGCAGCCCGAGCGCGGGGCCGTTCTGCGCCAGGGCCTCGTAGGTCACAAGCGTCGGCACCGCGACCGCCCCAGCTTCCGCCGCCAGGCGGGCGGTCGGCGCGTCGATGCGGTTGCAATGCTCCAGCGAATGGACGCCGCAGCGCAAGGCGCGCTCGATGGCCTCCGGCGTGTAAAGATGCGCCGAAACGTAGGTTTGCGCGTCCTGCGCTTCCTCCACGGCCGCGGTCATCTCCGCCACGGAGTAGCCCTGCCAGGCGATGGGGTCGGTCGGGCTGGACACGCCGCCGTTGGCCATCACCTTGATGAAATGCGCGCCTTGGCGCAGTTCCTGGCGGCAAGCGCGGCGCACCTCGTCCACCCCGTCCGCCACCCGGCCGAGCGCGCCGAAGTTCCGCGCCCACCGCGTGGGGTCGTGGGTGTCGTAGCGGGGCCGCCCGTCGGTGTGGCCGCCGGTCTTGGACAGCGCCTTGCCGCACACCACCAGCCGGGGCGCCGGCGCCAGGCCCTGCTCCACCGCTTCCGCCAGGGCATACGGCGCGCCGCCCACGTCGCGCACCGTGGTGAAGCCCCGGTCCAGCATCCCCCGCATGATCGGCAAGGAGCGAAGCACCGCCATGGCATCCGGCAACTGCGCGTTCAGCGTCAGGTTCATGGTGCTGGCCACGACATGGACGTGGCAGTCGATCAGGCCGGGCATCAGCGTACGGCCCCGCAGGTCGATGACTTCCCGGTTCTCCGCCGACCCCGGACGCGCCTCGGTGTCCCGGATCATGCCGTCCTCGATGAGGACGTGGCCTTCGCGCGGCTCCCGCTGCGTGGCATCGGTGATGGCGGCGTTCAGGAACAGTGTCTGCATGGCTCGGCTCACTCCCGCTGCATCGACTGTAGGGCGGGCACGGCGAGCTGCGCCAGGGGCAGCAGGGCGCCGGGATCGACGCCGTTGTATCAGCCGCTTCCGTGCAGCAGGTTCAGCACGGCAAGCACGCGCCCGTCCCAGCGCACCGGCAGGTTGAGCACGCTTTCACAGCCGAGCGACCAGATCAGCTCGTAATCGAAGAACACGGCGCGGATGTCCTCGCGGTCCCGCCCGACATAGGGTTCGCCGGGCTGCAGGACCTGCCGCATCCAAGGCGAGTCGGTGATCGGCTTTGCCCCGGCGACCGGGTATTCCGCCGGCATGTTGCTGTAGGCCCGGCGGATTTTGCCCGCCGCCGGGTCATGCAGCAGCGCGGTGAATAGCTTGAAGCCCACCATGTCGGCCAGGGCGTCCGCAAGGGCTTGCAGGGTGGCGCCGGGCTGGCCCGCGGCGGACTGGGCAGCGGCAACCCTTTGCAGCGCCTCCGTCACGCGGCGTCCTCATGCGCGAGTTCCTCGGCGGTGATATCCTCAAGCGACTGGTTGCAGGTCTTGACCCCCATGACCAGCACGGCGAGCGCGCCGGTCAGCAACACCGCGGTTGTCACGCCGAACACGCCCGCCGATCGCGTCGCCGATCAGCGCCCAGAAGAAGAAGCCGATGAACGTCGCGCTGCCGAGGAACCCGACTTGGATGCTGGTCAGCCCCCAGGCCGGGCGCAGCACCGGGAGCAGAAGGCGACGACCGCCGCGTCCAGGCCGTCAAAGGAATAGCCCAGCCCACCCATCATCAGGAGGTGCCAATGGAACCGCAGGAACGGCAGCCTCTCGATGCGGGCAGACAGCGACGTTCCGTGCATCCTTGGTGTGCGAGGGACCGCCCGCCGTGCCCTGGAGGGCCACGCCGATGCCCGCAGGTATAGCCCGTGCCCGCGGCTGCACAATGATCGGCCCCGGGAACACGGGCTATGCCGCTACCAAAGCACCCCGTCCACCGGGGCAAGCGGGCGCGGCACGTCCTGCTCGCCCAGCATCTGCTGCAGGTCCACCTCGATGGTGCGCGTAATGGCCGCCATCGGCACGTCGTGCACCGTGCCCTCGAAGGGGTCTTCCAGGTCCCGCCCGATCTGGTCGAGCACGTAGAAGGCGAAGCCGATCACCGTTGAGCCGATCGGAGTCACCGCCCCGAGGTCATGCACGAGGCCGACCGGCAGCAGCAGGCAGTACGCGGCCACGAACACCTGGGGGAACTGCTCGAACTGGTGCGGCAGCGGCGTGTTCTTGATCTTTTCCAGCCCGCCCTGCGCGTTGGCCAGCTCGGACAGCGTGCCGTTCAGCGCCGCGAGCCGCACCGAGTCCAGCCCGCTTGCCCGGTCCGCCTCGGCCAGCGACCGTCCCAGCTCGGCCTGCAAGGCGGTCGGCACGTTGGCCGCCCTGCGCACGCGGGCCAGCGTCGAGGCGGGCAGCAGCCGCTCCAGCTCGCTCCAAGGATCCTGCCGCCGCAGCGCGAACCGCAGGGCGTGCGCCCAGGCAATCTGCAGGCGCACCAGGGCCGCCTTGCGCGCCGCGGCAGCGGCGCTGTCTTCCAACATTGTCAGCACGCCGCGCGCAAAGGAGCGGGAGTTGTTCACCGCGCTGCCCCAAAGCGAGCGCGCTTCCCACCAGCGCGCATAGGCGACGTTGTTGCGCACGCCGAGAACCACCGCGAGCGCGCTGCCGAGCAGGCTGAGGGGCAGGTCCTGCACCGCTACCCAATGCTGGTCCCAAACGACGTAAAGTGCCGTCACGGCGACGTCGTAGGCCAGCAAAAAGGCAAGCGGCCGGCCAACCGAGCGCAGGATGCGCGGCGCATCGAGCCGCCGTGAAACGATCACCGCCCTTGGCGCCCGCCCGCGGCCGTCCGGTCCAAGGGCACCGGATCGCCGCCCCCCTCGTCCAGCGTGTGCACGGTTCCGTCCTCAATCTCGTAAACCCAGCCGTGCAAGGAAAGGCTGCCTTCGGCCAGGCGGGCGGCGACGGCCGGGTGGGTGCGCAGGTGCTGCATCTGCGTGCGCACGTTCTGCTCAACCAGCGCCTGCACCTTGGCCGCGCCGTCCAGCCCGGGCCGCATCACCTCCACCACGCTGCGCGCGGCCTCGGCGTTGCGCAGCCAGGACGCAACCGTCGGCATCCGCTGCAGGCCGGAAGCGTCCGGGTTGAGCAGGCCCTTCATCGCGCCGCAGTCGGAATGGCCGCACACTACCACGTGGGACACATCCAGCGCCGTGCAGGCGAACTCCACGATGGCCGACACGCCGCCCAGCATCTCGCCATAGGCCGGCACGATGTTGCCGATGTTGCGGCACACGAACAGCTCGCCCGGGTCGGTTTGGGTGATCATCTCCGGCATCACGCGGCTGTCGGCGCAGGTGATGAACAGCGTGTGCGGGCGCTGGCCGGACGCGAGGCGCTGAAACTCCGCCCGGCGCTCGGGATACACCTGCTCGCTGAACTGCAGCACGCCCTCGATCAAGCGCCCGAAGCTGTCAGAACCGTTGTCCCGTTGGCCAGGCTTGCCATCGCTCATCCTTGCAGCTCCTTGGGTTGTGGGCATCGCCGCAACGGCGGCATGCGCCTGCCGAACGCGGCACGGGTGGCGCCGTTCATCCCCCGTCGCCCTGGCCCGTCGTTTGACGATAGCTCATCCTGTCCGGCCAGCAACGGCGTAGCCCGCCCAACGTCCAGCTCCAAACGCAATCGCCTCCGGGGAGGCCGACGATGCTTGAAGAACAGGGCAGGGCGGGACTGCAGGACATAGCGCGGCTGGCCGGGGTCGGCGCAGGCCGCTCATGCTGCACACGCGGGAGAATGCGTGAAGCCGAACAGCGGCAGTTCAACGCTCCCCGCCGGCGGTACCCCCCGGCGGGCGGGCGAGCAGGAACTCATGCAGTGCCCGGCCGTGGTCAGAATGGCCCAGAATCTGCTCGTTCTCCTCGTAAAGAACAACGTCGGCCGCTTGCAGGTCCCGGGCGCGCTGCGCCGGGTCCACCTTGTCGCGGGTCACGCGGCGACCCTGTTCCCAGGTTTCGTGGAAGCGGTGCCAGTACTCGTACTCGGCGACGACGGGGCGGCACGGCAGGAGGCTGAGATAGCTGCCCAGGGCGTTGCCGAAGCTGCCGCCCACGATGACCACCCGGCGCGGCGTGCAGCCCGGCGGTGACGGCGGCGGCTCGGGCGTCACCGCCGGCATAGGCTCGTGCGCGCCGGCGAGGAGGAGGTTGAGCAGGTCGGCCAGGTCCGTGTCGAACGGGTCCAGCTTGTTCGACATGCGCCACGCGAAGGGCACGAGCGGGAAGCTGCCGTCGCGCCGCAGTTCTTCCAGCCCGGCGCCGACCGCCTGGCCGGCCAGCATCCCGCCCACCTGGTTCCAGTGCGCGCCGCCCGCCGGATACAAGCGGAACGGATACCGGCTCTGCGCCGCCGAAAGCACCGCGACCGTGTCTACGACGTGCACGCCGGCGGCGCGCAGGGTGTTCAGCCAGGCCGGCACCTGCCCGGCGCGGTCCAGAGGCGCCGCCGGGCAAGGAATGCCGGGCGGCAGGATGTCGGGATACTGGGCGAGCTTGGACGGCGTGAGCACGTAAAGAAAGGTCTGGCCGCGCCGCTCGGCGGCGTCCTGCATCTCGCGGATAAGCCCGGCCCAGGCGCGCGCGCCGGGCAGGAAGGCGGCGACGTTGCGGCTGCAGTACTCGTCGAGGTACGCGCGCTCGATTAGTTGGTCGCCCGTGCCGACCACAAGGCTCGGCACGGCGGTTTCGCGGAACAGGGCGTAAAGCGCCTGGTTGCGCAGGCGCACCGCGAAGGGGTGGAGCGGCACGCGACCGCCGATGAGCTGACCGGCGGCACGCTGGAAGGAGCCGTCCAGCACGGCCTCGAAGCCGAAAGGCTGCTGGACCGGGGCCGTGGCGCCATGCAGGCCGGGAAACAGCTTGATCTCCTGGCCGGGCGTGGCCGCGCGCACGGCGAGGTTGGCCAGCAGTAGCACGGCGCCGGCGCCCAGCACGAGGGCGCCCAAGGCGGCCGGCAGCACGCGCAGGGAGCGCATTCCCGTCAGAACCGGAAGTAGAGAAAGGGCTTGAACGGGTCGGCCAGCGTCTTGGCCAGCGCGAAGGCGAACAGAACCGCGACCGTCAGCTCGACCGCGAAGCGCCCGCCGGGCGATGCCATGACCAGGCCGGCCGCCCGGTCGAAGCCGGGCACCCGCGGCAGAAAGGAAATCGCCGCGGCGGCCACGGCGGCCGCGGCCATCGGCGGCGTGCGCCAGGCGGCACCGAGGCCAAGCCGGGCCGGGCTGGCCATCGCGGAAAGGAACGTGCCGGTCTGCTCCGCCGACGCGGCGCGGAACACGGTCCATCCCAGCACCGTGACCAGGAAGGTGGCGGCGTTGGCCGCGATCCGGGGCATGCGGTCCAGCACGCGCAGCAGGAACAGGCGCTCCAGCACCAGGAAAAAGCCGTTGTAGGCGCCCCAGGCGACAAACGTCCACGCCGCGCCGTGCCACAGGCCGCTGGCCAGGAAGCAGACCCACAGGTTCAGGGTGCGCCGCGCCGGGGGCACGCGGTTGCCGCCCAGCGGCACGTAAAGATACTCGCGTATCCAGGAGGACAGCGAGATGTGCCAGCGCCGCCAGAACTCGGTGACGGAGCAGGAAATGTAGGGGCGGTCGAAGTTCTCGTTCAGCCGGAAGCCGAAGATGCGGGCCAAGCCGATGGCCATGTCGGAATAGGCGCTGAAGTCGATGTAGATCTGGAACGCGAACAGCAGCACGCCCCACCAAGCATCGGCGAAGCCGAGCTGCGCCGCCGGGAGCGCGAAGGCCGTGTCCGCCCCGCCCGCGAGCGTGTCGGCCAGGATCGTCTTTTTCACCACGCCCAGCATGAAGCGCTGGAACCCCACGGCCAGGTCGTCGCCCCGGACCCGGCCGCCGGCCAGGAGCTGCACTTCCAGCTCGTGATATTTGATGATCGGCCCGGCGAGCAGCTTGGGGAACAGGAACACGTAGAGCAGGTAGCGCGCGAAGCCCGGCGCCGGGCTGGACCGGCCGCGAAAGGCGTCCACCAGGTAGGTGATCTTCTCGAACACAATGAACGACACGCCGATAGGCAGGGCGACCACGCCCAGGTGCCAGGGACGCAGCCCCAAACGGACCAGGATCGCATCCAGGTTGTCCACCGCGAAGCCGGCGTACTTGTAGTAGGCCAGCATCCCCACGTTCACGGCCACGCCCAGCGCCAGCCACCAGCGGCGGTGGTGACGCCCCGGGGGGACGACGCGCTTGGACACGGCGTAGTCGATCCAGCAGGTCGCCAGCACGACGGGGACGAAAAGCGGCTCGCTCCAAAGATAGAAGAACAGGCTGGCGGCCAGCAGCACGGCGGCACGCCCGCCGGCCCGGCGCCGCACCGCCAGGAACAGCCCGAGCACGACCGGGAAAAACAGGAACAGGAACAGCGGCTCATGAAACAGCATCAGCCGTGGTTCGCTCTGGTCGGCAGGGGCGGGCGGGTTTAGCCCCGGGTCGGGCGGCGGGCAAGCCCGGCGCGTTTGCAAGGCGGGGAAGGCGGGCCGCGCTGGGCACGAACAATTCCAGACAAGCCTGCGCCGCTGCAGAAACGCCCTCGTGGCCCAGCCCGGCGCGTCATGATGGCCGGCATTCAACAAAAACCCCTTCCCACAACTTGTTTGTTCACGATACGTTCCAAGCCGGGTGCCTGGAGGGTGGAGGAGAAGCACGGCTTATGCAGTTGGACACCATCGCAACCCTGCGCAGGCAGGTCGCTGCGCTCGAACGCGGAAACAGTGCCGGCCCGGCGGCCCTGCGCCTGCCGTTCGGCTTGCCGGCGCTGGACGCGCACCTGCCCGGCTGGGGCCTCACCCTGGGTGCGGTGCACGAGCTGTTCGCCGGCGGCCCGGCCGTCGAGCATGGCGCCGCCCCGGCGTTGTTCGCCGCCTCCGTGCTGGCCCGCCGCCCCGGCCCGGTGCTGTGGATCGCCACCCGCGGTGACCTTTACCCGCCGGCCTTGGCCCGCGCCGGCCTCGATCCCGCCCGCCTGGTGCTGGTGGATGCCCGGCACGGCGCGCTGCGGGCCACGGAGGAGGGCCTACGC
>CALMVT010000059.1 GCA_937873175.1 uncultured Acetobacteraceae bacterium | reverse complement strand
GCCCCGGTGCCCACCAGCGCCGGGGTTTTCGTTTAAGCAATGTCTTTCTTGCGGATCGGTGCGGCGGGTAGCCCCGCGATAAACGCCTGCAGGCTTTCGCTTGGGATCAACGTTCGGCCGCCACATTGGCGAGCCTCAATCTTGCCCTCAGCGATCAATGCGTAAAGGCGAGTCCTGCCCAGGCTAAGAACGCGGCAGGCATCCGGGATGCCGTAGGCTAGTGGAGTAGGGTTCACGTTCAGCTCCGTCCGGTTGAACAGGACAGAACATCAACTCTCCGCAGCCCTTGGTCAGGATGCCAAACCTCGGGCTAGGTTTTGGACCCTAAAATCCGCTTGCCCGTCCGAATGATGGTCTTAGCGCGAGTCTCATTTGGCTCGCCTAACCAGTCCATGACCTCTTCGAGCGCTGCCTTGTAGGGGGTTCCGGCAGAACGCATGGCTTCAAACCTTCCGGCGGCGCGGACTTTCCGCATCTGAGAACCCGCATTGCGAAAGGCATTCCTTCCTTGAGAAATGAAACCCAGTGCGCGGAGCATCTCGGCCGGCGTCGGGGTTTCGGGCGCACGCCCGCGTCCCTTGCCGATAAGGCCAACAGCGTCAACGTGGCCTAAAGAGTTGATGCGCGAGGCAACCTGTCCGAGGTGCTCCAAGCACCACTCGGGCACGTCGGTTTGAGGTCTTTCGTTTCTGCACCAATGAATGGCCTGCCACACGAAGAACGGGTTAGCCGTTACTGCAAAGGCGGTTCGCATGTTCTCCAGATGAACCATCGTAGAGCTTGGCATGGAAGGCTTCACGCCATCGCACTCTCGCCGTGTGTGGATACCATGTTGCCCACCTGCGGCGCTTGCGTGCAGAACAGAGCCCAGTCATCCATCAGCCGGCGCCGCTTCTCGAACAGGTCTCCGCGCCGATACGCGGCCTCAACCTTGTTTCCAAGGGTATGCGCCAGCGCCGCCTCGGCAACTTCACGGGGATAGTGGGTCTCTTCAGCTGACCAGTCGCGGAACGTGGAGCGGAACCCGTGCACGGTCACGTCGCCGCGCTTCATCCGGCGCAACACCATGGTCATCGCCATGATGGACAGCGGCTTGCTCGCGCGTCCGCCCGGGAAGATCACGGCATCAGGCCCATCCACGGTCCGAAGCTTTTGCATGTTCGCCAGCACTGCCAAGGCCGGCTCGGAGAGAGGAACCCGGTGCACCCGTCCAGCCTTCATGCGTGCCGCCGGCACGGTCCAAATCTTGGCCGCCAGGTCTATCTCCCCCCATTGCGCGCCCAATACTTCGCCCGTTCGGGCCGCGGTCAGGATCGTAAATTCGAGGGCGCTGGCGCCGATGCCGGCCTGGCCTCGAAGCGCCGTCAGAAAGCCGCCTACGTCCTGCCAGGGCAATGCTGCATGGTGTTCAACGGCGGCAACCTTGCTGCGGGCCGGCAGAGTGAGTGCGAGGTGTCCTTTCCACCGCGCCGGGTTCTCGCCATGCCGGAGGTCAACCGTCTTGGCGTAATCCAGCACCTCCTCGATCCGTCCCCGAACCCGGCCAGCGGTTTCAGGTTTGGTATTCCAGATCGGACCCAACGCCGCCAGAACGTGCGCTGTGGACACGCTCCCGACCGGCAAATCGCCCATGAACGGGTAGGCGTAGGTCGCGAGCGTGTTGACCCACTGTTGCCCGTGTTTGAGATTGCGCCAGCTTGCCTGATGCGCCGCGACATACCTCTGCGCCACGGCGCGGAACGTGACACTTCGGACCACCGCATCCTGCATCGCCGCCTTGGCTGCTGCGCTGTCGGCGCTTCGCTGAGCCAAAGGATCGACCCCCGACCGCACCAGCTTGAACAGTGCCGCCGCCCGTTCGCGCGCCTCGGCCAAGGTCACATCCGCCGCTCCGGCGCCGGCACGGCCCAAGCCCATCTCGCGCATTTTGGCGCCGGGCATGGTGTATCGGAATACCCAGAAGCGGGATTCAGCGGACCGGACGAACAGATAAAGCCCATTGCCGTCCCCATACCGGCCCGGCTTGGCGTTCTTCACCACTACGGCCGTAAGGGCGTTGGACTTGTGCGGCATCGCCTATGTTCCACCGCATTGGGACCATCCCCTTGCGCGTCCCCTAATGATAATAGGGGTTAGATGCGGACACAAGCGAACACACGCGGTCAACCAGAAGACCGAAAGCACTAGATCGCTTTGAGAAACAGCGCTTTTGCCGGCGCAAGGCGGACTATCCCGAACGGGTCCGATTAGGGGATTGGCGGAGAGGGTGGGATTCGAACCCACGGTCGCTGTTACACGACAACGGTTTTCGAGACCGCCACCTTAAGCCGCTCGGCCACCTCTCCACACCGGGCGCGGTTTATAGGCGGTCGCGCCACGCCCTGCAATAACATTGACAGTTTTCGCATTATGCGTAAAACGCGCGGTTCCGGCACCCGGCATCCGCCGCTGCCCCATGCCCACAAAAAGGGCCGCCCGGCTCGCTTGGGACGGCCGATCAGGAACCCGCATCATGTTCGCAGTGATCCGCACCGGCGGAAAGCAGTATCGCGTCACGCCCAACGCCGTGCTGAAAGTGGAAAAGCTGCCCGGCGACGCCGGGGAAACCATCACCTTCAGCGACGTGCTCGCCGTGGGCAGCGACGCCGGCACCACGGTTGGCGCCCCCCTCGTGCCCGGCGCCACCGTCACGGCCACCGTGATCGCGCAGGACCGGCTCGAGAAAATCATCATCTTCAAGAAGCGCCGCCGGCAGAACAGCCGCCGCAAGAACGGGCACCGCCAGCACGTCACCGTGCTCCGCGTCGCCGGCATCAGCGCGGACGGCCACGCAATGCCGGAAGCCGCCGCCAAAACGCCGGCCGCCCCCGCGAACGTCCCAGTTGCGGACGAAGCGCCGGCGCCCGATATGCTCGCGGAGCAAAGCGAGCCTTATGCCTCCTCTGGAGGTGACGAGACCGGACCCGCCCCCCTTTAGGAGTTTTCCCCCATGGCTCACAAGAAAGCAGGCGGCTCGTCCCGCAACGGCCGCGACACCGCAGGCCGCCGCCTCGGCGTCAAGAAGTATGGCGGCGAGGCCGTGGTCGCCGGCAACATCATCATTCGCCAGCGCGGCACCAAGATGAAGCCCGGCCTGTTTGTCGGCCTCGGCAAGGACCACACGATCTTCGCCCTCGTGGACGGGCACGTGAAGTTCCAGCGCAAGGCGGAAGGCCGGGTGCATGTTTCGGTGGAGCCGCTGGCCAAGCCCGAGGCCGCCAACGACGCCGAACCGCCGGCCGTTGCCGCCGAGTAGCGCCGCGCCGCTCGCCGCACGCATGCAACGGGGGTCGGCGCAAGCCGGCCCCTTCGTTTTTTCAGGCACGCATCCCCATGAAGTTCCTTGACCAAGCCAAGATCTACCTCCGCTCCGGCGACGGCGGGAACGGCGTGGTCGCCTTCCGGCGGGAAAAGTTCCTGGAGTTCGGCGGCCCCGACGGCGGCAACGGCGGGCGCGGCGGGGACATTGTGTTCGTGGCGGAGCACAATCTCAACACCCTGATCGACTTCCGCTACACCCAGCACTTCCGCGCGCCCAAGGGCGGCAACGGCGCCGGCAGCGACCGCACCGGCGCTGGCGCCCCCGACGTGGTGATCCCCGTGCCCGTGGGCACCCAGATCATCGCCGACGACAAGGAAACCCTGCTGGCCGACCTCGACCAGCCCGGCAAGCGCGTCGTGCTGTGCCGCGGCGGCGACGGCGGGCACGGCAATACCCATTTCAAGTCCAGCACAAACCGCGCGCCGCGCAAGGCAACGCCGGGCTACCCCGGCGAGGAGCGCTGGGTATGGCTGCGGCTCAAGCTGATCGCCGATGTGGGCCTGATCGGGCTGCCGAACGCGGGCAAGAGCACCTTCCTGTCCGTGGTCTCCGCCGCCCGGCCGAAGATCGCGGACTACCCCTTCACCACCCTGCACCCCCAGCTCGGCGTGGTGCGCTTGTCGCATTCGGAAGAGTTCGTGATTGCCGACATTCCCGGCCTGATCCGCGGCGCGCATGAGGGCGCCGGGCTGGGCGACCGCTTCCTGGGCCATGTGGAGCGCTGCGCCGTGCTGCTGCACCTGATCGACGGCGCCGCCGGCAACGTGGTGCGTGCGTGGCGCACGGTGCGGGAGGAACTGCGCGCTTACGGCGGCGGCCTCGCGGAAAAGCCGGAACTGCTGGTGCTGAACAAGTCGGATGCCATGACCCCGCGGGAAGCCGCGTCGCGCCAGGCGGCGCTGGCCAAGGCGTCCGGCCAGGAGGTCATGCTGCTGTCCGGCGCGACGCGGGACAACCTGCCCGCCGTGCTGCGCGCCCTGATGGACCGGGTGCACGCGGCCCGCGCCGTGCCTGCCGCCCTCGAACCGGCGTGACGCCGCGGCTGGAACAGGCCCGGCTGCTGGTCGTGAAGATCGGCAGCGCGCTGGTGGCGGACGGGGCGGAGCCGCGCACGGAATGGCTGCACGGCGTCGCCGCCGACATCGCGGAATGCCGGGCGCGCGGGGCATCGGTGATCGTGGTGTCGTCCGGCGCCATCGCCCTGGCCCGCTCCGCCCTCGGCTTCCTGCAGCCCCGGCTGCGGCTGGAAGAAAAGCAGGCCGCGGCGGCGGTGGGCCAGATCCGGCTGGCGCAAGCCTGGACAACGGCGCTGGCCGCGCACGGCCTGGTCGCGGCGCAGCTCCTGCTGACGCTGGAGGACACCGAGGACCGCCGCCGCTACCTGAACGCCCGCGCCACGCTGACAACGCTGCTGGGCCTCGGCTGCGTGCCGGTGATCAACGAGAACGACAGCATCGCCACCGCCGAAATCCGCTTCGGCGACAACGACCGCCTGGCGGCGCGGGTGGCGGAGATGGTGCAGGCGGACCAGCTCGTCCTGCTGTCCGACATCGACGGCCTTTACACCGCCGACCCCAAGCGCGACCCGGCGGCGCAGCACCTCCCCGAGGTTTCCGCCCTCACGGCGGAGATCGAAGCGATGGGCGGCGACCCGCCGCCGGGCTATTCCAGCGGCGGCATGCGGACCAAGCTCGCCGCGGCGCGCATCGCGACGCAGGCGGGCTGCGCCATGGCCATCGCGGTGGGCCACGTTTCGCACCCGCTGCGCGCGCTGGCGGAGGGCGGGCGCTGCACCTGGTTCCTGCCGACTCCTGATGGCCGCAGCGCCCGCAAGCGTTGGATCGCCGGCAGCTTGCAGCCAGCCGGGCGCCTGGTGGTGGACCCCGGCGCGGTTCGCGCCCTCCTGGCCGGGCGCTCCCTGCTGCCTGCAGGCGTCCGCGGCGTTCATGGCGAGTTCGAGCGGGGCGACGCCGTGCTGGTGCAGGACCTCGCCGGCGACACGCTGGCCCGCGGCCTGTCCGCCTATGCCAGCGCCGACGCGCGCCGCATCGCCGGGCACCGGTCCGACGACATCGAGCGCTTGCTCGGCTGGCGCGGCCGGGACGAGATGGTGCACCGGGATGACCTGGTGCTGACGACCTCCCTGTCCTAGGTGCACGAAAAAGCCGAACCGGTCATTCCGCCGGGAAAGGTCAACCAGGAAGCCTCGTGATGTCCGAACCCGAATGGCGCCGCCTCAACCGTGCCAACTGGGACGAGCGCGTGGCGGTCCACTTGGCGCCCGGGTCCGACTACGAAACGCACCGGCTGCGGCAAGGCAACTACGTCCTGCACGCCATCGAGGAAAGCGAGCTTGGCCCGGTGGCGGGCCAACGGCTGCTGCACCTGCAATGCCACTTCGGCATCGACACCTTGGCGCTGGCCCAGAAGGGCGCCGATGTGACGGGCCTGGATTTCTCGGGACCGGCCATCGCGGCGGCACGCGGCCTTGCCGCTGAGATCGGCGTCGATGCGACGTTCGTGGAGTCGGACGTCTACGCGGCGCGTGCAGCGGTCAAGGGCGAGTTCAACCGCGTGTTCACCAGTTGGGGCACGATCTGCTGGCTGCCGGACATCCGGGCCTGGGCCGCCGTCGTCACAAGCCTCTTGGCGCCCGGCGGAGAGTTTTACTTCGCCGACGCTCATCCGGCAGCCCTCATCTTCGACGACGGCGTCGCGGGCACGGACGGAATGCCCGGCTGGTTCGCGCCGTATTTTCAATCGGGCGCCATCGTCATCGACGATGCGCGCGATTATGCGGACCCGGCCGCACGGCTCGCGAACACCCGCACCCACCAGTTCATCCATCCCGTCGCAACCGTCGTCCAGGCCCTGCTGGACGCGGGCTGCGCCTCACGATGCTGCACGAGCACGACACCCTGCCCTGGAAGCAGTTCGGCTGCATGGTGGAAACGGAAGGCCGGCTTTACCGGCTGCCGGACCGGCCATGGCTGCCGCTGTCCTACTCGCTGAAGGCGGTCAAGCCCTGATTGGCCCCTCCCGCTCCATGTCGCCTGGCCATCACCCCTGGCGCATCCATCCACGACGCGGCAAGAATGCCCCCATGAACCACGAAGCAGACCCCTGCGCGGCCTGGCTGCGCGACGCGGGACGCCACGCCCGGGCGGCATCCGCCGTCCTGGCCGGTAGCACGGATGCGGAGCGTGCCGCCGGGCTGCGCGCCGCAGCAAGCAGCCTGCGCCGCCATGCCCCGGCGATCCTGGCGGCGAACGAGGCGGACGTGGCGGGCTTCCACGGCACCGCCGCGTTCCGGGACCGCCTGACGCTGACGCCGCCGCGGGTGGAGGCGATGGCGCAGGGGCTGGAAGACATCGCCGCCCTGCCCGACCCGCTGGCCCGGGTGCTCGCGGAGTGGACCCGGCCCAACGGCTTGCGCTTCCAGCGGATCGCGGCACCCATCGGGGTGATCGGCATGGTGTATGAAAGCCGGCCCAACGTGGGGGCGGACGCCGCCGGGCTGTGCGTGAAGTCGGGCAACGCGGTGATCCTGCGCGGCGGCTCCGACAGCAGGCACTCCGCTGCCGCCATCCACGCTGCCCTGGCTGAGGGGCTGGACGCCGCCGGCCTGCCGCGCGACGCTGTGCAGGTCGCGCCGGGCGCGGACCGTGGCTACGTCGCCGCCATGCTGGCCGGCAGCGGATTGATCGACCTCATCATTCCCCGCGGCGGGCGCTCTCTGGTGGAGCGGGTGCAGCGGGACGCCCGGGTGCCGGTGCTGGCCCATGCGGAAGGGCTGAACCACACCTTTGTTCACGCAGCCGCCAACCCGGCCATGGCGCGCGCCGTGCTGGCCAACGCCAAGATGCGCCGCACCGGCGTCTGTGGCGCCACGGAAACCCTGCTGATCGACGCCGCCTGCGCCCCAGCCTTGCTGCCGCTGCTGGCCGCGGACCTTGAGGCCCTCGGCTGCGCGTTCCGCGCCGACCCGCGCGCCCGGGCCATCCTGCCGCACCTGCCCCCGGCGACGGAGGCGGACTTCGACACGGAATGGCTGGACGCCGTGCTGTCGGTCGCCGTGGTGGACGGCGTGGACGCGGCGCTGGCCCACATCGCCCGCCACGGCAGCGAGCACACGGAGGCGATCATCACGGAGGACCCCGCCGCCGCCGACCGCTTCCTGCGCGGCGTCGGCGCCGCCGTGGCGCTGTGGAACGCGTCCACCCAGTTCTGCGACGGCGGCGAGTTCGGCTTCGGCGCGGAAATCGGCATCGCCACCGGGCGCACTCACGCCCGCGGCCCCGTGGGCGTGGAGCAGTTGACCACGTTCCGCTACCTCGTCACCGGCACGGGCCAGGTGCGCCCCTGAACGATCCCCCCGCCGCCGGCCCGCCACTGTCCCCGGTGCCGGCGTGGGGCCATCGGCGGCGCATCCGCGTGGGCCTGCTTGGCGGCTCCTTCAACCCGGCGCATGCGGGCCACCGGCACATCGCGCGCCTGGCGTTGCAGCGGCTGCGGCTGGACCAGGTGTGGCTGCTGGTGTCGCCGGGCAATCCCCTGAAGGAAGCGGCCGGCATGGCGCCGATGGCGGACCGCCTGGCCAGCGCCGCCCGGATTGCCGATGGCTGGCGCATTGTCGCCACGGGGATCGAGGCGCGGCTGCATACGCGTTACACCTTTGACACGCTGCGCGCGCTGCGCCGGCGCTTCCCGCGGGTGCAGTTCGTTTGGCTGATGGGGGCGGACAACCTGGTGCAGTTGCCGCGATGGCAGCATTGGGAGGACATCGCGCGGGTGGTGCCCTTCGCGGTGATGCCGCGTCCGAGCTACAATCAGCGCGCCCTGGCCGGCCAGGCGGCGCACCGGCTGCGCCCGGCGCTGCTGCCGGCCCGCGCCGCGCCGGCC
>CALMVT010000058.1 GCA_937873175.1 uncultured Acetobacteraceae bacterium | reverse complement strand
ACCGGAAGTCCTGCTCCCGGCATTTCGCCTTGCAAGCGCGTCACTGCCTGGATGTCGCCGAAACCCGACGGGTTTGCGGCTGGGGCGAAGACGCTGTCACGCCAGGCGCGTCGCTCGGCCGGCGTGAACCCTCCATGTGCTGCAAGGCACCTTTGAAAAAATCCAGGTCCAGCTGTTGCTGGCCAACCTTGCGCTCCAGCTCGGCAATCCTGGCCCGCGCCTGGGCCAAGCTATCCGCCTTGGCCCGCGACGCGCGCACGCTCACTGCCGCAAGGACCTCCGGCGTGCGCGGGCGCCCGCGTTTGCTCGTCAGCGCCTCCGCGCCGTTCGCGCGGAGGCGGTCACGCCAGTGATAGATGATCGTTCGCTGGAGGTTCAGTTCAATCGCCAGGGCACTTGCGCGCTCGCCAGCCTCCAGCCGTTCAACGGCCTTCAGCATGAACTCCCGGCTGTGACGTCCAGACTCGCTCAGGGACATCGGTACGTTCTCCTCGTTGGGAGGTGTCCGGATTTACCTGTCTCACTTCAAGGGTTCAGTCCACCAACGCCGGGGTTGGCGGACAGATTGGGCGTGGACGGTCATGGGTCGGATGCTGTTGGCGAATTCGGCAGCCTGACACGGGCGGCGGCGTTGGGTAGGGTTTCCGCTAGGAGGCTTGTCCATGTCGCTTCACCCGCAACAGTCCATCCTGCCGGCGCCTGATGACACAGCCCGCGTCGCCCGGGCTGCGTTCCGACGGGGCAATCCTTGCCTGTTGCTGCGTGACCAGCTCGGCGCCGTGTTCGACGACGCAGGCTTTGCCGACCTCTACCCCAAGCGCGGCCAGCCTGCTTATGCGCCTTGGCGCCTGGCCCTGGTCACGCTGCTGCAGTTCCGCGAGGGCTTGAGCGACCGCCAAGCAGCCGAGGCGGTCCGGGCGCGCATCGACTGGAAATATCTGCTTGCCCTCGACCTGGCCGATCCCGGCTTTGACCATAGCCTGTTGTGCGAATTCCGCGGCCGGCTGCTCGGCGGCGACGTGGCCGAGCGCCTGCTGGCCCGGGTGCTGGACGCGGCGCGCGAGGGCGGGCTGCTCAAGGCGCGTGGGCGGCAGCGCACCGACAGCACGCACGTGCTCGCCGCTGTGCGCGAGCTGAACCGGATTGAGCTGCTGGCGGAGACGCTGCGTGCCGCGCTGAACGCGATCACCGTGGCAACGCCTGACTGGCTGCGCGCCTTGGCGCTTCCCGAGTGGCGCGAGCGCTATGGCCGGCGGATCGAGAAAATGCGCCTGCCCGAGACCGGCCCCAAGCGCGACGCCTACATCGTCCAGGTCGGCACGGACGGCTACCGGCTGCTCGACGCGCTGGCCACAGAGGATGCCCCGGCAGAGGCTGCCGCGCTGCCGGCGGTGGCCGTGCTGCAGCGCGTGTGGGCGCGGCACTTCGAGCGGGACGAGGGCGGGCCGGACGGAAAGGTGCCGCCCAAGGTCCAGTTGCGGCTGGTGGAGGGCCGCGGACCCGGCGACCGCATCGAGTCCCCTTACGACGTGGACGCACGATACCGGTCCAAGTCCGGCATGAGCTGGACCGGCTACATGGTCCACACGATCCGAACGCAATCGACCATTTGCCGGTGCGGACCCCTCGTGCCCCGGCGGTGGGCTGCGCAGTGGGATGACGTGGCGGATCTCCAGGCTGTCCTCGTGAACGATGACGCGCTCGACGACGAGCTGCAAGATGTCCTGCCGCTCGGCAAACGACACCTCGTCCAGTCGGCCGCGCACGCGGTTGCAGAACGCAGTCAGGTCGAGCAGCACTCCTTGAGCCTGGGCGCGTTGGCGGCGTAGGTCGCGCTGCTGCTCGACCTCACGCTGTACCCCGCAGCGCTGCGCCGCGAGCTGGCGCCGCCGCTCCGTCAGCTCTTCCAAGCTGATGACCTCGGCCTGGTAAGCGTCAAGCAACCGGGCGTCGGCGCGCTGCAGCCCGTCAAGGCGCGCCATCAGCCGCCGCTCGAGATCCTGTTTGCCAGACGCGCTCCGATCTGCATCCGCGGCGAGGTGCCGGAACTGCGTGGTCATCCGGTCGGGTTCGGCAAGCAGGTCGCGGACATGGTCCCACACCGTCCGGTCCAGGGCCTCCCCGTCCACGTTGGCGCGTGGGCAAGGGTGCGTCCGGCCAGTTCTGACGCAGTCCTTGCCACCGCAGCGGTAGTAACGGTGCACGCCGCGCGACGTTGATTTGGTCGTGCCGGCCATGGACAGCCCACAGCTGCCGCAGGTCAGCAAGCAGCGCAGCAGGTAGTCGTGCTTCTTGCCGTTACGCCCGGCGTAGGCGGCATTGCGGGCCAGCTGCGCCGCTGCTCGCTCCGCCGTCGCATGGTCGATCAGCGCTGGAACCGCGATCGGGATCCATTGTTCCTTCGGCCGCATCCGGCGGCACTCCTTGCCGCCGCGGCCCGGTTCGCGGCCGCCGCACGGCTCGCCCGCCGCCACGTACTCGTAGCGGTTCGCATAGGCGGTGCCGGCGTAGACGGGGTCGGACAGGATGTGGTGGACGGTCCCACTCGCCCAGGGCCGGCGGCCGCAGCGCGGCAGCCAGGGACCGGTGTTCAGGCGCTTGAGGATCTGCCGCAACGTCATGCGCTCCTCGGTCAGCCAGCCGTAGAGCATGCGCACGACCTCGGCTTCAGCCTCATCAACAACTAGCCGGCCCGCCACCCCGTCGTGGCGCAGCAGGCGACGGTAGCCATAAGGAGCGTGCACGCCGATGAACTGGCCGGCACGGGCCTTCTGCAGCTTGCCGCGGCGGAACCGTTCGCTCAGCAGCGCCCGCTCATACTCGGCGACCGCCCCTTGTATCTGCAGCAGAAGCTGGTCGCCGGGGTCGTCCGAGATGGCGTGGCCAAGAAAGGCCACGGCGCAACTGGCCCGCCGAAACTCCTCCAGCAGCAGAACCTGGTAGGCGTATTTGCGTGTCAGGCGGTCAGGCGCGAGGACGCCGATGACGTCGACCTCGCCATCGCGCACGGCATCGCGCAGGGCGTCCAGGCCAGGCCGGTCGAGGCGCGCGCCGCTGTGGCCCTCGTCGCGGAACAGGTGGCGGTTGTTCAGCTCGTGACCGCTGGCCTCGGCCCAGGCGCGCAGGGCGGAGAGCTGGCTGTCGATGGTCTGCTGGCGCTCCTGGCGCTCGGTCGAGACCCTGGCATAGATGGCGGCGCGCATGGCGCACCTCCTTTGGCAGATAAGGTGGCGGAGGGAGCAACGAGACGGCGGTAGGCGTCCGCCAAGCGGTCCGGACCATCCCGGGTGCGGACGAAAACGGAGCAGACGCTCCAGTTCGTATGCGCCGGGGCTCGTCGCGTGCGCGGCATGGAACGGCACCTCGCGGTTGGGTACCGTGCCCAACGGCCGAGCCGCGCATCATGAGGGCCGAACGCGCCGCCGCCTCGTTTTGGCGATGGCAGGCCAGACGAATGCGACCGACATCGTGAAGCCGATCGCGTGGATTGCGTTCGGATCGTGCAC
>CALMVT010000057.1 GCA_937873175.1 uncultured Acetobacteraceae bacterium | reverse complement strand
GGCGTTGGCCGGCCGGCAGGCGCTGCGAAGCGCGGCGGAGCGGGAGCAGCGGGATGCGGCCGAAGCCCTGGCCGCCGCAACAACGGCGTTGCGGGATTGGGAAGCCAACTGGGCGGACATCCTGCTCCGCCTTGGCCGCCCGGCGGGCGAATCGCCGGACGCGACTGCGGCGGTGCTGGACCGGATCGCGGAACTCGACGGGCACGACCGGGAAGCGAGGGCGTTGGCAGCGCGCATCGCCGACATGCAATCCGACCTCGACGGCTTCGCCGCTGCGGTGGCTGCGCTGGCAGGCGCGTTGGGGGAGGTGGGAGGGCAGGATGCGGCGGCCACCGCGGCGGCGCTGGTGGCCCGGTCGCGCCGGGCCGCGGCGCTGGATAGCGGGTGGGAGCAGGCGCGGTTGGCGCTGCGGCAAAGCGGCGAAGCGCTGGACGAGGCCAAGTGGCGGCTCGACGCGGCGCAGCAGGACCTGGACGGGGTGATCGCTGCCTCCGGGGCCAGGACGGCGGAGGAAGCCGACGCCCGCATCGCCGCGGCACGGGAACACGCCCGGCACGCGGCCATGCGCGACGCCGCGTTCGACGGCGTGCGGGAGCATGGCGATGGCCGGGCGGAAACGGCGTTGCGGGACGAAGCGGACGCGGTTCCGCCCGAAGCGATGGCAGCCGAGCGCGACGCCGCCGAAGCCGCTGCGACCGACGCCGGCGCGCGGGCCGAGGCCGCGGCGATCGCGCTCGACAAGCTGCGGACCGAGTTCGACGCCGACGCCGAAGCCACCGCGGCCATCGAGGCGCGCGCCGAGCTAGAAGCGGCTTCCACGCTGTACGCGCGGCGGCTGGAGGACCAGCTTGTGCTGCAGGTCGCGTCCGGGATGCTGGCCCGCGCCATGGCGGCGGTGGAGGGCGACGCGGGCCAGGGGCTGCGCAGCATCTCGGAAGCGTTCTCCGCCGTGACGGACGGCGCCTACGGCATCGCCGCCGCGGAGGACGGTCCCGACGGCACGGCGCTCCATGCCGTCGAGCACCGGCGCCCAGCGGAGCGCAAGGAGCTGCACCAGCTTTCGGAAGGCACGCGGGACCAGCTTTACCTGGCGCTGCGCTTGGTGGCGTTGCGGGACCATTGCGCTGCTGGGCCGCCGCTGCCGTTCATCGCCGATGACATCCTGCAAACTTTCGACGACGGCCGTGCGGCGGCGGCGCTCCGGGCCTTGGTGGATTTGAGCGCCCATGTGCAGGTGATCGTGCTGACGCACCACCAGCATTTGGCCCAGCTTGCGGAAAGCTTGGCGCCAGGCTGCGTGGCGGTTCAGCGGCTTTAGAACGACGGCCGGAACAGGACAACAGCACCCCGGCCAGCAACAAAGTGTGCGCCGTCGTATGACGACCACAGCTTGGCCGGGGATTGCCGGGCAAAGCGGCTCGTTGTATCTGTCTCAATATAACGGATCAGGGGCAGGGGATGAGCCGCTTTTTGGCCGAAGTCGGACTTTTGCAAAAGCTCTACGGCTATGAGGAAGCGGTCAGCGGCGTTCTGAAAACACTCGGCATCCCGTTTTCCCCCGTCTCCATATCCGGCGACGTCGCCGACCCGGGCCTTTACAACCTGCCTGACCTGGCGCCGACCACGACGGAAACGGTGACCTACTCGGCGGGCGGCGGCCCCGTCACCGACACCTACACCGGCATCACGCTTCGCAGCCTGCTCGACGCGGCCGGCGGCGTGAACGTGACGGACGCGAAGAACGACATCCTGACCAAGTTCGTCGTTGCTACGGGCGCGGACGGATACAAGGCGGCGTTCTCGCTGGGCGAGATCGAACCGAAGTTTGGCAATCAACCCGTGCTGGTTGCCACCACGGACACCACCGGGCAGTTCGGCCCGAACGGCAGCGAAGGGCTGGCCTGCATGGTGGTGCCCGGCGACCGCGCGGGCGGGCGGTATGTGTCCGACCTGGTGGACCTCCACGTTGGCAACCTGGCCGAGCCGCCGCCCCCGGGACCCGGCGGCGTGTCCGACCAGTTCACCGTGTCCGGCCAGGTAGCCGAGCCGGAAACCTTCACGCCCGTCACCCTGGCCGCCTTGAACCAGTCCACGACGGAAACGGTCACGTTCCTGTCCGGCGCCGGTTCCGTGACCGACACCTATACCGGCGTGCCGCTTTGGACGCTGCTGCAGGACCAGGGCCTGGTCGCGGACCCCGCGATCAAGAACGATGCCCTTCGGTTCGGCGTGGTCGCCACCGGCAGCGACGGCTACCGCGCCCTGATCTCGCTCGGCGAGATCAACCCGGCGTTCGGCAACCAGCCGGACCTCGTGGCCTATGCGGACATGGAGGGCCAGCTTGGAGCCGGCGGCAGCGCCGGGGCGCTACGTTTGGTCGTGCCGGGCGACGGAGCGGGCGGCCGATACGTGTCCAACCTGGTGGACCTGCGGGTCGTTGACCTGACCGCGCCGATGCCGGGCTGATCGGCAAGCGCCGCCTTTTCACGCGACGCACGGCCTGACATCCCGCCCACGCCGGCTGGCGCTGGTGCAAGCGCTGTATTTCGATGAACATGACGCCGTCCTGGAGTTCAAGGCCCATGACAGATGCCCTGATTGCGCCGACCACGAGCGAGCGGGTCAGCGAGGGGCTGACAAGCGTTGGCGCCGCCCTGCGCCGCGTCGTGCTTGGGGCCACGCTGCTTCTGCCCGTGGCCGTCCCTGCGCTGGCGGAGGACGCGGACGCGCCGGCGCCGCTGCGGGTTTAACGCGGCGGGCAGCCTGACCGGGGCGTTCAACGCCCTGCTCGCCGCTTTCGGCACGCCGCCGGGCACGGGAGCGCAGCCCACCTATGGCCCGTCCGGTCTGCTGCGCGAACGGCTGGAACGGGGCGAGCCGGCGGACCTGTTCGCGTCCGCCGACATAGGCCGCCGCAGCGCCTGGCCGACGCCGGCCGCGGCACGCCCGTGGTGCTGTTCGCGCGTAACCGCATGTGCGCGCTGGGGCGCGAAAACCTGGGGCTGACGGAGGCCAACCTGCTCGACCGCCTGCTCGACCCGGCGGTCAAGCTTGCCACCAGCACGCCGGGCGCGGACTCCGGCGGCGACTACGCTTGGGCGGTGTTCGCCTGCGCCGAGCAGGTGCGCCCCGGCGCCCGGGCCACGCTGGTGGGCAAAGCGCAGCAGCTTGTGGGCGGCCCCTCCATGGCGCCGCTGGTGCCGGGCCGAGGAGCGAGCGAGGGCGTGTTCCTGTCGGGGCGCGCCGATGTCATGCTGGGCTACTGCAGCGGCGCGGACACACTGCGCCGCACCCTGCCGGACCTCGCCGCCGTGGCCCTGCCGGTCGCGCTGGAGGTTGGCCCGGAGTACGGGATGACCGTGCTGTCCGCCAACCCGGCGGCGGCACGCTTCGCGCTGTTCGTCACGTCCGGGCCGGGCCAGGCGATCCTGAAGCAGCACGGCCTGATCACGGTCGCACTGCCCGTAAGCCAGACGCCGCCGCAATGAAGGCGCGTCCCGGCACCGCCTGTTTTTCGGACCCTGACGGTTTGGCCCTTCCAGAACAAAGGACCACGATGCTCCGCCGCCGCTTTGCTTTGATGCTCGCCAGCGCGGTCGTGGCCGCGGGCACTCCCACCTTTCCGGCTGCGGCGCAGGACGCGCCGCTGACCGTGTTCGCGGCCGCAAGCCTCACGGAGGTGCTGCAGGAGATCGGCCGGTTGTGGGCCGCCGGCGGCCAGCACGCGCCGCGCTTCTCCTTTGCCAGCAGCTCGACGCTCGCCCGGCAGATCGAGGCCGGGGCGCCCGCCAACCTGTTCGCCTCCGCCGACCAGCAATGGGCCGACTACCTCCAGCAGCGCGGTCTCCTCGTGCCCGAAACGCAGCGCAGCCTGCTGACCAACAGCCTGGTCCTGGTCGTGCCCAAGGACCGTGCGCGGACCGTCCAAGTCGGACCCGGCCTCGACCTCGATGCCCTGCTCGGACCCGGCGGACGGCTCGCCATCGGCGACCCGGCGCACGTGCCCGCCGGCATCTACGCCGAAGCGGCCCTGAAGTCGCTCGGGCTTTGGGAACGGGCGCAGCCGCGGCTGGCGCGGGCCGAAAGCGTGCGCTCCGCCCTGCTGCTGGTCGGCCGCGGCGAAGCGCCCGCCGGCGTCGTGTATGCGACCGACGCCGCCGCCGACCCGAGCGTGGCCGTGGCCGGCGCCTTCCCGGCCGGAAGCCACCCGCCCGTCACCTACCCGTTCGCGGTTGTCCGCGCGCACGACACGCCGGCCGCACGGGCGTTCCTGGACTTCCTGTCCGGATCGCAGGCGCGCGAAGCGTTCACCCGGGCCGGCTTCGGGCTGAACGGGACGGCGCCGTGATCGCCGCTGCGACGCACCCTTTCACCAATGGAGTGACCCATGGCCCGACACGCGATGCTAAGACTGGTTATCGGCGGCTTGGCTGCCTTGATGCTCGGCGCCGGGCACTCCGCCCACGCGCAGCGGGACTGCGCTTCCAGCCCGAACGCGCTCATCGTTTATCACGCCGGCAGCCTGAATGCCGCCTTCATCGCGGTTGAGGAGCTGTTCACCCAGCAGACGGGGATCTGCGTCAAGGACGTGGCGGCGGGCAGCCTGGACGCCGCCCGCCGGATCAGCGTCGGCCAGGAGCCGGCCGACGTGTTCGCCGCGGCCGATTACCTGGACATCAGCCATCATTTATGAAAGCAGCGCGTATGCGGCCTACCAGGCGAACCCGTCCGCCTACCGCTACGTCCGGCTGCCGCCCGCCGTGAACCTCGGGGACCCCCGCCGAAACAGGCATTA
>CALMVT010000056.1 GCA_937873175.1 uncultured Acetobacteraceae bacterium | reverse complement strand
TGTCAGTGTGGGACCGCATGTTCAACACGCTCATGGTTCCCGAGCCGAACGAGGATTTCTCGTTCGGCCTGACGCCGGAAGAGCACCCCGAGTACCGCTCGGCAACGCGGCTGTGGCTCACGCCATTCGTCAAGATCTACGGCATTTTGACCCGTCCCCGCGTCGAGCGACGAGAGGGAGTCCATGACAACGTTTGAGATCGTTTCCAGCCCCGGCGAGTTCATCAAGCTGGAAGGCGATTGGAATGAGTACTGGCAGCGCGCCCACGGCGCCATCTTCCAAAGCCATTCCTGGATCAGCGCGTGGCTGCAGGCAGATCCGGACGCCAGGAAATGGCGGCTGCACGTCGCGCTCGCGCGTTGCGACGGCCGTATTGCGGCCATCCTGCCGTTGGCCATCCGCCGCTATTACGGGGTGCATGTCCTGGAGTTCGCGGCCCAGCGTTTCAGCGATTACTGTGATGGGATCGGCCCGCCGGACCTGCTGCAGGCACTGTGGTCACAGGTCGTCCAGCAGGGCGGATTTGACGTCATCCGACTGAGGAACGTCGCTCCCGAGGCCGCCACGCGACTTGCCTTGGCCAGCACCCCCCTATCATCTCTGACCGAGGACAAGGAGGTGATTTCCCTCCGGCTCAGGTCGGTTTGGCCCAATGGCGATGCTTGGCTGCGCACCCTGAACAAGAAGAAAAAGAGCAACAACGCGCGCGGCCGGCGAATGCTGGCGGAGCTTGGGGATGTCACGGTCGAGCGTTTCCATCAAGCCATGCCGGTAGAGACTATCCTGAAACTTGCCAACCTCAAGAAGCAGTGGTTGCGAGAAACCAAGGCAAGGTCAGCTTTGCTCGACGGTGGGCCTGGGCTGCTGATTGCTTTTGTTGAAAGTCTGGCAAAGATTGATCGACTTTATGCTTTCGTTATCCGCTGCGGCGGAGACGTTGTTGCGGGCGCCATCAACGCCACCGACGGCAAGCGTGTCTGGGCCTACTTCTCGGCCTATGATCCTAGATTCCAGCGCGTATCGCCGGGTATCCTGCTTATGACCGAGTATACGCAGTGCGCCCTCGACGAGGGATTTGAAGAAGTTGATTATTTGCGCGGCAATGAAACCTACAAGTTTGAGTTTGCAACGGCGCACGCCCAGCTGAGCCGTTTCACGGGGGCCGTCACTTGGCCCGGCCAATTGGCGCTGTCCGCAGTCCGCTTGCAAGTGGCGTTGCAGACGCGCCGGGCAGGGCATGCGCCCGGGGCGGCCGGGGAGCTCGAAGCCATCGGAAGCGCCTATGTCACGAAGAATGGCGCTTCAAGGATTGCGCCTGTAGGGCAGCCTCCATCGAAAGTCTCAGCATTCAGCAATATGTCAGGTTAGCCAGAAAAGCGTGGTGCACGCAAAGTAAACGACTCTCCAACCCTTCTCACATTGTTGCGCCGTCAACAATAAAAAGTCTCCTTGAAATGCAGATTGTACAACAACGGAATGACACCCGGCCGCCCAGCTACCGGGCTTGCCGTTCAA
>CALMVT010000055.1 GCA_937873175.1 uncultured Acetobacteraceae bacterium | reverse complement strand
CGCTATGGCGGCATAACACACACCCAATCGCCTCCGGGAAACCCAGGGCGGTTCAATGTTCGCCATGTGCGGCACCGTGTTCACCTACGAAGCTGTCCGAGAGTGGGAAGCCAAGCTCACCCCCGCTCTGGCCGAGGATTTGCGGCGGCGCCGGCGCGGCAAGGCGGGCTGCAGCTGGGGCGTGGTTCAGAACCGGGTCACACGTGAGGCCGGGTTGACGCTGCCGAGGCGAGTGATCGCACCCTCCTGCTTTCAGCGGTGGTGCGGGCATGGATCAAGGGGTTTGCGCAGCAGCGGGGCTGGCCGGGAGCAACCGCAAGGACCTGGCCATTCAGGCCTTGGCGCGATCGGAGACGGTCAGCGACCTGGCAGCCCGGCACGGGATGAGCCGCAAGTTTGTCTACCAGCAGGCGCCCATCTGTGGACGCCCTCCTCTGGGCAAGAGAAAACTTCAGGATGGTCGTGGCACGTGGTCGGATGCTGCCATCTGTCCGGCCTTTATTGCGCCGGCGAGCCGCCGCGGGCCTGTATAGGAGTTCGCGGACCGGGTCCACATCGACGTCGCGTGCTCGAGGCACGTTGTTGCAGCCTGGTTATCCCGATCCCGTCTCGCCGACCGTTGTGCCATACCTTCCTTCCGCTCGCCCCTACGCCCTCGCGGCCGCGATCAGCTTACGCTACCGCGACCGGAGCTCTGTATACGCCACCCTTGACCAGCAAGGCCCAGACGGTGCGGGCCGTCTTGTTGGCCAGAGCCGCGGTGACCAGCATCTTCGGCTTGCGCGCCAGCATCCGCGCCAGCCACGAACCCGCGGGCGCGCCGCGCTGACCAGCCCAGCGGACCACGGCGCTGGCGCCCGGAATGAGCAAGCGCCGGATGGTGCGCTCGCCCATCTTCGAGACGGCGCCGAGCTTCTGCTTGCCGCCAGTCGATCTCTGCTGCGGCACGAGCCCGAGCCAGGCAGCGAAGTCCCGGCCGGCGCGGAAGCCCTCTGGCGCCGGCACGAGGGCCGTGATCGCAGTCGCGGCAATCGGGCCGATGCCGGGGATCGTCATGAGCCGGCCTGCGACCGGGTCGGCCTTCGCGCGCCGGGTAATCTCAGCATCCGACACCTGGATCTGCGCCTCCAACACCCGGAAGGTGCCGACCAGCACCGCCAGAATCGCCCGCGCACCCTCCGGCACGGAGGGAGGCCGGGTTCTCGACATGGGCGATCACAGCATCGGCGTGCGTGATGCCTTGGGGAATAACATAGCCATACTCGGACAGGTGCCCGCGCAAAGCGTTGATGCACTGCGTGCGCTGATGCACCAATAGGTCGCGGGCGCGGAACACGACGCCGTTCGCCTGCTGCTCTTCGCTCTTCACCGGCACAAAGCGCATGCTGGGCCGCTGCGCCGCCTCGCAGATCGCCTCGGCATCGGCAGTATCGTTCTTCTGCTGTTTCACGGACGGCTTCACATAGGCGGGCGGGATCAGCCGCACCGTGTGGCCGAGCTTGCCGATCTCGCGCGCCCAGTAATGCGCCCCGGCACAGGCCTCCATCGCCACCGTGCACGGCGGCTGGGCAGCAAAGAACTCAAGCAACCTCGCCCGCACCAGTCGCTTGCGGAACACTACGTGCCCGGACGCATCCGCCCCATGTGCCTGGAAAACCCGCTTCGCGATGTCCAATCCGATCGTGCTAGCCTGTCCCACGGACGCCTCCTCAAGTGGCTGATCAACACCTCCACTTTGGCACGCAGATGCCGTCGGGGCGTCCACCCCATCAACGCCGCGTGGACGGCGACGGCCACCTCTGTCGCTCGACGGTCGTCCGTGCGCGAGCGTAGCCCGTTCCCGATCACCTGCTTGAACCGGCTGATCGCTGTCTCGGCTCGCGCCCGCGTCGTGTAGGCTGACGCCTTCTGCCACGCCATGCGGCCGTGCTCGGCGCTGTGCTGCAGGTGGCGGTCGCGTTGCGTGGGCGCGGTCTCGGCCGTATCGCTCGGCGCGGCCGTTGCACGTGGCGGGACGACAACGACCGCTTCTGGATGGCGGTTGGTAACGCTGGCATAGATGCGGTCCTGGTCGTATCCGCCATCGGCGGTGAACGAGGCCACCACGCCCGTGGCTTGGTCGAGCAAAGGACCGACCTCGGCGCCGTCGTCGATCTCCTTGGCGGTCAGTGACGCGGCGACGATCTCGCTAGTGCTGGTGCCCATACCGAGATGCAGCTTAAGCCAGCGCCTGCGCAGCCGGCCGTGCTTGGCCGCACACCACTCGCCTTGACCGAACAACTCAAGCCCCGTGCTGTCCAGCACGAGATGGACGATCGATCAGCAAACTGATGATTGTTTGATGCATGGTCCGAAGGCTTCCGCAATGCGAGCATAGAGCCGCTGCGTTCGTTGTTGGATGCTGCGCCATGTGGACCGTGACGCGAACCATTTGGTCGTCCTTGGCTGGTACCCTCGACCCTGCCCGCAAGCAGAAGCGTGGCCTGGTCCTGCCGGAATGGCCGCCTTGGTGTGCGCCTGTCACGCCACCACGAAGGCCCGCCAGGTAGTGCGGCCGGTCGCCTCGCGCAGCACGCCGGCGTCCTGCGGGCTGATCCGGAGCCGCTTGGCGAGGCCGCGGGCCGTCAGCACGGGCAGCCGCAATGCCAGCGCCGCCGCGGCGGGTAGCTGGGACCGCGCCGTCCGGCGCAGCGC
>CALMVT010000054.1 GCA_937873175.1 uncultured Acetobacteraceae bacterium | reverse complement strand
CGACCCGCGCGATCGGAACACGCCGGACCCGCCACAGCCGAAAGACGAGTTCGTGCTAAAGTTCGTCAAACCCTGACGGATCGAACCAGTTGGATAAGGGGGAGGGTTACCCGCCAGTTCAGGGCTGGACTGACCCTGACCCGGCGGTTGAATACGCCAAAACCCTCGAGTGCTCGGTCCGGTTCGCGCCTCATTGCGGTCGTCCAGACATACTTCGCCGACCCGCTAAAGCAGACGTTAGATTGATTGATGTTCCAGCGCTCAACAGTGAGTGGGGACCGTGTTCTTGGGATTGTACACTGCATGCTGTCCAACGCGATAACCGCGGTACGATGCACAAGCAGGTGGTGTAGCGCGCGTCAGCCTGCGCTATGACACACGGGTCCCCAAAAGCGTTCTGAGCCTGCCTGCGAACGGCTTCATCGCGGCAAGAAGCGATGTAGATCTTCCCTCACACATGCTTGGATGAACTCTACAGCGACGCGGATCCGGCGAGTGTCGGCCGTGTCGGCGTGCGACAGCAGCCAGTACGATCGGGTAATCGTGACCGCATCGGCAAGCACCCGCGCCAGGCCGGCGCGCGTGTCCGCCATGAAACAGGGAAGGATGCACAGGCCGCCACCGCCCTCCACCGCGGCCATTTGTGTCACCACGTTCGAAATCTTCATGGTCGGTCCATATCCAGGCAAGGCCACAGCGAAGTAGTCCAGCTCTGGGGCGAAGACGAGCTCATCGATGTAGCCGATCAGCCGGTGGCTTGTCAGATCGCAGAGTCGTTCCGGCACGCCAGCGCGTTCCAGGTAGCTTGTGCTGCCGTAAAGCCCGAGATCGTAGTCGGTGAGCCGTCCGGCACGCAACCGGCCGACCGACGGTCGGGAAAGGCCGATCGCCACGTCCGCCTCGCGTTTGGAGAGGCTGAAGCTACGCGGCATGGCGACCAGTTCGATGGTCAGGCCGGGATGCCTGACCGCCAGCTGTCCAAGCCG
The DNA here is from genome assembly GCA_937873175.1 of uncultured Acetobacteraceae bacterium. Lineage (GTDB taxonomy): Bacteria > Pseudomonadota > Alphaproteobacteria > Acetobacterales > Acetobacteraceae > CAHJXG01. The sequence goes on along the minus strand of CALMVT010000054.1, from coordinate 7,538 downwards.
CCCGGCAAGGCAGAAGGTTCCGAACGCTTCAGGCGTGCCTACGCGCACGGTGCCGCTCACCTCCGATCCATCGCCGATGCCGCCCGACCAGACGAGCAAAGCCGCTTGTTCGGCTGCCTCGGCACGCGGAAGCACCAGCTCGCCTTCGGGCGTCAGGAGGTAGCCGACAGGCCGGCGGTCAAAGAGCCTGGTGCCGAGCGAGGCTTCAAGCCGGGTAAGACGGCGGCTGAGCGTTGTGTGCTCCACCCCCAGCAACCGCGCCGCTTCCGTGAGGCGGCCAGAACGCGCGATGGCCAGGAAGGCCTGCAAATCGTCCCAGCGTTGCTTCTCCGGCATATGGGCCTTCCTGCTCCATCGTTGTGCAAAAACTACCATAGCTCGACCTTAGAACGCTCCTTAGTGTGCGCGATGGAGCAAACGTATACGCGGCGCAAAGCCCGGAAAGGGAACGGCCATGCCAACACGTCGGATCATGCTCGCTGCAATGGCCGCCCTGCCGGTCCTGCACGCCACTCGCGTTCCTGCGCAACCCAGCAGCCCGAAGAGGCTGCGGATCGGCGTCCTGAACGACCAGTCCAGCTTGTATGCCGACATGGGCGGCCCCGGCTCGGCGGTCGCGGCCCACCTGGCCATCGCCGACGCGGAACTCGCGGCCAAGGGCTGGTCTGCCGAAGTGCTCGTAGCCGACCATCAGAACAAGCCGGACATCGCATCCTCCATCGCGCGGCAGTGGTTTGATTCTGGCGTCGATGCCGTGGCGGATGTGACCAACTCGGCCGTGGCGCTGGCCGTCAGCCAGATCGCGCGGGAAAAGAACAGGGTGATGCTCGCGTCCGGCGCGGCGACGTCCGACCTGACCGGCCGTTCCTGCTCGCCCAACACGGTGCACTGGACGCATGACACCTGGGCATTCGCCAACGCCATCGGCAAGGCCGTGGTGCAGACCGGCGGCAAGAGCTGGTTCTTCGTGACGGCCGACTTCGCCTTCGGCCACGCGCTCGAACGGGACATCACCAAGGTCATCCTGGCCAGCGGCGGGACGGTGGCGGGCCACGCCGTGGCGCCGAACAACACCGCCGATTTCTCGTCCTTTCTGCTGCAGGCACAGGCTTCGAAGGCGCAGGTGGTCGGGCTGGCCAACTCCGGCGGCGACATGGTGAACAGCGTCAAGCAGGCGGCGGAGTTCGGCGTCGGCAAGGGCGGCCAGCGCTTGGCCGGGCTGCTGATCTACATCACCGACGTGCACTCGATCGGGCTCGAGTACGCCCAGGGACTGCGGCTCATATCGCCGTTCTATTGGGACATGAACGACGGCACCCGCGCCTTCAGCGCACGCTTCGCTGCCGGGCGCGGCGGGGCCAAGCCGTCCATGGTGCAGGCCGGCACCTACGCCTCCATCCTCCATCTCACCAAGGCGGTGACCGCGCTGGGGGCTGCCGAGGACGGCCGGGCGGTGGTGGCGAGGATGAAGGAGATGCCGACGGACGACCCGCTGTTCGGCAGGGGATCGATCCGGGCCGACGGCCGCAAGATACACCCGATGTTCCTGTTCCGGGTGAAAAGCCCGGCGGAGCAGCGCTATCCCTGGGACTACTACGCTTACGAGGCGACGATCCCGGCCGACGAGGCGTTCCGGCCGCTCGCCGAGGGCGGATGCCCGCTGGTAAAATCCTAGATGGAGGGTAGCAAGCATGGCGCGGATCGGATTCATCGGGCTTGGCCGGATGGGGCTTCCCATGGCCCGCAACGCCGCGAAGGCCGGACATGCGGTCAGGGCCTACGACATCACCACCGCCTACCACCAGGCAGCGACCGAGGCCGGCATCGTCCCGTGCAACCGGGTCGATGACGCGATCGCGGATTGCGAGTTCGCCATCACCATGGTGCCGACCGGCCGGCAGGTGCACGAGGTGTATCTCGGCGACGAGGGCGTGCTGGCGAAGTTGCCGGCCGGCGCGTTGGTGATCGACTCTTCCACGATCAACATCAGCGAAGCGCGGGCGCTGCACGATGCCGGGCGGACGCGGGGGCTGGCGGTGCTGGACGCCCCGGTGTCCGGCGGCGTGATGGGTGCGGAGGCTGGAACGCTGACCTTCATGGTCGGCGGAGACGCGGCGGACCTGGAACGCGCGCGGCCGGTGCTGGAAGGCATGGGCCATCGCATCTTCCATGCCGGGGCAGCGGGCAGCGGGCAGATCGCCAAAATCTGCAACAACATGATGGCGGCCTGCGGCATGATCGTCACGGCGGAGGCGTTCGCGCTGGCCAAGCGCTTCGGCATGCCGGCGGAAACGCTGCGGGAGATCGTGTCCGTCTCGACGGGCAGCTGCTTCTCGATGACCAACTACCCGCCGGTGCCCGGCCTGTTGCCGAACGTGCCGTCTAGCCGGGAGTATACCAACGGGTTCGCGGCCGCGCTGATGCTCAAGGACCTGCGCCTCGCCGAGCAGGCCGGGCTGGATGCCGGGCTGCCGCTGCCGCTCGGACAGGCTGCGGCGGCGCTGTTCGGCATGTTCTGCAGCGCTGGGCATGGCCAGCTCGACTACTCGGCAATCATCAAGATGCTGGAAGGCAACTGAAATGGGAGACACCATGACGACAGGCGCGCTTGAACAGACCGTGCCGGCGGCGGCAGGCCATCTGCCGGCGCGGCCGATGCTGATCGCCGGGCGGTGGTGCGGCGCCGTGGCGGGCGAAATGCTGGTGGTGGAGAACCCGGGCCGGCGGCAGCCGATCTGCACCGTTCCCCGCGCCCGCGCCGAAGACGTCAACCGCGCGGTGGAGGCGGCGGCGCAGGCCTTCCCCGGCTGGTCCCGCGTGCCGGCGCGCGACCGCGGGCGCCTCCTGCTGCGCATCGCCGACCAGTTGGAAGTCCGGCAAGAGGAACTGGCGCGGCTGATCGCCGAAGAAACCGGCAACGCCCTGCGCACCCAGGCCCGCGGCGAGGCGAAGTTCGTGGTCGACGCATTCCGCTATTTCGGCGGCCTGGCAAGCGAGCTGCGGGGTACCACCCTGCCGCTCGGCAAGGACATGCTGAGCTACACGCGGCGCGAGCCGATCGGCGTGGTGGGCGCCATCGTGCCGTGGAACGCGCCGGCGCAACTCGCCTCGCTCAAGATCGCGCCGGCGGTGTGCGCCGGCAACACCATCGTGCTGAAGGCGGCGGAGGACGCGCCGGTGGCCGTGCTGATGATCGCCGGCGTTTGCCAGGACCACCTGCCGCCGGGCGTGCTGAACGTCGTCACCGGCTACGGCGCAGAGTGCGGCGCACCGCTGGCCGAGCATCCGCTGGTGCGCAAGCTGAGCTTCACCGGATCCACGGCGGTGGGCAAGTCGATCATGCGCGCCGCCTCCGACCGGTTGGCGCCCGTTTCGCTCGAGTTGGGCGGCAAGAGCCCGTCCATCGTGTTTCCGGACGCGAACGAGGCCTGGGCGGTCGACGGCATCGTCGCCTCCATGCGCTTCACCCGGCAGAGCCAGTCCTGCACGGCCGGTTCGCGGCTGTTCCTGCACCGCTCGATCTTCGACGCCTTCCTGGAGCGCCTGGTGGCGCAGACCGACAAGCTCGTCATCGGCGACCCCCTGGAAGAAAGCACCGACATCGGCTCGATCATCAACGCCAAGCAGTTCAGCAAGGTGTGCGGCTACGTGCAGGACGGGTTGGACCGCAAGGAGGCCCGGCTGGTCATGGGCGGGTTGCCGCCAAGCGAGGGGCCACTCACGAAGGGCTACTACGCGCGACCGACCATTTTCGCCGACATGTCCAACGATTGGCGGTTGGCGCGGGAGGAGATCTTCGGCCCGGTGCTGGTGGCGATCCCTTGGGAGGACGAGGCGGCGGTGATCCGCATGGCCAACGACAGCCACTACGGCTTGGCGGCCTATGTCTGGAGCCGCGACATCGGCCAGGCGCTGCGGACGGCGCACGAGGTGGAAGCCGGCTGGGTTCAGGTGAACCAGGGGGGCGGGCAGATGCTCGGGCAAAGCTACGGCGGGGTGAAGCAGAGCGGCATCGGCCGGGAAATGTCGCTGGAAGGCATGCTGGACAGCTTCACCGAAACCAAGACGGTCAACGTGAACCTCGCGGTGCCACCGCCCGAGACGCGCCACTGATCCAATCCATAGGCGACGCTCTGCATCACCCTACCGGCGCTGGCGCCGAGCGCGTCATGCCTGACCAGGACCTGCGAACCGATGAACCTGAGCACATTGTTGAAGCGGCGCCAGCTGGAGAACCGGCCGATCACGGTGGCCCTGATCGGGGCAGGCAAGTATGGCGCGATGTTCCTTGCCCAAGCGCGGACGACGGAGGGGATGCACGTCGCTGCCGTGGCGGATCTGCGGGTGGAACGCATCCGCACCCAGTTGGGCAGCGCGTGCTGGCCGGCGGAACAGTATGCGGCCCCGTCGCTGGAGGCGGCGCTGCGAAACGGGAGCACGTTCCTCACCGACGACGCAGAGGCGTTGATCCGTGCGCCGGGGATCGAGGTGATAATCGAGGCGACAGGAGACCCGCGCACCGGCATCCGGTTGGCCTTGGCGAGCATCGCGTCGGGCAAGCATGTCGTGATGGTCAACGTGGAAGCGGACGTGCTGGCCGGCCCGCTCCTCGCACGACGGGCAGAGGCGGCCGGGGTGGTCTACTCGCTTGCCTGGGGGGACCAGCCGGCGATCATCTGCGAGCACGTGGACTGGGCCCGGGCGTGCGGCCTGCGGGTGGTCGCGGCGGGGAAGGGCACGCGCTACCTGCCACGCCTCCATCAATCCACGCCCGACACGGTGTTCGACAACCTTGGCGGGCTCGTGGACGTGGAGGAGCGATCCTCGATCAATCCCAAGATCTTCAACAGCTTCGTGGATGGCACGAAGTCGGCGATCGAGATGGCAGCGGTGTGCAACGCGACCGGGTTGCGTGCGCAGGCGGACGGGCTGCGTTTCCCGCCGGCGTCGCGCTACGACCTGTCGGAGGTGTGCCGTCCGCGGGCACACGGCGGCGAACTGGACGAAGCCGGAGTGACCGAGTGCGTGTCCTCGCTGGCGCGCGACGGCTCGGCAGTGCCGCACGCGATCAGCCATGGAACGTTCGTCGTGGTGGAGGCAGCGGAGGACAACGACTACACGCGGGCGTGCTTCCGCGAATACCACATGTTGCCGGACAGTTCGGGGCGCTACGCGGCGCTGTATCGGCCAGTGCATTTCAGCGGGCTGGAACTCGGCGTTTCCGTGGCGTGGGCCGCGCTGCACCGCCAACCCACAGGGGCGCCGATCTGCTTCAACGCAGACGTGGCGGCTGCGGCTAAGAAGGACTTGCGGCGTGGTGACGTGCTGGACGGGGAAGGCGGGTTCTGCGTCTGGGGCAAGCAACTTCCTGCCGCAACGTCGTTGGCGAACGGCCTGCTGCCGCTCGGGCTGGCGCAGAACGTGACGCTCAATCGAGACGTGCCTGCCGGGGAGTGCGTGCGATGGACAGATGTATTGATCGACAAGACCGACGCGGTCGTGGGCTTTCGGCGGGAAATGGAAGCAGTCTTCGGTGGTCGGGCAGCTCGCGCCATGTAGGTGGCCTTTGCCGGCTTCCAGTTATCCATATCCTAGTTGCATGAGGCTCGCGCCGAGTGTGAGGTCCGTGAGGCGGGCCCCTTGGGCGATCACGCAGTTGAGCTTCTCGTCCGTCCTGGCAACGTTCTTGACGAGCCTGCCAAGCGGTATTCCGACCTTCCTCGCTGCCTGCGCGGTTAACCGCCGCAACCCCGATCGGGGCATGCGTTCGATTGTCGGCTACATGGCCGCGTTGCTGATCGGCACGATCATCATCGCGGCCATGCCTTGGATCTCGACGGTCATTCTTTAGCATGTGACCCACCGGCCTGTGGGCGGACCGGACCGAATGCTCGAACCCCCGACGACCCGGGGACAAAACTTGGAGGCTTACCGTGACCAGTCCTGACATCAAGCCTATCGGGTTCGTGCTGCCGAACGGCTGCCGGATCACCCACGGGGCGGGGGCGACAATCAAGACCCCGTTCGCCACCATCCCGCTGACGATGCACGAGCTGTATCCAGGCGGCACCCTGACGGTGCCTTCGACCCAGCGTGGGCAATTCGGCTTCATCCCCTTCAACCACGAGCTTCGGCTGCCCCGGCACGTGCATGTCACGATGGCGGAACGGGACGAGGACCGGCACCTGCTGGCCGAGCGCATCCTGGTCACAGGCGGGGTCGGTTTGGTGGAGTTGAACGGGGATATCTTTGTCATTCCACACGGGGCGCTTGTGGACATCCCCGAAGGCGTCCCGCACACCTGGACGGCGTGCCCCCCGGGCGTCGAGCTGCCTGACGGCACCCGGGCGACCGGCCAGTTCCTGATGGTCTACGACTATGCGGAGCCCACCACCTTCTTCCCGGTCGAGGGAACGAAGACGCTGGGGTCGACGGCGGATTACGTCCGCTATGACGGAAAGCTGGAAGACATCTGCTTCCCGGAGCTCACGGCGGAGCAGATCAAAACCGAAGCCGCGTTCGTGTGGAACGACCAACTTGTGGGCGGCGGTGCCGTCCGACCCTGAATGCAAAGACCCAGAGTGTAGCGCGGCCCTCGCCATCGGCAACACCATTGTGATCAGGCCGAGCGAGAAGACGCCGATCAACGCGTTCGTCTTTGCCGAGCTCGTTACTTTTACCGGACCCCTCGGCGTCGAGAGCTCGCCTGCTTTTGTCCGCGCGCCCGAGGGCGACGGCTGCACCGAGCGCTTCATCCGCACGCTCAAGGAGAACTTGCTCTGGGTCCGAGTTTCAGGATGCCTACAACGCGCCTCGGCTCATTGAGCGGCACGGTTTCCGTCCACCCACTGCGATCCGCGCCGAGCAGCTTCCAACCGCGGCACTGGCCGTATAAAGTTCAAACTGTGACCTGACCCCCAACTTTCATCCAGTGGCGACCAGAGACCGGCGTGTATTGTCGCCCTCACCGGCGACGGTTGCAACCGGCCGCGTCGCAGCCGGCCTGAGCCCGGCCGCGTATGCGGCCGCTCGGCATTGTAGTCGTCGGCCCAAGCGGCAACCACCTCGCGGGCATGGGCCAGGCTCGTGAACAGCGTCTCGTTCAAGAGCTCGTCCCGCATGCGGCCGTTGAAGCTCTCGACGGTGCCGTTCTGGGTCGGCTTGCCTGGTGCGATGTAGTGCCAGTCGATCCCGGCCTCGCCCGCCCAAGACAGCACCGCGTTGGATGTCAGCTCGGTGCCGTTGTCGCTGACGATCACGCCCGGCTTGCCCCATCGGACGACAAGAGCAGCAAGCTCACGCGCCACCCGCTTGCCCGAGATCGACGTGTCCACCACCGCCGCCAGGCACTCGCGCGTGACGTCGTCCATTACGTTCAGCACGCGGAACCGCCTGCCGCCGGCGAGTTGGTCATGCACGAAATCAAGCGACCAGCGCTGGTTCGGCAGGGCAAGTACCGGCAGCGGCGCGCGGGCGCCGACCGCGCGCCGCCTCGACTTGCGCTTGCGCACGGTCAGCCCTTCCTCCGTGTAGAGCCG
>CALMVT010000053.1:5572-6039 GCA_937873175.1 uncultured Acetobacteraceae bacterium | reverse complement strand
GCGTTAGATTCTGACCACTAGGTTGCGTGCGCACTGGCCGCCCACCGGCAAGCCAAACGAGCGTCCCGCCGCCAACTTGTTCAATATGCGGTCGATCTGCATCGCTATCGTCGATCCTGCGGGTGCCAGATCTCTGACGACGTTCTCCAGCCGGTGATGGTAGATATGTTCATAAAAGCTGGCCACATCGGTCTGGATGACAACGGCCCGATCGTCGCTCAGGCCAGGCTCGCGTAACGTGGCGAGCTTGTATGCGCGCCATGATTTGGTTCCGTTGAAAAAGCCCGGCCCCTGCGCTGCGAGCCGGTAAGAATGTGCCCGAGCGCTGCGCTTCTCTTCGTTTGCCTCAGCGACCGCCAACCCTAGGCCGTTCAGATAAAGGTTCCAGAATGGATGTATTTTGGTCGTGATACGAAACCCGTGCGGCCCGGAAGGAACGAGCAGGCGCTCCGAACCGATACTGAGGC
>CALMVT010000053.1:0-5562 GCA_937873175.1 uncultured Acetobacteraceae bacterium | reverse complement strand
TCATAAAATTGGTCGGTTTTCCAACGGCGCCCGTTTCGACGCGTTGAAACAACGCTAGGCAAACCGCCGCGAGGTCAACAGCCTTGTCTTTGATGAAAGCTGCATCTAGATCATAAGGCAGCGTGTCGTTTTCGCCGTTATGGCCAATTTCCAGAGCGGCCCGAAAAAAATGATCTCTCTGGACTTTAACCATGTTGGCCTTTGATTTTGCGCGCTACCTAGAACGCGAGCAACTCTCCGAGCCAGGACAGTCGCAAGTTTGAAAGATGATGATTCGTCTGTCCAGCGACAGACGCCCGCAGCCAGCTTTGCCGCCTGGCAAATTTGAACCGGAGCATTGAGACTGGGCTGGCCCAATGACGGCTTTCGGGGCCGGCGCAGCATTCAGCCAATGTCGGCAATGAGGCGCGAAGCGGCCAATCGCGCCGGTCGAATAGCAATGTCAACTCCGCCACCCACACCAGACGCATCGCTGGCGGCCTCGAACGTCGTGGATAGATTGACATCAGAGGTTCCGAGCAGGCACCCGTGTGAAAAGCAGCCGGTTCATCTTCGGGATGAACCGAACCGCCATGAACCCCGCCCTGGTCAGCACGCGCTGGGAAACGGTGTTCTCCGGATGTGCGAAGGCCCGCACCTCGGGCAGCTTCAACGCAGCGTCGGCCCAGGCCATGCACGCGCACGCCAGTTCCGTTCCGTAGCCTTGGCCCCAAGCGGCAGGGTGGACGGAGTATCCCAGCTCCACCCCCCAACCCGGAGCGAACGGGTCCTCATACAGCCCGCCCCAGCCCACCAGCTGCTGGTCGTCCTTCCTGACGATGGCCCAAGGCGCATACCCCTGTTGGCGGCGCTTCCACTCGAAAGCCGCAAGCCTGCGGCGGCACTCCCGGAGCGAAGTGTGGTGGTGGGTGAACCGCATGGCTTCGGCATCGCCAAGGAAGGTGAAGAACGCCTCGGCATCGCTGGCATGGGGCGGGCGGAGGAGCAGGCGCGATGTGTCCAGCATGTGTCGCTTCTACCTCCATCGGAGATGCCGGCGAAGTTGAATGCCTCATTTGGCCTGGCCCCGACTGGAGGTAAGCCCGGGGGCGATGACGCTTGTATCAGCATTATGCAAAAACTGGTCCGGCTTTCCCTGGCCACCCCGCTTTGTCGGTGAGCTACATTCCTGGCAACGGCGAGGAGGACGGCTTGAGAGCTGCTTCTTCCACCCGCCCCCCGACACCTTCCGCCCCAGCCCATGCCGCCCGCAGGCGCGTGTCGATGTCTTGGCCCAGCCCTTGCACGACAGCGGCGTTGTGCTGGACTACCGCGTTGAGCCTGGCAGCATGTGGGGCTATGGTCCTGCGCCCGGCCTCGGCCTGAACCAGCCGACGCACCTCTTCGCCCCTGCTCTCGCCGGGCTGCCTCGGCTCGCCGATTTGCCGCACGAAGGCCTGCACGCGCCCGCCGCGTTCGAGGGACGCGGCTTCTTGCCCCACCTCACGCAGAGCAGCGCCGTTCTGACGAAGCATGCCGCCGAGCGCCATCCCGTTCCGGGCTACGGCCTGGTCCGCGGCCCGGGCCTGAACCTGCTTGCGGGCCTCCAGGCCCGGGTCCCTGCCTTCTGCCTCCATGGCCTGGAAGCGATGGCTCTGCCGAATGAAGCCGTCCACCGCCTCCGCAAGGTAGTCCCGGCTTTTCCGGATCAGGTCGACACCGAGCGCCTTGTAGGGCTTGTGCGCCAGGTCGGCCGCAGCCCGGTCCCACAGGTCGCCCTCCGTGACCGGCGAGGCGTCGCCCAGGGCGCGGCTGCGCTTCACCGCCTCGTGCAGCGCGCCCTCGGCGATCATCGTCCAGGTGGCGCCCTTGGCGCGGCTTTCCGCGACATGGGCCTTGAAGCCGGTCACGCCCGCGGTGCCGCGCGGGAACGCCGCGATGTGCTCGCCCGACGTGATGCCCTGGGCCGCGTCGATGGTCAGCGCGTCCCCGAAACCCAGCAGCAGCCGCCCGATCTTCGGGTCGGACAGGCGCCGCCATTCTACGTCGCCGACCTGGCCGTCCTTGTCCCGCAGCCGCAGCCCGGCGTCCGTGCGCCCCACCACCTCGACCACGTTGCCGTTGTTGCCGATCCAGCCGCCGCGGCCGTCGATCCGCGCCCAGGTGCTGCGGAACAGCCGCAGCCGGTCGCCGGTCGCGATCGGCAAAGTGTAGATCTCGCCCCGCTGGTCGACGGCCTTGTACGCCACCTCGTCCGCGCGGATCTCGCCGCGTGCCTTGTGCCGCTCGCGGATGGCCCGGCTCACGTCCGCGACGTCCTCGTTGGTCGGCACCGACACCGTGACCTGCCGTCCCGAGCCCGACGCGCGCAGGTGGTCGCGCCACTGCATGTAGAGGTCGGCGATGCGCCCGACCACCTGGTCATGGTCGTCGCCGACGAGCATGGCCGTGCCGTCCTCCCGCTTCATGCCGAGCGCCCGCGTCACCTCGGCCAGGTGATGATCCCGTCGCTCCTCCAGCGTGGCGTCCGGCCCGAGCTCTGTGCCGCGGAACAGCCCGGCGATGGCGCGGCCGCGCTCGGTCTCCTGGCGCACGGTGGTCAGCAGCTCCGGCATCGCCGCCTTGGGCAGCACGCGCCGCATGATCTCGATGGTGTCGCCGGCCTCGATGGCCTGCGCCTGCTCGCGGTCGCCCAAGGCCTTGATCGTCATGCCGGTGCGGGCCTGCAGGTCCAGCAGCCGCAGCATGGCGCGCGGCGCGACCTGGCTCACCTCGTCGACCACCAGCACCGTGTTGCGGGTGGGCCGGAACTCGCCGCTGTCGACGACCGCCAGCAGAGGGGTCATGGCAAAGCCCTGCTCGATGCCGGCCCCCTTGAGCTCGCGCGCCTGCTTCCAGGCCGTGGCGAGCCCCACCACTTCCCGCCCGCCCTGGTCGTAGCGGGTGTCCGCCCGCCAGGCCGCGACCAGCGGCTGCAGCAGCGTCGTCTTGCCCGACCCGGCCACGCCGGTCAGCACGGTCAACGCGCCGCCCTGGCCCAGGGCATGGATGGCGGCGAGCTGCGCCTTGCCATGGTCCGGCTCAGTGGTGAAGTCGAGGCCGGAAGCGGCGACCGCGGCCCGGATCGCCTGGGTGGACAGCGCGCCCGAGGTGTCGAGCGCTGCCAGCCTTGCTTCCAGGGCCAAGCTTTCCTCGATCCTGACCTGGGCCGTGTTGGTGACGCGCACCTTCTCGTCGGTGATCCCCGTCACGAGCGCGACGTGCTCGCCCCGCAGCTCGATCCCGCGGGCGTGCAGCAGTTCGACCACGTGGTCGATGTCCTCGGGACCGCTGACGCCCGTGCCGATCAGCGCGCGGGCGGCATGGTAGCGCAGGCGGTCATGGTCGATCACCGCGGCGGTGTGGAACTCGTTCTCCAGATGCCGCGCGGCAAAGGCGTAGGCGAGGTCGAACCGATCCTGGTCCGCGAGCTTGGCATGGTCGATGCCTTCCAGCACCATGGTGTGCGCCCAGCCGATCGCCTCGGCCTGCTCGCGCCACAGCTCGCGGTCGCCCTTGCCGGCGTGCTTGGCCAGGCGTTCGGCGACACCGGCCTCGCGCAGGATCTCGAACTTCTTATCAGCCGAGATGCTTCCCCAATCGAGGCCCTGGCGTTCGGCGAACGCCTTGGCGCCGCGCAGCACCTGCTTGCTGCTCTTGCTGAACGCGTCGTTGGCGTGTTGCGGGATCGCGGTCAGCACGACCGCCTTCTCGTCCTTGTCGTAGGCAACCCGTGCGCCGATCAGGCGCAGCTCGTCGGCCAGCCGGGCCTGGGCGTAGGAGCCGAACTCCAGCACCCGGGACTGCAGGCGCTGGGTGTCGAGCGAGCCGATGCGGCCGTCCTCGGTCACGACCATGTTGAACAGGGCGTTGTGGATGTGGGCGTGCGGGTCGCCGCCGACCGGCGCGTCGGCCAGGTAGGTGGCGCCCCCCGGCCCGTCCTGCACCGCAAGTGTCGGCCGCGCCGTGTGGTGGCGGAAGCTGACCCAGCCCACCTCGCCGGGGTCGGCGCCGTCCTCACCGCCATGGCCCTTGCGCGCCCAGCCCAGCTCGCGGGCGATGTAGCGCATGGCCGCGTCGTTGGCCCGGTCGATCGCGTTCCAGATGGCCGCACTCTCCGCCGGCGTTTGGGCGAACTCGGCCGCCAGCGTGACCGACTTGTGCGGCGAGAAGGTGAAGTCGTAGGCGCTGATCTTGCGCTCGTGCCGCGACTAGGCCTCGCCGGTGTCGGCGCGCTTGCCCTCGAACAGCCGGTCCATCTCCTTGTCACGCGGCATCCGGGTGGGGTCGATGCCGAGCGCCTGGGCGGCGGCGAGCGACATGTCCGGCCGCCAGGTCGCCCGGCTGTCGCGGCCGGTGTAGTAGGCGGTCAGCCGCTCGCCGGGCTCAAGCCGCCGTCCCGCAGTCAGGACGGGATCATGGATCGGCTCGGGCGTGTTCTCCGTGAAGTACTTGCGGATCAGGTGGCCCTTGCTGGCGGCCGAGATCTTGCGGAACGGCATCATGGCCGGCGGCCCTCCCGTGCGGCTCCGTTGCTCGCCACGCCGGCGGCCTTCTCGGCGCCGATCGCGCGCACGACGTCGCCCGGCAGGTTCTGCTCCATCTGCGCCTGCGACTTCACGATCTGCCGCGCGTAGCCGAGCAGCTCGGTCTGCTGCCCGATGACGTGGCCCAGCAGCTCGTCCAAGCTCGGCCCGTCCTTCGGCTCCGGCGTGAGCAGCTTGACGATCTCCTGCTGGCCCTCGACCAACATGCGCAGCAGGTCGCCATGGTTCTTCTGGGCGCCCGCGATGCCGTGGACAGCCTGCTCAAGGTTGGCCAGCCGGTCCTCTTGTTTCGTGCTCATGCGCCCTCCTTTCGGGTCACGGCACGTTCGCCCATGGGGGCGCAAACGGGAGGACGTCAGCATCAGCAGTTGCGGAATGCTCGCAAGGCACCTGTCAGCGCCTCCGCCTCGGCAGCGCTGCCTTGCGAAGGTTCAGGTCATGCCGGCGTCGGGCACGCCCTTACTGGATCCCGACACCCCGGTAGAGCGCAGCGAGTGGAAGAGCGATGCCCAGCTCAGGCAGGTCCAGCGTCCCCGAGCTCACCCCAGCTTCCAACCAGCCGCCCTCGGAGCGCTCAAGCACGGTCGCCACCATCCGGCCCTGTTCCAGCAGCACGTAGCGCCGCAAGCCAGGCAGGCGGGCATACTCGTCGCGCTTCTCCATACGGTCCGTGGAGGCCGTTTCGTCGGAAAGAACCTCGAAGAGCACCAGGGCGTCATGGAGCGTGCGGACGGCATCGGCGATGCGGCCGGACACCACCGAAACGTCGGGATACCGGATCTTGCCCCCGACATCGAGGCGCATCTCGGGCACCGCGTCGAAGCGGTCCAGGTCCAGGGCGTCCTCAAGCATGCGGACCAGGTTGGACACGATGCGCTGGTGTGCCCGGCTGCCGCCGGTCATCTCGTGGATCCGGGTGCCATCGAACTCGTGCCGCCCCTCCTGCCGATCTTCCCAGGCGAGGAACTGCTCGACCGTCCACGGCTTGCGCAGGGCA
>CALMVT010000052.1:20582-78011 GCA_937873175.1 uncultured Acetobacteraceae bacterium | reverse complement strand
GCGGTGGCGCGCTCGGCGGGATTGCCGGGATGGTGCGGGCTGGACGGCGACGGCCGGGTGCATGTCGGCATGGCCCGCACCGTTCAGCTCAGGCTGGACGGCGTGGCGGTGCGGCCGGCGTGGTCCGGCGGCAAGGCCCGGCTGCCCGCAGGGTGGCACGCGGCCGGCGTGCTGGACGTGGACTGCGACGGTACGCCCTGCCTGGGCAGCCCGCTCGGCATAGCTGGGATCATCGCGGTTGAAGGGATGGTGGAAGCCCGGGAGTGCGGCCTGCAAGGCTGGGCCTGGCATCCCGCCGACCCGGAGCGCGATCCGGTGCTTACCATCCAAGGGCGGGCAGTCACGGCGACGACGCCTGCGGCCGATGTGGCCTCCGAGCGGCCATTGGCGCGTCCCCGCCGCTTCACGCTGCCGGCGGGGGATATTGCGCAGGGCGGCGCGGTGTCCGTGCTCACCCCGGCCGGGCAGCACCTGGTTGGCAGTCCCATCGATCCAGCCATGGAAGCGCGCACGGCCGCAGCCCTCGCCCGGGCTGTGCAGTGTACCGCGGCAGCTCCAACCCACGCCCCCATGCTGGCCGACGCCGCCGTGCCGCGCGCCGCCCGGCCTGTTGCGCGTCCGCGTCCGGTCGATGTGGTCGTGCCGGCTTATCGTGGCCGGGCGCAGACCTTGGCATGCCTCCATTCGGTGCTGGCGACGGTCCCGCGCGGCGCCCGCGTTTGGGTGGTCGACGACGCCTCGCCCGAACCTGACCTGGTGGCAGCGCTGGAGGCGCTCGCGCGAGGGAAGCGCATCCGCCTAGTCCGGATGCCGGAGAACCGTGGCTTCCCCGCTGCGGCGAACGCCGGACTGCGGGCCTGCGCACCCCGGGATGCCGTGCTGCTGAACAGCGACACCCTGGTGCCGCCGGGTTGGCTCGACCGTTTGCGTGCGGCCGCATATGCCGCGCCCGACATCGGCACCGTGACGCCGCTGTCGAACGACGCCACCATTCTGAGCTACCCGGACCCGGACGGCGGCAACCCCGTTCCGGACCTGGCCGCCACGGTCGCCACCGATGCCTTGGCGCAGCAGGCCAACGCCGATGCGGTTGCCGACATCCCCACCGGCGTCGGGTTCTGCATTTACTTGCGGCGGGATTGCCTGGAGGAAACCGGGCTGTTCCGCGAGGACTGCTTCGCTCAGGGCTATGGCGAGGAAAACGACCTGTGCCTGCGCGCCCGGCATCTCGGGTGGCGCAGCGTGGCGGCGCCAGGCGTGTTTGTGGCCCATGTCGGCGGGCAATCGTTCGGCGCGGCGCGAACCCACCTGATGCGCCGCAACCTCGTCGTGCTGAACCGGCTGCACCCTGGCTACGATGCGCTGATCGCGGCCCACATCGCCGCCGACCCGCTGGCGCCTGCCCGGCGCCGCATCGACGCCCTGCGCTGGGCCGCCAGACGGTCCCGTGCGGGTGCGGTGATCATGGTCACCCATGCCGGCGGCGGCGGCGTGGACCGCGTGGTGGCAGAGCGCAGCGCGGCGCACGCGGCGGCCGGGCTGCGTCCCATCATGCTGCGTCCCGTGGCGCCGGGACGGAATACCTGCCGGGTCGAGGCCGCCGACGCCCGGTATCCCAACCTGACCTATGCCATGCCAGGCGAGTTGCCGGAGCTTGCGCAACTGCTGCGTCCCGACCGGCCGCGACACCTGGAACTGCATCACCTGCTGGGCCACGACCACGCGGTGCTCGGGCTGCGGCGCCTGCTTCGCCTGCCGATCGATTTGTTTGTGCACGATTACGCCTGGTTCTGCCCGCGCATCGCGCTGGTCAGCACAGGGCGGCGTTATTGCGGAGAGCCTGACGTCGCGGGATGCGAGGCCTGCGTCGCCGATCTCGGCAGCATGCTGCATGAGGACATCACTGTGCCTGCGCTCTTGGCGCGCTCGGCTGCCGATCTGAAGTCGGCCCGGCACGTCATTGCCCCGTCCGTGGACGCGGCTGCGCGCATCCGGCGGCATTTTCCTGGCGTGGTGCCCGTTGTACAGAGCTGGGAGGATACTGCCGCCTCGCCAACTGTGCCCATGCTGCCCGGCGGCGTCCGCCGGGTCTGCGTCGTTGGGGCAATCGGGTTGGAAAAGGGTTACGAGGTCCTGTTGGCCTGCGCGCGGGATGCCCGGGCACGGTCGCTGCCCATCGAGTTCATCGTGGTGGGCTACACCGCCGACGACATGCGGATGCTGGATGCCGGCCCGGTGTTCATCACCGGCGAGTACGCCGAGGCCGACGCGGCCGCCTTGATCCGGCAACAGGCCGCTCATCTCGCCTTCCTGCCCTCGGTGTGGCCGGAAACCTGGTGTTTTGCGCTGAGCCGTGCTTGGGAGGCCGGATTGGCGGTCGCGGCCTTTGATCTGGGTGCGCAGGCCGAGCGCATCCGCCACACCGGCAGCGGCTGGCTGTTGCCGCTCGGCTTGCCGGCGCGGTCGGTGAACGACGCGCTGCTGGCGCTGCAACCGCACGCCCCGCAACGAGTGTTTCGGTCCGGAACTTCACAACCACGACTTGCACCCTTCTTCGCGCCATCGCTATCCTCGTGAACCCTGCGAATCCGCATTGCGCCGAATGGCGACGAGCATGAGAGAGAGCGATGTCCAGCACTGCTGCATCCAAGATGATCACCGAGCTCAAGGTGTCCGCGCATCTGATGACCCTGGACGCCGGGTTGTTCTGCGTCTTCAACGCGCCTGGGGCGCCGCCGCCTGACGCGGTGACGGGGCTGCCCGGCGTGCGGCTTTCGCCGGCGCCGGCGTCCGCCGGCACAAAAGGGACCGTTGACATCAGCGGCTTCAACGCCGGCGGCTGGCTCGGCGGCGGCAACGGGGCGGCTTTGGTCCGGGTGACGGGCGGCGCCGCCCCGGTGCTCGTGACGATCTACCAGGACCCGTCCGGCCAGCAGGACGCCCCGAAGCTGCAGGTCATCCGTTTGACCGAAGCGGACGCACAAGGCCCGGCAGTGCCGGCGCGGCCCGCCGCCGACCCCACGCCGGAGCGCACGGAGGCGCCCCCCGTGCAGGGCAAGGACATCGAGGTCGCCGCCCATGTCTACGGACGGGGCGACGTCGCCGGCCGACTCGGGCGCTGGATGGGCGAACGCGGCAGCAAGCGCTGGATCGAGGGGTTCGGACTGATGCCAAGCGGCGGCGTTGCCGCTTCGGATATCGAGTACCAGGCGGTGCTGGGCCGCAACTGGCAGTCCCCTTGGTCTGAGGGCGGGCAGTTTTGCGGCAGCCGTGGCATGTCGCTGCCCATCTTGGGCCTGCGCGTGCGGTTGCGGGGCGCTGCGGCCAAAACGCATAAGCTGTCTGTTTCAGCCTCGTTCGTGGACGGCACGGAAATTGGCCCCGTGTCGGACGGGGAAGCCTGCGAGGCGCCCAGCTTGTCCCCCTTGGAAGCCTTCCAGGTCATGCTGGAGCCATTGAAGCTGGCGCAGGCTTCGGCCCATGACACTTCGGCGCAGTCTTCGGCTGCGCCGAAGCGCGGCCAGGGCCGGGCCGTGGCGTCCGCCGCCCCCCCGCAAAACGGACGGCAAAAGACGCTTGACGCGCCAAAGCCCAAGAACGGTGCTGCAAAGCTCGGTCGGAAAGCGGCGGCGGCCATCCCGGAACCGGTAGCCATCCCGCCGAAAGCCGCCAAACGCACTCCGGCCCCGACCCGCCGCCGCTGACCCACGCGGCCTGCCTTGCGTTTCCTGTTCGTCCACCAGAACTTTCCTGGCCAGTTCCTGCATGTTCTGCGGCATCTGGCGGCAATGGACCGGCATGAACTGATCTTCATCACCCAGGAGAACGCCAACTTCATCGCCGGCGTCCGCAAGGCGACCTACCGCGGACCGGGCGAACTCAATCCGGCCACCCACCGCGACGCGCAAGAGTTCGACCACGCGGTGGTTCGCGCGCAAAGCGTCGCGCAGGTGGCGGCAAACCTCAAAGCGCTGGGTTTCCGGCCCGACGTCATCATCGGCCATCATGGCTGGGGAGAGATGCTGAACCTCGGCGACGTCTGGCCCGGCGTTCCGAGTCTGGGCTATTACGAATTCTATTACAATGTCAGCGGTTTCGACGTTAACTTTGATCCCGAATTCCAGACGCCCCCCGAAGGCCTGGCACGGGTCCGCGCCAAGAACGCGGTTAACCTGCTGGCGCTCGACAACCCTGGGCGCGGCATAACCCCGACGCATTTCCAACGGTCCACCTATCCCGAATGGGCGCAAAGCCGTATTGATGTCCTGCCAGAAGGCGTCAACCTCGACGTTTGCTGCCCGGCGCCTGATGCGGCGCAGACCGTCTTCCAGCAGGGCCAAATCGTCGTGCCGCCTGGCCGAACGCTCGTCACCTACGTCGCCCGCGACCTTGAGCCCTACCGCGGCTTCCACGTCATGATGCGCGCTTTGCCTTCGCTGCTGCGGGCACGGCCGGACGTGCAGGTCGCGCTGGTCGGCAGCGACGGCGTGAGCTACGGCGCGCGCTTGCCGGACGGCACCTGGCGGGAACACCTGATGGGGGAGGTCGGCGGGTTGCTCGACCTGGACCGCGTGCATTTCTGTGGCCGGATGGATTATGCCGACTACGTGCGCCTGCTGCAGCGCTCGGACGCCCACGTTTACCTCACCTACCCGTTCGTGGCGTCGTGGTCGCTGCGGGAAGCGCTCGCCATTGGCTGCGCCCTTGTTGTCAGCGACACCGCGCCCGTGCAGGAATTCGTAAGCCACGGCCAAACGGGCCTGCTCACGCCATTCCTCGATTCAACCGCCCTGTCAACGCGCATCCAAGAGTTGCTTGAGGACACCGCGCTGGCTGCCCGGCTGCGGCGTGGCGCCCGGGCCTGGGCCGAGCGGCATCTGCGGATGGAGGACCACCTGCGCGGCTATGAGCGGCTGATCAACGCGATGGTCACCGGGTAACAGCGGCATCGGCAGTTTGTGCTTTCGGGCGCGCTGGGGCATTTTCGGCGCGACGGGAGAATGCAGCATGGTCGAGAACATCAGCCCGACGCAGGTTTGGGACGCGCTTCGCACTGATCCGGACGCCCAGATCGTGGATGTCCGCACGGATGTCGAATGGGCCTATGTCGGCCTGCCGGACCTTTCGGTGGCTGACAAGCAGCCGGTGCTGATCCCTTGGCAGCTTTTTCCGTCGATGCAGGTCAATGCGGGCTTCGTTGATCAGATGAAGCAGGCCGGGCTGACGCCGGACCACAAGATCTACTTCCTGTGCCGCAGCGGCGCCCGCAGCCTTGCCGCTGCGCGGGCGGCGCAGGCGGCCGGCTTCCCCCAAGCCTACAACATCGCGGACGGCTTTGAGGGGCCGCCGGACGAGAACGGCCACCGTGGCACTGTCGCCGGCTGGAAGGCGGACGCGCTGCCCTGGCAGCAGCGGTAGCGGCTACTCGTCGTAAAGCACGCGCAGCACGACGAACCAGTCATACCGCGGATCGACCGCGCGGCCGTCCGCATCGGACAACAGGCCGGCGGAGGTCGTCGGCACGTGCTTCATCGTGACGCCGCCGTCGATGTTGCCCCCGACCGTTGTGAGCTGGCCGGACGCCGCGACCGTCACGATGTCGCAATGCCCAAAAAATCGCGCCCCAGTTAAATCCTCGAACCGCATGCGCCGCGTGCGGTTCCGGGCGACACAGATCAGGTCGCCAGGCAGTGGGGCGTAGATTTCAGTACGCTCCGCGCGCAGCACGCCGCTGCCCTGTACGGCCGCGTTGATGTAGTCGGCGTGCATCGGCGAGTAGGGGAAGCGCCGTCCGGCCCCGGCGACGCGCATGACATACGACACGAACGCCGCCGACCATGCCGGGGCATCGCCTTGGTAGAGCTGCCCAAACTCGTCATATTTGCTGGTCCAGCCGCTTTCCCGCGACCCGGCATCCTGGCCGAGCCACCAATACTCGCCCACACGCTGCCACAAGCCCGGCTGCTTGTCCGGGCGCAAGTTGCGGGGCATGGGGTGGCTGTCGTCCGGCGGGTTGTCGTCCACCAAGGCGCCGAACCCGCGCCATTCCCGCAACGCAATGCCGACCGCGTTCGCCCGGGAAAACGGCTCGAATGGCCGCCGGGCAAAATCGGCGACGTGCTGATCAAGCAGCGTTGCAGCGGTCTCGGCGCTTGCCGCGGCCGGCACGGAAGGCGCCGGGCGTGTTGCGCAGGCGGCCAGCACGAGCAGGATCAACAAGCCGCGCAGAACCATGCACGGTCTAATGGCATGGTTTTGCAACAATTTCAACTGCCGCGATCGACTAGGCGCGGCGCGAAGCGGCGGCGGCGGCGGTTATGCCCGGTCCCGGAACATCGCCTGCAGCCCCTCGGCCGTTGCCTCGCACCGTCCGCGCTCGGTAATCAACCCGGTCAGCAGGCGGGCGGGGGTAACGTCGAATGCCGGGTTTGCGGCTGGGCTGCTGGTCGGCGTGACCCGAACGGTGGCGGGGCGGCCATCCGTTCCCCGCCCGGTCACAGTCGTGACCTCCGTTGCGTCGCGCTCCTCGATCGGGATTTCGCGCACGCCGTCCGAGACGGTCCAGTCGATGGTGCTGGACGGGACGGCCACCCAGAACGGCACCTTGTTGTCGTGGGCCGCCAGCGCCTTCAGGTAGGTGCCGATCTTGTTGGCCGCGTCCCCGGTCCGCGTCACCCGGTCGGCGCCCACGATGGCCAGGTCCACCTGCCCATGCTGCATCAGGTGGCCGCCGGCATTGTCGGAAATGACCGTGTGCGGCACGCCGTGCTTGCCGAGTTCCCAAGCGGTCAGCGCCGCGCCCTGGTTGCGCGGCCGGGTTTCGTCCACCCAAACGTGCACTGGCACGCCGGCATTGTGCGCCATGTAGATGGGCGCCAGCGCCGTGCCCCAATCCACCGTCGCCAGCCAACCCGCGTTGCAATGCGTCAGGATGTTGACCGGCTGGCTTGCCTGCGGTCCCGATGGAGCTTTTGCCTCCGCCGCTTGCTGGATCAGCGGCAGGCCGTGCCGTCCGATGGCGGCGTTCTGCTCAACGTCCTCCTCGGCGATGGCGGCGGCCTCGGCGTAGGCGGCGGCGGCGCGCTGCCCGGCAGCCGTGTTGCGCAGCCGGGTCAGCATGCGGTCAAGCGCCCAGCGCAGATTGATCGCCGTGGGCCGCGTGCCCGCAAGCTGCGCCGCCGCCCGCTCCATGGCGTCCGTGCCGGGGTCGTCGCGCAGCGCCAGCGCCAGGCCATAGGCCGCGACCACCCCGATCAGCGGCGCCCCGCGGATCTGCATGCTGGTGATGGCATGGGTGGCCTGCCGCAGCGTGGTGAGGCGCAGGAAGTCCAGGGACCATGGCAGCTTGGTTTGGTCGATAACGCGGACCGACCACCGATCGCCCTCGTCCACCCAAACGGCGCGGTAGGGAGTGCCGTCAATCTTCATGTGGGTTCCTAGATGCGCCCGCTAGATACGTTGATGCAGCACGCAAACCAAGGTGAACAGCCGCCGCGCCGTCTCGTGGTCGATGCTGGCCTTGCCATCCAGGCGTTCCCGCAACAGGGCCGCGCCCTCATTGTGCAGGCCGCGGCGGCCCATGTCGATGGCCTGGATGCGCTGCTCCCGGCCTTCCTCCACCGCCAGCATGTGGCTGTCCACCAGAAGCTGATAATCCTTGATCAGCCCACGGAACGGACCAAGCGCGAGCACCAGCATCTGCAGCGGCTCGTCGGCGGCGTCCCGCACGTCGAACACCAGCCGCCCTTCCTGCACTGAAAGGTGCAGCACGTAGGGACCCGGGGCGCCCGCCCGCTCGGACGTGCCACAAAGCTGGAACTGGTTCTCGAACTCCAGATCGGCAACCGCCTGCGCCCGGTCAGCGTCCAACAGCGGGTTGAGCCGCGTGAGCGCTTCTCCCGCCAGAACGACGCGGTCGAGGCCCTTGGGATGGACCGGGGCCGAGTCCTCGCTCACTCGTCGTCCGACTTGGCCATGCCTAGCTTCAGCATCAGCCCGAGCGTCGCTCCCTTGACCGGCCGCAGCAGCACCAAGGTCAGGACCAAGCTGACGGGCAACCAGATGGCCGCCTGCACCCAAAGGTCCGGCTTGAAGGCTCCGTCCAACCAGAACATGAGGCCCACGATGATGTGGCCCACGATGAAGATGGTAAAGTAGGGCGGCGCGTCGTCGGCCCGGAAGCGGCCCAGCGGGGCGCTGCACGCCACGCAGGCCGGCACCACCTTCAAGTAGCCGTCGAAGCAGTGGGTTTGCCCGCACGCCGGGCAACGCCCGAGCAAGCCGCGCCCCATGGCAGTGAACAGCGGCGGCACGGGCCAGGGGGGCGCAGATGGTGTGCGATCCGGCTGCCAGCGAATGGGCGGTGTCTGGTCGGGCACGACGGACCTCTTGTGCCGGAGTGGGGCCTGCAGGCTCGATCCTGTCTGTTCCAGGGTCAAGAGGCAGATTGGGCCAGGCAGGCTCGGGATCAACCCAAACTCCGCGTCAGGCTGGACTGCAGCCGGTCTTGGCAGCGGACCCGCGGCAGGGCGAGTCTTTCGTATGTCCTATGTTGCCGAGCCGGCCCGGCGACATTATGACCGGATTCCACCAGCGCCCTGCCACATGCAAGCATCCAGGAAGCCGCACCATGCAAACGCACGATGTCCGCGTCCATCCGTCCAAGTCCAAGCTGGCACGGGAGGACCAACTGGCATGGAAAATCGCCGCCGTTGCCGCCGACCCGGTTGCCGTGCCGAACGAGACCGCGGAGATGATCGTGAACCGGGTCATCGACAACGCCGCCGTGGCCATTGCCAGCGTCAACCGCCATTCCTGCGTCAGCGCCCGCGACATGGCGTTGGGACACAAGCGGGAGGGCGGCGCCACCGTGTTCGGGATGGGTGACGACGTGCGGGTCAGCCCCGAATGGGCGGCCTGGGCCAACGGCACCGCGGTGCGCGAACTGGACATGCACGACACGTTCCTGGCTGCCGACTACAGCCACCCCGGCGACAACATCCCGCCCATCCTGGCCGTCGCGCAAACCTGCGGCAAGTCCGGCGCCGACCTGCTGCGCGGGCTGGCCACCGGCTACGAAATCCAGATCAACTTGGTGCGCGCCATCTGCCTGCACGAGCACAAGATCGACCACATCGCCCACCTGTGCCCGGCCCAGGCCGCCGGCATCGGCACGCTGCTCGGGCTGGACACCGCTACGATCTATCAGGCTGTCCAGCAAGCCGCGCATGTCAGCTTCACCACAAGGCAAAGCCGCAAGGGCGAGATCAGCTCGTGGAAGGCCTACGCGCCGTCCCATGCGGGCAAGCTCGCGGTTGAGGCGGTGGACCGCGCCATGCGCGGGGAAGGCGCGCCGTCCCCGATCTACGAGGGCGAGGACAGCGTGATCGCCTGGATGCTGAACGGCCCGGAAGCGCATTACCAGGTGCCGCTGCCCGGCCCGGGCGAGGCCAAGCGCGCGATCATGGACAGCTACACCAAGCAGCACTCGGCGGAGTATCAAAGCCAGGCGCTGATCGATCTCGCCTTCCGGATGGGCAAGCGGGTGAAGGACTGGGACGCGGTGAAGGAGGTGGTGATCGAGACCAGCCACCACACGCACTACGTCATCGGCACCGGGGCGAACGACCCGCAGAAGATGGACCCGCACGCGTCACGGGAAACGTTGGACCACTCGATCATGTTCATCGTTGCCGTGGCGCTGCAGGACGGCGAATGGCACCACGTCCGCTCCTACGCGCCGGAACGGGCGCAGCGGTCGGACACCGTGGCGCTGTGGCACAAGATCCGCACCGTCGAGGACCCGAAATGGACCGAGCGCTACCATGCGCGTCGCCATGAAGACCTGGCCTTTGGCGGCCGGATCGAGATCAGGATGCAGGACGGCAGCGTGATCGCGGACGAGATGGCGGTCGCCAACGCGCACCCGAACGGCGCGACACCCTGGACGCGCCCGGATTACGTGAGCAAGTTCCGCATCATGACCGAGGGGCTGATCACGCCCGCCGAAGCCGACCGCTTCCTGCAAGCCTGCGAAGAGCTGCCGAGCTTGCCCGCCGGCACGCTGCACCGTCTCAACGTTGCCATGCCCGAAGGCACGGTCCAGGCCGGCAAGCCCGGTATATTTTAGGGAGAGGAAAGTGTCCGAAGCCCAAATTGGCCCGAAGCCGTCGCCCGAAGGGGCGCCCAAGGCAAAGAAGTCCGTCGCCCTTTCCGGCATCGTCGCGGGGAACACCGCGCTTTGCACCGTGGGCCGCACCGGCAACGACCTGCATTACCGCGGCTATGACATCCTGGATGTGGCCGAAACCAGTGAGTTCGAGGAGATTGCTCACCTGCTGGTTTATGGCTGGCTGCCCAATACGGCGGAGTTGCGCGCTTACAAGACGAAGCTCAAGGCGCTGCGCGGCATCCCGGCCAGCGTAAAGGAAGTGCTGGAAGCGCTGCCGGCCGCGACGCACCCGATGGATGTGATGCGCACGGCGGTCAGCGCGCTCGGTTGCGCCCTGCCGGAAAAGGAGGACCACAACCAGCCCGGCGCCCGCGACATCGCCGACCGGCTCATGGCGGGCCTCGGCTCCATGCTGCTGTATTGGTTCCATTGGACGCAGAACGGCCGCCGCATCGAGACCGAGACCGACGATGACAGCATCGGCGCGCATTTCCTGCATTTGCTGCATGGCAAGCCCTGCGGTCCCGAATGGGACCGGGCGATGCACACTTCGCTGATCCTGTATGCGGAACACGAGTTCAACGCGAGCACCTTCACCGCCCGCGTCGTGGCCGGCACGGGGTCGGACATGTATTCCGCCATCACCGCCGGCATCGGCGCGCTGCGCGGCCCGAAGCACGGCGGCGCCAACGAGGCCGCGCTGGAAACCCAGCAACGCTACGCCTCGGCCGATGCGGCGGAGGCCGACATCCGGGCGCGGGTCGCAGCCAAGGAGGTGATCATCGGCTTCGGCCACCCGGTTTACACGGTATCCGATCCCCGCAACGTCGTAATCAAGGAGGTCGCCCGGCGGCTGAGCCAGTTGGCCGGCAGCATGACGCGCTTCGACGTGGCGGAGCGAATCGAGGCGGTGATGCAGGACACCAAGCGCATGTTCGCCAACCTCGATTGGTTCAGCGCGGTGTCCTACGCCCAAATGGGCGTGCCGACGGCGATGTTCACGCCGCTTTTCGTTATCTCCCGCACCAGCGGTTGGGCGGCGCACGTCATTGAGCAGCGCGTGGACAACAAGATCATCCGGCCAGCCGCGAACTATGTCGGTCCGGAGAACCTGACGTTTGTGCCGCTTGCTCAACGCTGAATAGGGAATTGTTGCGATTTCACATCAACGGCCGCGGACAAAATGGTATTCGCGCATGCCTGGTCCGACAGGATGCCGCCGGGCCGGAGTTACGGGACGGGGTTGACTCGCAGTTTATGTCGAAAATTGTAGGGAATGCTGGTTTTCATTGACAGCAACCCCAGCGCCGCGTGACGTAAATCCGGTCGGTACGTAAACGATTCGCTCGGCATCGCGCCGCGCCTCGCCGTGCCCCGCGACGTGCGTCATGAAACCCCGTCAAGGAAGGCATCCCTGATGAACGACGACAAGACAACAAAGCGCCCGCGGGCGCAAGCCATGGCCGTCCGCGCCCCAGCCAAGGCCAAGGCCGCACCGGCGAAAGCAGCCACCCCAGCCACTGCCGCGGCAAAGCCGGCGGCTAAGAAGGCCGCGGCGCCCAAAGCGGCCGCATCCGAAAAAACAGCCGCCGCCAAAACCATGAAGACCGCGAAAAGCCCGGCAACCCGCAGCGCAGCGGCCAAGACGCTCAGCGCCACAAGCCCGGCCACCAAGAAGAAGACCAAATCGGCAAACGCCACAACCTAACACCCCACTATCCAGGGGGCGCCACAATGTCGCCAGCCGCCATGCCGGGAGTAATCCCGGCATGGCGGCTTAATTAACGCGAGGCGGGGTGACGCTACTCCTCGGAGTAGCGCTGTTCGGCCCAAGGGTCTCCGCGGTTATGGTAGCCGCGCACCTCCCAAAACCCCGGGCGGTCCTCGGTCCGGAACTCGATGCGCTGGAGCCACTTTGCGCTTTTCCAAAAGTATAGATGGGGCACGACCAGCCGCACCGGCCCACCGTGCACCTGATCAAGCGGCTCGCCCTGCCAGCGGTGGGCGAGCAACGCGCCTTCCGCTGCAAAGTCGGCGAGCGGCAGGTTGGTGGTGTAGCCGTCAAAGCTTTGCAGCACGACATGCCGCGCCTCGGCCCGCGGCGCCACGGCTTGCAGCAGGTCGCGGGTCAGCACGCCATCCCAAGCGTTGTCGTAGCGGGACCAGGTGGTGACGCAGTGGATGTCGGACACGGCGCGCGTTTGCGGCAGCGCCTGGAACCCAGCCCAATCCCAGATGATCGGCCGCTCCACCGCGCCGAACACCTCCAAACGCCAGCGCGAAGTCGGGATGGCCGGGTGCATGCCCAAATCCAGCACCGGCCAGTTCGTCACCAAATGCTGGCCCGGCGGCAGCCGCTCCGCTTCCGACCGCGTCGTGTGGCCGGTCAGGAACCGGCCTTCCTGCGCCCATCGCTGCTTCGAGGCCGTGAGCTTGGTCGGTACACCGGCGGGGTCGTCGGTCATGCGGCAATCCGGTCGGGTGACAGCGCGGCGTGGGCTTCAGCCAAGATCTGATAGGACCGCTTGCGCGCCCCATGGTCCCAGATGGCGGAGGCGACCATCAGCTCGTCGGCACCGGTCTGTTCTCCGAATTGCGCCAGCCCGCGCCGCACCGTGTCCGGCCCGCCCACGATGGAGCAGCGCAGCATGGCGCTGGCCTGCGCCTTTTCCATCGGCGACCAGTATGCCTCAATGTCGTCGATCGGCGGCAGCAGCTTGCCGCGGGTACCACGGAACATGTTGACGAAGCTTTGCTGCGCCGAGGTGAACAACCGCCGCGCCTCCGCATCCGTGTCGGCGGCGATCACGTTCACGCCCACCATGGCGTGCGGGCGCTCAATCTGGCCGGGTTCAAAGCGCGCACGATAGGTCGCCAGCGCCTGATGCAGCGCATCGGGCGCGAAATGGGACGCAAAGGCGTAAGGCAGGCCCAGCATGGCGGCGAGCTGCGCGCCGTAGGTGCTGGACCCCAAGATCCAGAGCGGGACGTGGGTATCGGCGCCGGGCACCGCCTGGACCGCCTGGCCGGGCTGCACGGGACCCAGCAATGCCTGCAGTTCCAGTACGTCCTGGGGAAAATCGTCGGCGCCGGCCGGGCGCCGCAACGCGCGCAGCGTCCGCTGGTCCGTGCCCGGCGCCCGGCCGAGGCCCAGGTCGATGCGGCCGGGATACAGCGACTCCAAGGTGCCGAACTGCTCGGCAATCACCATGGGCGAGTGATTAGGCAACATGACCCCGCCGGAGCCGACCCGGATCGTGCTGGTGCCGCCGGCGACGAAGCCGATGACCACCGCCGTCGCCGCGCTGGCAATCCCGACCATGTTGTGGTGCTCGGCCAGCCAGTAGCGCCGGAACCCCAGGCGCTCGGCATGCTGCGCCAGGTCGCGGGCGTTGCGCAGCGCATCGCCGGGCGTCGATCCCTGCGGCACGGGGGCGAGATCCAGGACCGATAATGCGGGCATGCAGTGGCTCCTTGCAGACATAATGCGGCATAAGTCAGCATTCTTGACGGGCGGTGCAAGCCTGCGCGGCATGCAGTTTCCATGCGGCAAGGTATGTCTCTCTTGCGTGCGGCCATATGATCTCCAAATGATCGGCTATCGACGCAATGACATGGGAGGCGGATTGTTGGACCCTTCCCATTCCGGCGCCCCCCTTGCTGTGCCGGTGCTTGCGGAACGGCGCCGGACGGTTGCTTGGCGGCACGGTGCATCGGCCTCCGGCGACCGGATGGTGCCGGAGGAAACGGCCATCGCCTTTTCCTACAACCGCATCGCCCATGCCGTGATGATGGCGACGCCCGGAGACCTCCGGGATTTCGCCGTGGGCTTCAGCGTTACCGAGGGCATCGTCTCGGGTGCCGCCGAGATCGAGGAGCTTGAGATCGTCCCCGCGGCGCACGGCATCGAGTTGCGCATGTGGATCGCGGCGCCCGCGATGCGGGCGGTTGAAGCCCGGCGGCGCCAGATGGCGGGACCCACGGGATGTGGGATGTGCGGGCTTGAAAGCCTGGGCCAGGCGATGCGCGGCGCGCCGCCCGTGCCGCCCGGTCTGCGGTTCTCGCCCGCGCAGGTGCAGGCGGCGGTGGCCTCGCTGTTCCCGGCGCAGGCGCTCAACCGCGTGACCCGGGCGGTTCACGCCGCCGGGTTCGTGCAGCCCGGCCAAGCGCCCTTGGTGCGGGAGGACGTGGGCCGGCACAACGCGCTGGACAAGCTCGGCGGCGCCATGGCCCATGCGGGCGTGGACCCGGCGGCCGGCATGCTGGTGATGACCAGCCGCGTTTCGGTTGAACTGGTGCAAAAGGCCGCGCGCATCGGCATCCCGGTCCTGGTTGCGGTGTCGGCGCCCACGGCGCTGGCGCTCCGCGTGGCAGAGGCGGCCGGCATCACGGTCGCCGGCATCGCGCGGGATGACGGGTTCGAGGTGTTCACCCGTCCCGACCGCATCGCGTAGCCGGAGACCAGCTTCAAGTCCAGCGGACTCACGCTGCCCGTAGCGCTCGCTTGCGCCTGCCTAAGCTTGCCGCTGGCCCGGAGATCTGCTTCGCGCTAAGGGAGGCACTCGTCTTGTTCCGTCAGCAGGAGCGCAGCATGGCAGCGGTCGGGTTCATCGGGCTGGGCAACATGGGCGGCCCGATGGCGGCGAACCTGGTCCGCGCCGGGCACAGCGTCCGCGGGTTCGATTTGGCTGACGCGGCCCTCACGGCACTGGCTACGGCCGGCGGCAGCAAGGCCACATCGGTGGCGGACGCGGCGGACGGGGCCGAGATCGTCGTCACCATGCTGCCGGCCGGGCGGCACGTGCGGGAGGTGCTGACCGGGGCGGACGGCGTGTTCGCGCGGGCCGCGCCGGGCGCGCTGCTGATCGACTGCTCGACGATCGACGTTTCCACCGCGAGGGACATGGCGGGGCAGGCGGAGGCGCGTGGCTTCGTCATGCTGGACGCCCCGGTGTCCGGCGGCGTGTCCGGCGCCGCGGCGGGTACGCTCACCTTCATGGTTGGCGGCACCGAGGCCGCGTTCGGGCGGGCGCAGCCGGTGCTTTCGGCGATGGGCAAAACGGTGGTCTTGGCTGGGGACGCCGGGTCCGGGCAGGCGGCGAAGGTTTGCAACAACCTGATCCTCGGCATTTCCATGCTGGCCGTGTCGGAAGCGTTCGCCTTGGCCGACAAGCTTGGCCTATCGGCCCAGGCGCTGTTCGACATCAGCAAGGCGTCGTCCGGGCAGTGTTGGGCGCTCACCTCGTATTGCCCCGTCCCCGGCCCGGTGCCGGCCTCGCCCGCCAACCGCGACTACCAGGCTGGGTTCGCCACCGCGCTGATGTTGAAGGACCTGACGCTTGCGACCGAAGCCGCGACCGCGAGCGCCGCCGCGGGTGTTCTGGGCGAGCACGCGCGGGCGGCCTACGCGCGGCTGGCCGAGCTTGGGATGGGCGACAAGGATTTCTCCGTCGCGGCGCGTGCGTTGCTCCAGGGGCAGTTGGGCCGCTAAAAGGGCGGGATGACCGATCCCGCCGCGCCGCCGCCGGCTTCCATGCTGCACGAGATGCCCGAATGACGGTGCTGGACAGCGGCGTGAACCCGCGCTCGCCCGCGTTCGCGACGAACCGCGACCGCATGGCGGGTTTGGTTCAGGAACTGCGCGGGGTGGTGGACCAGATCCGGCTGGGCGGCGGCGAGGCGTCGCGGCAGCGCCACACGGGGCGCGGCAAGCTGCTGCCGCGGGACCGCGTGC
Organism: uncultured Acetobacteraceae bacterium; assembly: GCA_937873175.1. Taxonomy (GTDB): domain Bacteria; phylum Pseudomonadota; class Alphaproteobacteria; order Acetobacterales; family Acetobacteraceae; genus CAHJXG01. The sequence goes on along the minus strand of CALMVT010000052.1, from coordinate 62,106 downwards.
GCATGCTGATCGACCCCGGCAGCCCATTTCTTGAGCTGTCGCAACTGGCGGCGCACGGGATGTATGGCGGCGACATTCCAGCCGCGGGCATCATCACCGGCGTGGGCCGCATCGCCGGGCGCGAATGCGTGGTGGTGGCGAACGACGCCACGGTGAAGGGCGGCACCTACTTTCCGATCACGGTGAAGAAGCACCTGCGCGCCCAGGAGATCGCGCAGCAGAACCGGCTGCCCTGCATCTACTTAGTGGACAGCGGCGGCGCCAACCTGCCGAACCAGGACGAGGTGTTTCCCGACCGCGACCATTTCGGCCGCATTTTCTTCAACCAGGCGCAGATGTCCGCCGCAGGCATCCCACAGGTCGCCGTGGTGATGGGCTCTTGCACCGCGGGCGGCGCCTACGTGCCGGCGATGTCGGACCAGAGCGTGATCGTGCGCAACCAGGGCACCATCTTCCTCGCCGGCCCGCCCTTGGTGCGCGCCGCGACCGGGGAGGTGGTGACGGCGGAGGAGCTGGGCGGCGGCGAGCTGCACAGCCGGGTCAGCGGCGTCACGGACCACCTGGCGGAGAATGACGCCCACGCGCTCGGCATCGCCCGGTCGATCGTGGCGGGACTAAACAGCGTGAAGCGGCCTACGCTCGACATCCGGCCGCCGCGGGAGCCGCTGTTTCCCGCGCACGACCTGTATGGCATCGTGCCCGCCGACGTGCGGGAGCCATACGACGTGCGCGCTTTGATCGCGCGGATCGTGGACGGGTCGGAGCTTGACGAGTTCAAGCATTTGTATGGCCCTACGCTCGTGACCGGCTTCGCCCGCATCTGGGGCTACCCGGTCGGCATCGTCGCCAACAACGGCATCCTGTTCAGCGAAAGCGCGCAAAAGGGCGCGCACTTCATCGAGCTGTGCGCGCAGCGCGGCATCCCGTTGATATTTTTGCAGAACATCACCGGCTTCATGGTCGGCCGGAAATACGAAAGCGGCGGCATTGCCAAGGACGGCGCCAAGATGGTGACGGCGGTTGCCACCGCGGCCGTGCCGAAGTTCACTGTGGTCGTGGGCGGCAGCTTCGGCGCGGGCAATTACGGCATGTGCGGCCGAGCCTTTTCGCCGCGGTTCCTGTGGATGTGGCCCAACGCCCGCATTTCGGTGATGGGCGGCGTGCAAGCGGCCTCCGTGCTCGCCACGCTGCGGCGGGACAACCTGGAAGCGCAGGGCAAGCCTTGGTCGGCAGAGGAGGAAGCCGCCTTCAAGGCACCTATCGAAGCGCAATACGAGGCGCAGGGCAACCCGTACTATTCCAGCGCGCGGCTGTGGGACGACGGCGTGATAGACCCGGCCGATACCCGCATGGTGCTCGGCCTCGGCCTGTCCGCCAGCCTGAATGCGCCCAGTGAAACGTGGTCCGAGCAGCGAAGGGCTGCCGGCGGCTTCGGCCTGTTCCGGATGTGATGGGCATGTTCGACACGATCCTGATCGCCAACCGCGGCGAGATTGCCTGCCGGGTCATCCGCACCGCTCGGCGGCTCGGCATCCGCACGGTGGCGGTGTACTCGGAGGCGGACGCGAACGCGCTGCATGCCGCCACCGCGGACACGGCTATTCTGATCGGCCCGGCGCCGGCGCGGGACAGCTACTTGAACATCGCCCGCATCCTCGACGCCGCCCGGCGCTCGGGCGCGCAGGCTATCCACCCCGGTTATGGCTTCCTCAGCGAGAACGCCGAGTTCGCCGCAGCCTGCACCGACGCCGGCATCGTGTTCATCGGCCCGCCGCCCGAGGCGATCCGCGCGATGGGCAGCAAGTCGGCGGCCAAGACGCTGATGCAGGGGGCCGGCGTGCCGCTGGTGCCGGGCTACCACGGCGCGGACCAGGACCCGGCGCACCTGGCAAGCGAGGCCGCGCGCATCGGCTATCCCGTGTTGATCAAGGCCAGCGCCGGCGGCGGTGGCAAGGGCATGCGGGTGGTGGACGACGCGGACGGTTTCGACGCGGCGCTGGCGCTGGCCATGGGGGAAGCGCGCTCCTCCTTCGGCGACGACACCGTGCTGATCGAGCGTTACCTGACCCGCCCGCGACACATCGAAATCCAGGTGTTCGCCGATGCCCACGGCAACACCGTGAGCCTGTTCGAGCGCGACTGCTCCATCCAGCGTCGGCACCAGAAGGTCATCGAGGAAGCGCCGGCTCCCGGCATGGACCCGGCGCGGCGTACCAGCATGGGAGAAGCTGCCTGCGCCGCCGCCCGCGCCATCGGCTACGTCGGCGCGGGGACCGTGGAGTTCATTGTTGAAGGCAACGAATTCTTCTTCATGGAGATGAACACCCGGCTGCAGGTCGAGCACCCCGTCACCGAGATGATCACCGGGCAAGACTTGGTGGAATGGCAGTTGCTGGTTGCCAGCGGGGCGCTCTTGCCTGTGCCGCAGGACCAGTTGCGCATCGGCGGCCACGCCATCGAGGCCCGGGTCTATGCCGAGGACCCCGACCGCGATTTCATGCCCGCCGTGGGCACGCTCACCCACCTGCAGTCCCCGGCCGAGGGCGCGCACGTGCGGGTCGATACCGGCGTGCGGCCCGGCGATGCGATTGGCGTCCACTATGACCCGATGATCGCCAAGCTGATCGTGTGGGACCGCGACCGGCCCGCGGCGGTGCGCCGGCTCGCGCATGCCCTGTCGGAATACCAGGTGGTGGGCGTGCAGACCAACCTCGGCCTGCTGCGCCGCATCGCCGCCCACCCGGCGTTCGGCGCGGCCGAGTTGGACACCGGGTTCATCGGGCGGCACGGCGCCGACCTGCTGCCGCGCCGCGAGCCGGCCCCGCCGGCGGCGCTGGCCGCCGCGGCTATGCGCGTGCTGCAGGACCGGGCAGGGACGACGGCGGTGGCGGGAAGCCATGACCCGTTCTCGCCCTGGAACTTGTCGACTGCCTGGCGGATGAACGGCGACGGCTACCAGGACATGCTGCTGGCAGAGGGCGACACCGTTCATGCCGTGCGAGCCCATTTCTGTTCGGGCGCCTCGGTCCGGCTCGATCTACCCGGCAGCGCGGTGGAGATAGCCGGCGATGCGATGGACGGCACGCGCCGCACAACTCCGGTTGTCCGGACGGGCAACCTGCTGACCATTATCCTGGATGGGACCAATTACCCGCTGACCCTGGTGGACCCGCTGGCGCCGTCGCAGGCCGAGGTTGAAGGCGGGGACCGGCTGCTGGCACCCATGCCGGGCCGGATCGTCGATGTGCTGGTGCGGCCGGGAGACTCGGTCGCCCAGGGCGACGTGCTGATCGTGCTGGAAGCGATGAAGGTACAGATGCGGCTGACGGCGCCGCGGGCGGGCATCGTGGGCGCGCTCCGCGCCGCGCCGGGCGACTTGGTGGACGACGGGGCGGAGTTGGTCAGCTTCGTCCAGGCGGAGCAAAGCCCGCCGGAAACCCCGTGAACCGCGCCAATTTCATCGCGCTCGCGAAAACGTGAGACCATCGAGGCGTAGCGGCGGAGCAAGTCAGGGTTTGTAGTCGTTTGAGACTTTGGCAAACCGAGTCGGCTTGGTCTGCTGAGGACGTCTTTGGAGGACAAAAGCCGCATGTCGGGTCGGGTACTGGTTACGGGCGGGGCGGGGTTCATTGGTTGCCACGTGGCGCGGGCGTTGCTGCAGCGTGGCTACGCGGTCCGCGTTCTCGACAGCTTGATCGACCAGGTGCACACCCGCGGCGCCGTGCGGGACGGCGTGTTGAACCATGTCGAGTTGATCCGCGCCGACGTGCGCGACCTCGACCGGATTTCGGCGGCGCTGGACGGCGTGGACAACGTGATCCACCTCGCGGCCGAGGTCGGGGTGGGACAGAGCATGTATGCCATCGACCGATACGTGTCGGTGAACGACCACGGCACCGCCGTGCTGTTCCAGGCGCTGATCGACCGCCCGGTGGCGCGCGTGGTCGTCGCGAGTTCGATGAGCGTTTACGGGGAAGGGCTGTACCGGACCAGCACGGGCGCACGCGTGGACGACGCGGTGCGCCCGGCGCATCGCCTGGCCAGCGGCTGGGACCCCGTGGGACCCGACGGCGGCGCGCTCACCCCCGTGCCGACGCCGGAATGGAAGCCGCCCAACCTTGCCTCGGTCTATGCCCTGACGAAGTACGTTCAGGAACGCCTGACGCTGACGGTCGCGCCGGCCTACGGGATGCAGGGCGTGGCCTTGCGGCTGTTCAACGTGTACGGGCCGGGCCAGGCGCTGTCCAACCCATACACCGGCGTGCTCGCCATCTTCGCGTCCCGCCTGCAGAACCGCGAGCGGCCCTTGGTGTTCGAGGACGGGGCGCAGCGGCGCGACTTCATCCACGTGGAGGATATCGCCCGCGCCTTTATCCTGGCGCTGGAACACCCTGACGCGCCGGGCCACGTGTTCAACATCGCGAGCGGGCAGGACGTCAGCATCGCCGAGGTCGGCGCGGCGCTGGCCGACGCCATGGGCGTGCCGCATCTGACGCCGGAGGTGATGGGCAAGGCCCGCGTCGGCGATATCCGTCACTGCTTCGCCGACATCCAGTTGGCGCGCGAGGTTTTGGGCTTCGAGCCGCGGCGTTCCTTCGAGGACAGCCTGGGCGAGCTGGCCGAATGGGTACGGCAGCAGCAGGCGGAGGACCGCGTGCAGGACGCCCGGCGGGAGCTTGAGCGGCGCGGCCTCGTCGCATGAGGGTGCCTGGCTCCGGGCATGGTCCCGTGCTGATCACCGGCGGCGCCGGGTTCATCGGCAGCAACCTGGCCGACCGGCTGGCGCGGGACGGTCATGATGTGCTGATCTACGACGCGCTGGCCCGGCCGGGCGTGGAGGCCAACCTGGCCTGGCTGCGCCGCCGCCACCCGGACCGCATCAAGGCGATGATCGCCGACCTGCGCGACCGCGACAAGCTGGAACAGGCTGCGAGCAACGTTTGCGCGGTGTTCCACTTGGCGGCGCAGGTCGCCGTCACCACCAGCCTGACCGAGCCGGAGCAAGATTTCGACATCAACCTGCGGGGGACGCTGTTCCTGCTGGAAGTGCTGCGCCAACAGCCCGCACCGCCGCCGCTCGTCTTTGCCAGCACCAACAAGGTTTACGGCAACCTGGCCGACATCAGGCTGGCCCGCGACGGTGACGCTTACCTGCCGGAGGACCCGGCACTGCGCCGCCACGGCGTCGGCGAGGATCGGCCGCTCAGCTTCTACACGCCTTACGGCTGCTCGAAGGGGGCGGCCGACCAGTACGTGCTGGACTACGCCCGCGGCTTCGGCGTCCCCGCCTGCGTGCTGCGCATGAGCTGCATCTACGGCCCGCGCCAGTTGGGCACGGAGGATCAGGGCTGGCTCGCGCATTTTCTCTACTCCGTCCGGGCCGGGCGGCCGATCAGCATCTACGGCGATGGGCGTCAGGTGCGCGACGTGATGTACGTGGATGACGCGGTGGATGCCTATCTCGCGGCGTGGAAGCGCATCGCCGCCGTTTCCGGCCAGGCTTTCAACCTCGGCGGCGGTCCGGCCAATGCCGTGACGCTGCTGCAGATCCTGGCCGAGATTTCGGAACTCACGGAGCGGCCCGCCGACCTGCGCTTTTCGGATTGGCGGCCAGGCGACCAGCGGTATTTCGTGGCCGACACCCGCCGGGCTGCGGCCGCTTTGGGGTTGGGCCCGGCAATCGGCTGGCGCGACGGCTTGCAGCGGCTCGCGCAGTGGATCGCGACCGAACGCCCGCGGCGGGAGCCGGCGACCGTCGCCGGAGACGCCGCATGAGGGTGGCGCTGCTCAACCCGCCTTGGACATTTGAGGGCAGCATCTACTTCGGCTGCCGCGAGCCGCATCTGCCGCTCGAACTTGGCTACTGCCGCGCCCTGCTGGAGCGGGACGGGCACCAGGTGCTGTTGCTCGACGGCCACCTCATGGGACAGTCCTATGCGGAGATGGCCGAGCAGGTCCGGGCATTCGGCCCGGCCATGACCGCGGTCACGACCGCGCCCAGCTACCTGTTCTGGCGCTGTGCGCAGCCTGAGCTTCGGGTGCCGCGGCAGATGCTGGACGCGCTGGCGGGGCAGGGGGGTATGACGGTCGCGGTCGGCCCGCACGGCTCGGCGACGCCGGGCGCGACCTTGCGCAAGCTGGGTGTTAACGCCGTCGTGCTGGGTGAATGCGAGGAGACTGTGGCGGCGCTGGCGGCGGGCGGGCATCCTGGCGTCGTGCCGGGCACGGCGACGCTGGACGGCGGCACGTTGCGGCAGGCGGGCGGGCCGCAGGCCGCGGGCTTCATCGACCTGGGACCGCTGGCCTGGCCCGACGATTGGGTACGGCGGCACCACCACCACCATCACCGCTTCGACCGCCCTCCCGCCAAGCTGGGGGCGGAAGTGGAGGCTTCGCGCGGTTGCCCGTACTCGTGCAGTTTCTGCGCGAAGATCGACTTCCGCGACAAGTATCGGCGGCGCAACCTGCCTGCCTTGCTGGCGGAGATCGACGGTCTGACCGCGCAAGGCGTCGAGTACGTGTATTTCATCGACGAGATTTTCTTGCCCCAGCACCCCTTGCTTGAAGCGTTGCGGGAGCGGTCTGTCGAGTTCGGCGTGCAGACCCGGATCGACCTTTGGAAGCCCGACATGCTCGCCCTGCTCGGCGCCGCCGGCTGCGTGTCGATCGAGGCCGGGGTCGAGAGCTTGACGGAGGACGGCCGCGCGGCGCTCGACAAGCGTTGCCGGATGACGACCGACGAGTTGGCGGACCTGCTCGTCCTGGCCCGGCGGCATGTGCCCTTCGTACAGGCCAACCTGCTGGAAACGCGGGGCGACGACGAGGCGCTGGTGACGGCTTGGCGGGACCGGTTGCGCGCGGCCGGCGTGTGGGCGAATGATCCCGTCCCGCTTTATCCATATCCCAGCTCGCCGGACTACCGCCGCCTGTTCGGCCTGCCGGATGAGGCGGCCTGGGAGCGGGCGCATTCCCATTACCTCGGCCAGTTCTCATCCTTCTCCGACATCCAGGAGGACCGGCCGGCGCCGCTGCGGGAGTTGGAACGGGCGTGCCGGACGGGGTAGGGCACCCCGCGCCCCGGCTGCTGATGACGACCGATGCGGTGGGCGGGATTTGGCGCTACTCGGTTGATCTCGCGGACGGGCTAGTGGGTTCCGGTGTTCAAACGGTGCTGGCCGTCTTGGGGCCGTCCGCGAACGCGGCGCAGCACGCCGAGGCCGAAGCCGTGCCTGGACTGTGCCTGGTGGACACCGGCTTGCCGCTGGACTGGACGGCATCGGCGCCCTTCGAGCTTGCCCAGGCCAGCGAACGTTTGGCCGGCCTCGCGACGCGGGCCAGCGTGGGCAGCGTGCACCTGCATGCGCCGGCGCTGGTCGGGGCGGCGCGTTGGCCGGCGCCGGTCGTGACGGTCGCGCATTCCTGCGTGGCGACGTGGTGGCGTGCGATGCATGGCGGGCCGATGCCCGACGACTTCGCCTGGCGCAGCACGACCACGAAGGCGGGGTTGCTGGCCGCCAGGGCTGTGATTGCACCGACCGCCGCTCACGCCCGGGCGACTGCGGCCGCCTACGGCCCGGTGCCGATGGAAGTCGTGCACAACGGCAGCCGCGCCCGGTCGGTTCCGGCGCGGCCCCGGCGCCCCGGCGTGCTCACGGCCGGCCGCCTGTGGGATGCCGGCAAATCGGCAGACTGGCTCGACCGCGCCGCGCCTGGGCTGGATGTGCCGGTCCTCGCCGCCGGCCCGACCCGTGGCCCGGAAAAGTCCGAAGCGCGGTTCACCCATTTGCGGCTGCTCGGCACCTTGGCTCCGGACGCGCTCGCCGCCGAGTATGCCGGGGCCACGGTGTTCGCCTCGATGGCGCGTTACGAGCCGTTCGGCCTTGCGGTGCTGGAAGCTGCGCAGTCCGGCATGGCGCTGGTGCTGTCTGACACGCCGGGGTTCCGCGAGTTGTGGGACGGCGCCGCGATTTTCGTGGCGGAGGAGGCCGGGCTGCTTCCGGCCCTGCGGCATGCCTTGGCGACGCCGGAACCTTGGGCCGCGCGGGCGCAGGCGCGCGCCCGGCGCTACACGGTCGAGGCGATGGCGGCCGGCACGCTCGCGGTGCACCGCGGCGTGGCGGTGCGGGCCTGATGCGTTTCGTCTATTTCACCCATTCCCTCGCGTCTTGCTGGAATCACGGCAACGCGCATTTCCTGCGCGGCGTGCTGCGCGACCTGGTGGCGCGCGGGCACGAGGTCCGGGCTTTTGAACCGGCCGACGCTTGGAGCCGGGAAAATTTGCGGGCCGATGGCGGCCAAGCAGCGGAAACAGGCTGGCAGCACGCCTACCCCGAACTTTCCAGCACCGTTTACCAGCCCGGCGCCGACCTGGCTGGGCTTGTGGACGGCGCCGATGTCGTGATCGTGCACGAATGGAACGAGCCTGCGCTGGTCGCCGGCATCGGCCGCCTGCGCCGCGCCGGCCACCGGTTCCACCTGTTGTTCCATGACACCCACCATCGCGCGGTGAGCGACGCCGACGCCATGCGCCGCTACGACCTGTCGGCCTACGACGGCGTGCTCGCCTTTGGGGAGGCATTGGCCGAAGTCTATCGTGCCTGGGGCTGGGGCAGCCGCGTGTTCGTGTGGCACGAGGCCGCCGACACCCGCCTGTTCCGCCCGCCGGCCACTGAGCAGTCGCGCACCGGCGCCGTTTGGATCGGCAATTGGGGCGACGGCGAACGCACGGCGGAGCTGGAAACGTTCCTATTTGCCCCTGGTGCCGCCTTGGGCCTGCCGCTCGACGTGTATGGCGTGCGCTACCCCGAGCCGGCCCTGGCCATGCTCGCCCGGCACGGCGCGCGGTATCGCGGCTGGCTGCCGAACGCGCAGGCGCCCGGGGTCTTCGCACGGCACAAGATGACGGTGCACGTGCCGCGCCACTTCTACGCCACGGCGCTGCCCGGCATTCCCACCATCCGGGTGTTCGAGGCGCTGGCCTGCGGCATTCCCCTGGTCTCCGCCCCGTGGCAGGACGCGGAGGGGTTGTTCACACCGGGCGAGGACTTCCTGACGGCACGGGACGGCGACGAGATGCGGCGGCATCTGGCAACCCTCGACGCCGACCCGGCCCACGCCGCGGCGCTGGCGGCCCGCGGCCTTGCCACCATCCGCGCCCGGCATAGCTGCGCGCATCGCGTGGACGAGCTGCTCGGCATCCTGGACCGGCTCGACGCCCCCCAAACGCTGAGCGCCTGATGAACATCGCCTTTTACGGATCAAGCCTGCTGTCGTCCTATTGGAACGGGGCCGCGACCTACTACCGCGGCCTTCTGGGCGCGCTGGCCCGGCTGGGCCATGGCATCACGTTTTACGAACCGGACGCTTTTGACCGGCAAAGCCATCGCGACATCGAGCAGCCGCCCTGGGCGCAGGTCACTGTATACCCAGCGACAATTGCCGGCGTGCAGGCGGTGCTGGCCGAGGCGCGGCAAGCCGACATCGTGGTCAAGGCCAGCGGCGTCGGCGTGTTCGACGACGAGCTGTTGGCCGGCATCCTCCGGCACGCCCGGCCCGGCGCCGTCCGGGCGTTCATGGACGTGGACGCCCCAGCGACCCTTGCCGCCATTCGCGCCGATGCGGCCCATCCCATGCGCCGCGCGTTGCCGGAGCTCGACCTGGTTCTCACCTATGGCGGCGGGCCGCCGGTCGTGGATGCCTACCTGGCGCTCGGGGCGCGGCAATGCGTGCCGATCTACAATGCGCTTGACCCGTCGACGCACCATCCGGTCCCGACGATGCCGCAATACCGGGCGGACCTGGCCTTCCTCGCCAACCGCCTGCCGGATCGGGAAGCCCGGGTGGAGGCGTTCTTCCTCCATGCCGCGGCGCGCTGTCCCGACCAGACTTTTCTGCTGGGGGGCAACGGCTGGCACGACAAGGCGATGCCGGGCAACGTCCGCGCGGTGGGGCATGTGGGCACGGCGGAGCACAACGCCTTCAACTGCTCCGCGCTCGCGGTGCTGAACGTGGCGCGCGACAGCATGGCAGCCGTGGGCTTCTCCCCGGCCACCCGGGTGTTCGAGGCGGCCGGCGCCGGCGCGTGCCTGATCACCGATGCGTGGGAAGGCATCGAGCTGTTCCTGCAGCCCGGCGAAGAAGTGTTGGTGGCGCGGGACGGCGCCGAGGTGGCGGCGCACCTCCAAGCCCTGACGCCAGGCCGCGCCCGCGCCATCGGCGATGCCGCCCGGGCGCGCGTCCTGGCGGAGCACACCTATGGGCAGCGGGCGGTGATCCTGGATCGGCTGCTCCGCGACACCATGGCGCGCAAGCGACCGGCGGCCTGAACGGGGCTGACACGTCCGGTCGCGGAGAGTATGCCCGGCCCATGGCCGATATCCCCGACGACCCAAGCCCGGCAGCACTGACCGAAACCATTCCGGCCTATAGCCACCAGCAGATCAAGCGCGTGATCATCGGCATCATGCTGTGCATCCTGCTGGCCTCCTTGGACCAGACGGTGGTGATCCCCGCCGTGCCCGCCATCGCCACCGATTTGGGCGCGTTTGGGCACCTGTCCTGGATCGTCACCGCCTATCTGCTGACCAGCACCGCGGCGACGCCGATCTACGGCAAGCTGTCAGACATCTACGGGCGCCGCGCCCTGTTGCTGCCAGCGCTCGTGCTGTTCATCGCCGCCAGCATGTTCTGCGGCTTTGCGCAGAGCCTGCCGCAATTGATCGCCGCGCGGGCGCTGCAGGGCCTGGGCGGCGCCGGGCTGATGTCCATGGCGCAGGCGGCGGTGGCGGACGTGGTTTCGCCGCGGGAGCGCGGGCGCTACCAGGGCTACATGGCGTCCATGTGGGGCGTGTCCTCCGTGGCCGGGCCGCTCGTCGGCGGCTACGTGACGGACCACCTGTCCTGGCGTTGGGTGTTCTGGGCCAACCTGCCGGTGGGGCTGGCGGCCATGTGGCTGTGCGACCGGGCGCTGCGGACCATGCCGGTGCAGCGGCGGGAAGCGCGCATTGACGGGGCCGGCGCGGCGCTGCTGGCCGGCGGCGTCGCCGCGCTGCTGCTGATGCTGAGTTGGGGCGGCACGGAATTCCCGTGGTCGTCATTCCCGGTGCTGAGCATGGCCGCCTTGGGAGTCGTGCTGCTGGCCATGCTGGTGTGGCAGGAGCGGCGCGTGGCAGACCCGATCCTGCCGCCGCGCTTGTTCGGCAACCCGGTGTTCCTGCGCGGCGTGCTGATCGCGTTTTTCACGTCGCTGGGGCTGTTCGGCGCCACCTTCCTGTTGCCGCTGTATTTTCAGCTTGTGCTCGGGGTAGACGCCGCCGGGTCCGGGCTGCTGGTGGTGCCGTTCCTGTTGGCCACAGTGGTGGGCGCCTTCGCATCGGGCCAGTATGCCCGGCGGCTCGGGCGCACCAAGGGCATCGTGCTGACCGCCCTGCTGGCTTCGGTTTTCGGGTTCGCGGGATTGGCCGTGCTGGCCGGTCGCGCGCCATTGTCCCTCGTGCTGCCCTGCACGGCGCTGCTGGGCGTCGGAACCGGTGCCGCGATGCCCAGCATCCTGGTGCAGGTGCAGAACGCGGCGGCGCGGCGCGACGTGGGCGCGGCAACAGGGTCCCTGCTGTTTCTGCGCTCGATGGGCGGGGCGTTCGGCAGCACGGTTGTCGGCTCGCTTTTGGTCGCCCGCTTCAATGCCGGGCTGCACGCGGCCGGGATCGCAAACAGCGTTGACCTGGGCGCCCTGCGCGGCGGGGCAGAGGGCATGGCCGACCTCGGCAGCCTCGGCCTGGCCCGGACGGCGCTGGTCGGCGGCTTCCAGCTTTCGTTTGCTGTATGCGCCGTGCTGCTGGGCGTCGCCGTCGTCATCGGCGCCGGCATGCGCGACTTGCAGCTCCGGTCTGCCGACGTGCCCCGGGACCTCGCGCACTAGTTCCGGATCGGCGCGCAGTTGGTTCGCCCGGCCGCCACGCAGTCCTGGATCGTCGCCGCACCCCGCAGCGCCCCGGTCAGCCACAGCCCGCCGCCGACCAGGACGGCCAGCACAATGACGACGGCCACGATCTGGCGGATGCGGCCAGGGTCCTGGTCCTCGCTCAATGCACACCTTCCCGAAAAATGCCGTTCCGCCGGCGTGCGCGGTTGACATGGTCTCGATGCTTCCGGCCATAACACGTCATGCGTGTCCCCCGCCTGCCATGGTTCGTGCCTTTGCTGGCGCTGGCGCTTTCCCTCGCCGCGCCGGCGCGGGCGGCCGATTCCTCTTTTACAACGTCGGATGGCGTTCGGCTGCATCTGATCGAGGCCGGGCCGCCCCGGGCGCCGACGATCGTGTTCGTGCCGGGCTGGGCGATGCCAGCCTGGATCTTCCAGGCGCAGATCGCCGCCTTTTCCCGGACGTACCACGTCGTGGCGCTCGATCCTCGCGGCCAAGGCGGCAGCCAAATCCCGGCCGAAGGCTACACCCCGGCCCGCCGCGGCCAGGACATCGGCGACATGATCGCCGCCCTGGGCGGCCGCCCGGTGCTGCTGGTCGCTTGGTCGCTCGGCGTGCTTGACAGCCTGGCTTACGTGCAGCAGGCCGGGGATGCGCGGCTGGCCGGCCTCGTGCTGATCGACAACTCGGTCGGCGAGGACCCGCCGCCCAAGCCCTCCGGCCTGCCACTGCGCCGCGGCCCGCGGCTGGAGCGGGAGGTGCAGATGCGCCGCTTCGTGCAGGGCATGTTCCGCAGCGCACCCGGGGAAGCTTACCTTGCGCGCCTGACCGACACCGCGCTGCACACGCCGCCCGAGGTGGCTGCCCGCCTCGCCAGCTACGGAATGCCGCGCAGCTACTGGCGGGATGCAGTCTATTCCGTGAGCAAGCCCGTCCTGTATGTCGTCCGGCCCCGGTTCGCTGGACAAGCGGCCAACCTTGCGGCGCAGCACCCGGCGGCGGAAACCGCGCTGTTCGCGGAGGCCGGCCACGCGCTGTTCGTGGACGAGCCGGCGCGCTTCAACGGCCTGCTGGACGACTTCATCAACCGCCGGGTTGTTTGGCGATGACGGCCTTGCCCAAAACCGGCCGTCCGCGCATGTCGCTGCTGCCCTTGTTCCTGATCTCGGGCGCCGCGGTGGCCTATGAGATCGCGCTGACCCGGTACTTCGCCGTCGCGAAGTGGTCGGAGTACGGCTACTGGGTTATCTCCATCGTGATGGTCGGCTTTGCGCTCAGCGGCGTGACCGTGGCGCTGGCGCGGGATTGGACCGTGCGGCACGGGGCGGCGCTGCTGGCATGGCTGCCGGTGGCATTGGTGCTGGCCGCCGCGGGCGGTTACCAGGCCACGACCGCGAACCCGTTCAACCCGCTGCAACTGCAGAACGCGGTGACGTTCCTGCCGCAGCTCGGCTTTATCGCCCTGTACTACGCGGTGCTGCTGCCGTTCTTCTTCCTGACCGGGCTGTATATCAGCCTGACCTTTGTGCTGAACGAGGACCGGGTGGCCCGGGTCTACGGCTTCGACCTGACCGGGGCTGGGGCCGGGGCGGCATTGGTGCTGGGATTGATGAACGTGCTGCACCCGTTCCAGCTCGTGGCGGCGCTGCTGACGCTGCTGGCCGCAAGCGCCTGGTTCGGCCCGCGCCCGGCCCGGGTCGGCCTCGCGGCCCTCGCGGCGCTGATCGCCAGCGAGGCCGTGCTGCTGTTGGACGCACGGGCGGACTACAACGACTTCAAGGCGATCTACGCCCCGCTGCACGTGCCAGACGCGAAGCAGGTAGCCGAGATCCGCTCGCCGCGCGGCATCTACGCGCTGCTCGACGACTTCACGGAGCGGGTCGATACCGACGTGTCCAACAACGCCGGCATGCTGGGCGTGCCGGGTCCGCCGCCGGCGCTCGGGCTGTATCGCGACGGCAACCGCATTGCGGCCCTGCCCAAGGCCGACGGCGCTACCGCCGCTTACGCCCCGGCGGCGCTCGACGCGCTGCCTTATCGCCTGTTGCCCGGTGCCCGCACCCTGCTTGCCGGCACGGGCGGCGGCTTCCGCGTGCAGCAGGCTCTCGGCTTGGGGGCGAGCCATGTCGATGCGCTGGAACCGGACCCGGTGCTGCTCGACGCTCTGCGCCGTGGCCTCGGCCCGTCACCGGCCCTGGCCGCAGACGGGCGCGTGAGCCTGTCCCCCGACAGCCCGTTGGCGGCGGCGTGGAGCGGCGCGCGTTACGACCTGGTGGATATCGCCGGGGATTTCCTTGACGCGGCCGAGGCAAACAGTGCCGCCTACACCGCGGAGGCCATTGCCGGGTATCTCAGCACGCTCGCACGCGGCGGGTTGGTGTCGATCCCGGTCTCGATCCGAGAGTTCCCGATTTACGCCGTGCGCGTGCTGGCAACGGTGCGCGACGCGCTGCGCCGTGCGCACGTCGCCGATCCCGCGGCGCATGTCGTGGTATACCGCTCTGCCTGGAACCTGCGGGTCCTGGTCGGCAACGAGCCTTGGACGCCCGAGCGCATCGACGCCGTGCGCGCCTTTTGTGACGAGCGGTCGTTCGACGTGTCCTACTACCCCGGAATCGACGTGGAAGCCGCCCGCGCCGGCATCTACAACGACCTGCCAGCCGTGAGCTTCGAAAGCGGCGAGGTCACATCCGGCGCCGGTTCGGAGGATGCGGTGGCGGACGAGGCGGGGCAGGTGCTGCGGGGCGAGCGCAGCGAGTCGCAGGATGCCTTCAACCTAACGCCCATCACCCTCGACCGCCCATCCTACTACGCCGTGCTGCGCCTGGCCCAGCTTCCGACGATCCTGAAGCGGCTAGAAATTCTGCCGCAGGCCGAGGTTGGGCAGCTCGTCAACCTGGCGGTGCTGCTGCAGGCCGTCGTGATCGCCTTGATCGTGCTTGCGGTGCCGTTGCTCGCGCCGCGAGTCGCAGGAAGCCGGTCCGGCCGCCCGGCGATGCTGCGACCGATCCTGTATTTCGCCTCGCTCGGCCTCGGCTTCCTGTTCATCGAGATGTTCCTGATCGAGAAGGCCAGCCTTTACCTCAACGACCGCACCAGCGCCTTTGCCCTCGTGCTGACCGGGATGCTGGTGTTCTCGGGCCTCGGCAGCCTGCTGGCCGACCGGGTGCGGCATGTCGGCATCGCCTTGTCGGCTGCGGTGGTCGTGGGCTGGTGCGCCCTGGTCCTGCTGGGGTTGCAGCCCTTTCTGCTGGCGACCTTGGGCCTGCCCTGGGTGCTGCGCGCGGCGGTTGTGCTCGCGCTGGTGGCGCCGGTGTCGCTGGCGCTCGGCATGCCGTTCCCGCTCGGCCTGGCCCGGGCCGGCAGCGCCGGGGGCGGGCTGCTGCCCTGGGCCTGGGGCCTGAACGGCGCGTTCTCCGTCGTCGCTACGCCGCTTGCCAACCTGGTCGCCGTGCAGTCCGGCTTTGACAGGGTTCTGCTGATCGCGGCCTTGCTCTATGTCGTGACCTATCTCGCCTATCCCTCCGTCCGAAAGACCGTCCAGTGGCAGCCATCCCCCACCACCTGACCCGCCGCGCCGTGCTGGCCGGTGCCATGGCCGCGCCGTTTGCCGGGCGCGCGCGGGCCGCATCGACGCCGGGCTGGACGCGGGAGGCCTACATGGAGGCCATGCGCAAGTCCGGGCGCCCGACCGACCTGACCGAATCGCAGTTCCAGGCGATCCAGGCCCGCAAGCCCGCGGCGATGCAGCGGATCGAGACCTACTTGAAAGAGCGCCTCGGCGCCGCCGACCCGGCGGTGCTGCGCGCCTTCCAGGAGGTCCCGCGCGAGTATTTCCATTACAATTATCCCGAGCACCGCTCGCAATCCGGCGTCGCCTACGAGGACGACCCGAAGCCCTGGGCGCTCGGCTACGGCTCGGCGCTGTCCGACTACCTTGGCCAGGCCTACATGACCCAGGTCTGCAAGCCGCAGCCCGGCGACACGACGCTGGAGATCGGCACCGGCAGCGGCTTTCAAAGCTCGCTGCTGTCCCGCATCGTCCAGCACAGCTATTCCATCGAGATCATCGAGCCGCTGGGCCAGGCAGTAGGCAAGATCTTCGCGCCGCTCGGCTATGAGAACGTACAGACCCGGGTGGGAGACGGCTATTTCGGCTGGCCGGAGGTGAAAGGCGGGTTCGACGTGATCATCGTGACCTGCGCCGCACAGTACGCGCCGCCGGATTTGTTCAAGCAGTTGAAGCCGGGTGGCCGGATGCTGATCCCGATTGGGCAACCGTTCAAACGGGGGCAGTTGCTGTATGTTTACACCAAGGACGAGGACGGGAAGGTCCGGTCTCGAAAGGACGTGGGAGTGTTCTTTATCCCGATGACGGGGGCAATGATGAACCGGCCGAAGCCAGGGGGTGGGGCAGGGGATGCAACTGCTGCGGCGCCTGCTGCTTCTGCGGAGTGAGTCGATCAGTCCGCCAACGCCCTAGGCGCAGCATCGTCCATGTTAGCCCGGGACCGGTCCCGGCTTATGTCAGCCGGTCTTGTGCGCAAGAGCACTGCCCGGTTTGCGCCAAGCATCCAGCCTTTGGGATAGCCGCACCGTTGGCGCCGTGAGCACCGTGCAGACCACGGCCATGGCAACCATTCCGGAGAAAACCGGAATCCCGATTAGCCCCGCATCGTGCATCGTGGTCAGCACAACCACTTCCATGAGGCCCTTGGTCTGCATCATGGCGCCAAGCGACAGGCTCTCGGCCCAGGAAAAGCCGGCTCTGCGGGCGGGGAGGGCGGTGCCGGCCAGCTTGCCGGCCACCGTCGCGCCCGTGCTGACGGCGAGAAGCCCGAGAAAGCTTGCGGACCCCGGTTCGATCACCGCTTTAAGCCCGGTCGCCATGAAGAAGAACGGCAGCAGAACCGTCGCAGTCACCAGCTCAAGGCGGCCGAGCAGCGCGTTTCGGCTCGCCGCAGGCATGATCGCGCCGGCGATGAACGCCCCGATCAGGTAGCCGGTCCCCAACGCCTCTGACACACAGGCCGACAGGATCGCGAGGGAGCACCCGACGACCAAAAGCGTCTGATCGCCTGCTCCGGCAAGTCGCGAGAGCAAAGGCCGAATGGCGAGCATCAGCGTGAACCAGGCAAGCGCCGCGCCGAAGGAAAGCAGGCCACCGAGGCCGCCGGACCCGGTGAACCCCAGCAAGACAGCCAGCAAGACCCAGAGCGCCGCATCGTTGAGCGCTGCAAGCGCCAGCGCCGTTTGGCCAATGCGGGCACCCAACAGCCCCATTTCCTGCAGAATGGCCGCTAGCACGGGCAGTGCCGTAACGGCGATGCAGATGGCAATCGCTGCAACGAAAGCGCTGCTGCTGCCGAGCGGCCCCAAGGCGCCGGGCACGACGTGCAGCATCCACGCGCCGGCGCCAAGTCCCAAAAGGAGCGGTGCCAGGACGCTCCCGAGAGCGAGGGCGCCCAGAGTGCGAGCGTCGCGCTGAAGCATGGCCAGGTCGAGGTGCAGCGCGGTGAGAAAGACATAGAGCAGAACGCCCAGGCTGGACACGCCGTCAAGCGCGGCCAGCACGGGCCGGGTGAACAGCGCGGCGTGCAGCGCCGGCGCGAGCTGCCCAAAGCAGGAGGGACCAAGCATCACCCCGACTAGGATTTGCACGACGGCGAGCGGTGCTATCCGACGTACCAATACCACACGCCAGGCCAGCCAGGGCAGGAGCACGATAATCAACGAGATAACGAGGAGATTGACTTTCGTGGACAAAACTCGCGGCTCCGGCACCGATCTCAATGCTGTTTAGGCGAGCAGCGAAGAAGCCGAAATGGCCTGATTGGCTGATTCATCTTTCATGGAAAAACGTCTAACAGCCGCGCGGTCAAGACTTCACCCAGCCTCCAACGTCCGCATCCCCGTCCCACGATCAAACATGTGCAGCAGCCCAACAACCGCCCGTCCCCGCGCGCTCCCCAATCCCGGGTCCCGGTCCAGCAGCACCGCCGCATCCCGGTTCGCCATCTGCAGCAGCCCCTCATGCTGCGCCGGGTCCGCCAGCCGGAACCCCGGCAGCCCGGACTGCCGTTTACCCAGCAAATCCCCTCCGCCGCGAATCCGGAAATCCTCGTCGGCGATCAGGAACCCGTCCTCCGTGTCCTTCAGCAACCCCAGCCGCCGCCGCATGGTGTCCGTCAGCCCGTCCTCATGCAGCAGCAGGCAAAAGCTCTGCTCCGCCCCCCGCCCGACCCGGCCCCGCAATTGGTGAAGCTGCGCCAGCCCGAACCGCTCGGCGTGCTCGATCACCATGATGCTGGCTTCCGGCACATCCACGCCCACCTCAACCACCGTGGTGGCCACCAGAAGCTGGATGTGCCCGGCCGCGAAATCCGCCAGCGCCGCGTCGCGCTGCGCCGGTTCCATCTGCCCATGCGCCAGCCCGACCCGGTCGCCGAACCGCGCCCGCAGCGTTGCAAACCGCGCCTCCGCCGCCGCGAGGTCGATCAGCTCGCTTTCCGACACCATGGGGCACACCCAATACACCCGCTCCCCCCGGTCGAGCGCCCGGCCAATGCCGTCCACCACGTCCCCAAGCGTCGCCAACGAGTGCACCGTGGTGCGAATCGGCTTGCGCCCGGCGGGTTTCTCCGAAAGCCGGCTCACCTCCATCTCGCCCCATTGGGTCAACAAGAGCGTGCGCGGGATCGGCGTCGCGGTCATCACCAGCACATCCGTCGTCTCCCCCTTGCCGCCCAGCAGCAGGCGCTGGTCCACGCCGAACCGGTGCTGCTCGTCGATCACCGCAAGCGCCAAGTCGTGATACGCCACGGCCTCCTGAAACAGCGCATGGGTGCCGACGATCAGCTTGGTCCGGCCGTTGGCGATGCCGATCAGCGCGTTGCGCCGCGCGACGCCCTTGACCGAGCCGGTCAGCAGCTCGACCGGGATCGGCGACAAGCGGGACAGGGTGCGGTGGTGCTGCTTCGCCAACACCTCGGTCGGCGCCATCAGCGCGGCTTGCGCCCCGGCCTCCGCCGCGCGCAGCATGGCCAGCAGCGCCACCAGGGTCTTGCCGGACCCCACATCGCCCTGCAGCAGTCGCAACATGCGGCGGGGTGCGGCAAGGTCCGCGTCGATCTCCGCCAACGCTTGGCGTTGCGAGGGCGTAGGCGTGAAGCCGAAACGTTCGAGGGTCTGCGCCCGCAGTCGCCCATGCCCGCGCAGCGCCCGGCCCGGCCGCCGCCGTTCCCGCTGGCGCACGAAGGCCATGGCGACCTGATGTGCCAGCAACTCGTCATAAGCGAGTCGCCGCCGCGCCCGGTCCACCGGCAGCGCGTCCGGCTGCTGCACCGCCCACAGCGCGTCGCGGAAACCAGGCCAGCCTTCGCGGCGCATCAGGGCCGGGTCGTGCCACTCGCCCAGGTCCGGCACCCGCTCCAGCGCCTGGCGCATCGCGCTGCGAAGTTGGCCCGGGAACAGCCCGGCAGTCAGCGGCCAAACGGGCTCGATGCCGGGCAACAGGTTGGCGTGGGCGGCGGGAACGACGTGGTCCGGCTTCGGCATGGTCAGGCGGTCGCCGAAGCCCTCCAGCTTGCCGGACACCACGAGCTTCGCGCCGGGCACCAGGGTCCGGGGCGGCGGACGGCCGAAATACACCAGTTCCATGAACCCGGTGCCGTCGGTGCAGACGACCCGCCACGGCTGCCGCGCGGTTTCCGGCGCGTCCTGCCGCACGACCTCGATAGCGAGCGTCGCGACCTGGCCCGGCTGCGCCGTCCGGATCGTCGGCCGGGCGCGGCGGTCCAGATAAGAATCGGGCATGTGGAACAACAGGTCCAGCACGCGGGGGCCGCCGGCGACGCGCTCAATCATCTTGGCCAGGGCAGGACCGACGCCGCGCAGCCCGGTCACCGGGGCGAACAGCGGGAGAAGCGGATCATTCGCGATTTGACCGGCAGATTGGGTTGGCGACACGGGCGGGCTGACTTTATGAGGGTCGCCGCTATATGACAGCCCACCGCCAGGGACCCAAGAGTGCAGCACACCGACACCGACCCGTCCCCCAGCCCGGTCCTCGAGCATCGGCGCCGCCGTATCCTGTTCCGCGCCACGCACCGCGGCACCTACGAGAATGACATCCTGATCGGCGGCTACGTCCGCGCCCGAATCGCCGGGTTCACCGACGCCGACCTCGATGCGCTGGAGGAAGTCATGGAACTGCCCGATGCCATGCTGGCGGACTGGCTGACCGGGCGGCAGCCGATCCCGGCTGACTGCGACACCCCCATGCTGCGCGCGATTCGCCAGGCGGCCGAGGACGGCGAGGGCCAGCCCCGATGACCGCCACCATCCACGGCGCGCCCGAAGGCTACGACGCCCTGTTGCTCGCCCGGCGTCGGGCCGAGCATAAGGGTTCCGTCCTGCACGTCACCCGCGACGATAGCCGCATGGCCCGTCTCGCGGAGGCGCTCGCGTTCTTTGCGCCGGACGTCGAGGTGCTGCGCTTCCCGGCCTGGGATTGCCTGCCCTATGACCGCGTGTCGCCCAACCCCGAGATCGTGTCCGAGCGCATCGCCACCCTGGCCCGCCTGCTGGAACCCGCGTCCGGCCCGCGCGTCGTGCTCACCACCGTCAACGCCCTGGTGCAGCGCGTGCCGCCCCGCCCGGCGTTCGAGGGCGTCAGCCTGTCGCTGCGTGCGGGCGGGACCGTGGACCCCGACTCGGTGATCCGGTTTCTGGAAGCCAACGGCTACGGCCGCGCCGGCACGGTCATGGAGCCGGGCGAGTACGCCACCCGCGGCGGCATTATCGACATCTACCCGGCCGGCGAGCCGGACCCGGTGCGGATCGACCTGTTCGGCGACACGATCGAGAGCCTGCGCCGCTTCGACCCCTCGACCCAGCGCAGCACGACCACGATGCAGGCCCTGGTGCTGCGGCCCGTGTCCGAGGTGCCGCTGGACCCCGAAAGCGTGAGCCGTTTCCGTGAGGGCTGGCGCGAACTGTTCGGGCCAAAAGCCGCGGACGACCCGATGTATCAGGCGATCTCCGAGGGTCGCCGCTACCCCGGCATGGAGCACTGGCTGCCGCTGTTCCACGGTGGCATGGACACACTGCTGGACTACCTGCCCGATCCCTCCGTCAGCCTCGACAACCAATCGGAGGAGGTGTTGGAACGGCGGTTGGAGATGATCGCCGATCATGCGGAGGCACGACAGGCGCCGGCGCGCGACGGTGAGGTGCCCTACCGCCCCTTGCCGCCGGGCCGCCTCTATCTGGACCAGGCCGGGTGGGACGCCATGCTGGCCAAAGGGCCGCTCATGCTGTTCAGCCCCTACGGTCGGGCAGACGGCGCGGAAGGCATCGACGCCGACGGCCGGCCGGGCACCGTGTTCACCAAGGCCGGCGCCGCGACCGGAGAGAACGTCTTCCATCAGTTGCGCGAGCAGGCCAAGACGTGGGCGGGCCAGAAGCGGCGCACGGTGGTTGCCGCCTGGACCCGTGGCTCCCGCGAACGCCTGGCGCACCTGCTGCGCGAGAACGGCTTCAAGACCGAGCAGGCGGACACTTGGAAGGCCGTGCAGGCCCTGCCCATCGACGCCACGGCCGTCGTCACCCTGGGGCTGGAACGCGGCTTCGTCGCCGGGCCGGTCAGCGTGATCAGCGAGCAGGACCTGCTGGGCGAGCGTATCAGCCGCCCGCCCCGTCGCCGCAAGCGGGCGGACCAGTTCATCGCCGAGGCGACAGAGATCGCCGAGGGCGATCTGGTCGTGCACCAGGAATATGGCATCGGCCGCTACGACGGCCTGGAAACCCTGCGCGTCGGCCCGGCGCCGCACGACTGCCTGCGCTTGATCTATGACGGCAGCGAGAAGCTGTATCTTCCGGTTGAGAACATCGAGCTGCTGAGCCGCTTTGGCAGCGAGAGCGGCGGGGTGGCGCTCGACAAGCTCGGGGGTGCCGGGTGGCAGACCCGCAAGGCCCGCATGAAGCAGCGCATCCGCGACATGGCCGGCGAGCTGATCCATACCGCTGCCGCCCGGCGCGTGCGGGAAGCCGCAAGCCTCGCGCCCGCGGAGGGAAGCTGGGACGAGTTCTGCGCCCGCTTCCCCTTTGCCGAAACGGAGGATCAGGCGCGCGCAATCAGCGACGTGCTGGAAGACATGGCCGCAGGCCGCCCGATGGACCGGCTGATCTGCGGCGACGTGGGCTTCGGCAAGACGGAGGTGGCGCTGCGTGCCGCCTTTGTCGCCGCGATGTCCGGCGCGCAGGTCGCCGTCGTCGTGCCGACCACGTTGCTGGCCCGGCAGCATCACCGGACCTTCAGTGCGCGATTCGCCGGGCTGCCGGTGAAGGTTGCCCAACTGTCCCGCATGGTGACGGCCAAGGAGGCGACGGAAACCAAGCGCGGCCTCAAGGACGGCAACATCAACATCGTCGTCGGCACCCACGCCCTGCTGGCCAAGGGAATCGAGTTCGCCGACCTTGAGCTGCTGATCGTCGATGAGGAGCAGCATTTCGGCGTGTCGCACAAGGAGAAGCTGAAGCAGCTCAAGGCCGACGTGCACGTGCTGACGCTGACCGCGACGCCGATCCCGCGCACCCTTCAACTAGCACTCACGGGCGTTCGGGAGATGAGCCTGATCGCGACGCCGCCGGTGGACCGGCTCGCGGTCCGCACCTTCATCTCGCCGTTCGACAGCGTAGTGGTGCGGGAAGCGATCCAGCGCGAACGCTTTCGCGGCGGCCAGGTGTTCTGCGTCGTGCCGCGGATCGAGGACATGCCGCGCATGGCCGAGCGCCTGCGCGAGATCGTGCCGGAGGCTCGCACCATCGAAGCGCATGGCCGCCTGGCGCCGACCGAGCTGGAACGGGTGATGACCGAGTTCGGCGACGGCAAGTATGACGTGCTGCTGTCCACCAACATCGTCGAAAGCGGCCTCGACATGCCGGCGGTCAACACGCTGATTATCCATCGGGCCGACATGTTCGGGCTGGGCCAGCTTTACCAGTTGCGCGGCCGGGTCGGGCGCGGCAAGCAGCGCGGCTATGCCTATCTCACCTGGCCGCAGAAGCACCGGCTGTCGGCGGCGGCGGAGAAGCGGCTAGATGTCATGCAGACGTTGGACAACCTGGGCGCGGGTTTTACCCTGGCGTCGCACGACCTGGACATCCGCGGCGCCGGCAATCTGCTGGGGGACGAGCAGTCGGGCCACATTCGGGAGGTCGGCATCGAGCTGTATCAGCAGATGCTGGAGGACGCGGTGGCGGAGATGCGGGCCGAGCGGGGGCGCAAGCGGACCGAGGACCGCGATTGGACGCCGAACATCCAGCTTGGCCTGCCGGTGCTGATCCCCGAGGACTACGTGCGCGACCTGCCGGTGCGCCTCGGCCTGTACCGGCGCATCGGCGCGCTGGCGTCGGACGCCGAAACACAGGCAATGGCGGCCGAGCTGGTGGACCGCTTCGGCCCGTTGCCGCCGGAGGTCGATAACCTGTTGCAGGTGGTGACGCTGAAGCGGCTGTGCCGGGAAGCGGGAGTGGAAAAGGTGGAGGCCGGGCCGAAGGGCATGGTGATCGGCTTCCGCGGCAATGCGTTCCGCAACCCGGCGGGACTGATCGCCTGGTTGAACACCCGCAAGGGTACGATCCGCTTGCGCCCGGACCATAAGCTCTCGGTGGTAAAGGAAATGGGCGTGGCCGAGCGCATGAGCCTGGGGCGCGACGTGCTGGCGAACCTCAACCGGCTTGCGGCTCAGGCTGCGCAGGCGGCCTAGGCTCAGCGGCTCTTCTGACTCTGGGCCGGCGGGCGGCCCATCATCGCCGATAGGTCGGTGCCGTTCACCAGCAGCTTGTTGTCGCGATACGCCAGGTTCCACACGAGGCGGCCCTCCATTGTTTGGCTGACCCCTTTGGCGAAAACGAACAGCGGCAGTACGCCGGCCAGCTCGGGGACGGCATTCACGCGGGCGATCAGCTCGTCGAAGTTGCTCGCGGTGATCTGCGCCTGGCCCGCCAGGTCGTCGGGCGAGAGGGCCGTCAGCTTGCCGGTGCCGGCGAAGCTCGTGGTGCCGATGTCGAGCGCGAAGCTGTCCAGCCCGGCGCTGACCCCGGCCCGCCGGAACAGCGGCGCGATGCCGGGCGGGCGGGCACCGTCCTTTGCATCGGCTGCGGCGCCGAGCCACTGGATCAGCTCCTCGGTTGGAACCCCCGTCAGCACAGGGCGAAGCGCGACTTTCCGCGGCATCAACTCCGCCATCGCGCCGGGCGCCGCGTCGGGCAGGATGAGGCCGTCAAGGCCCAAGTCTACATACGCCTGCAGCAGGCCAGCTTCTGACTTGGCCCCCATGCCGATACGCGCCTGGTTCATGGCACCGTTATAGGTTCCGGAGCGGAAAGCGACGCCGTCAAACGTCTCGTTCAGGGTGAACTCGGATGCCAGGTCCTGCAACGATTGCAGGATGGTGCGCAGCAACTGCGGATCGACCGACGGGCCTATCGCCGGAACGCCGCCGGAACCCGGAGCGCCTGCAAGGAATCCGCTGGCGACGCGCGCAGCCGCGGGAAGCATCGTTGCCGCCCGATCCCGGGACAGGGCGGTGATCCCGACCGTCGCCTGTGCGCGCTGTGCCGAAAGTTCAACCGGCTGGCCGTCTTGAGACCGGGATGTGGAGGTGTAGCCCTCGACTACGCCGTCTCCCATAATATCCACGCGGTTGGAGCCGGACGGGCGAAGCGTGGTGGTGCTAGATGACTGCCCCATCTTGGTAAGTTGATCAGTGGACGCGCTTTGTGCCCGGACCTGCACGTCGCGGGCATTGGTCGTCAGCGTGGACGGCGTGGCGAAGCTGGGATCATACGTGCCCCGGCTGTCCTGGCTGCCCGTCATGACGGTGAACTCGACGGGGATGTTGGGACCCGGCGCTTGCCCCTTCCTTGGCGGGGCCGGCATGTTCAACGTGAAGCTCGCGGGCGAGGGGAGGTCGGGACCTTCAAACGCCCAACGCCCGCCTGCAATCGGTCGGGCAGACGCGGAAAGCATCACCGGGCTGGGCCGGCCGGCGCGGGGCATTTCGAGCGGAAGCTCGATGCGGTAATGCTCGCCCTCCGGCCTGACCCGCACCGTCTGGCCGGCCAGGCGCGTGTCCGAGCCGAACATACCCTGCAGCCAGTTCTGCATCTGCGTCTGCAGCGCATCGGCCTGGGCCGCGCTGATGTCGTCCGCTTTGGCGGGCAACATGGCGGCCATGGACAGACAGGCGGCCAGGAGCGCGGCAGGCTTGGAGTACATGGCTTTCTCCGGGAAAGGCGGTCAGCCGCCGTGCTGGGCACATCCTAGTTGATTGCCGCCGCGACATCACGGGTTACGGGGCGGGCTGCGGGCTGACGCTCAGAACTCGGCTGCGTCGATGGCGGCGATGTCCAGCAGGCGCTCGATCACCTCCGGCTCCTGAGCGCCTGCGATGGCGTGGCGCCCGGCGACGACGAAGCACGGCACGCCGTTGATCCCCAGACGGTGCGCCCTCAGGTTGTCGGCGTGCACGGCATCCACCTCATGATCCCCATGCAGGAACGAGAGCACCTCGGCCGGATCAAGGCCGCAGGACAAGCCCACGGCGCGCAGCACGCCGAGGTCGCCGATGTCATGGCCGTCCGTGAAGTGCGCAGCGAACAGGGCTTCCACCACCTCGCGACCCCGGTTGTAACGGGACGCAAACCGCACCAGGCGGTGGGCATCGACGCTGCTCGGGGTGCGGCGGATGCGGTCGAAGCGGAACGCAACGCCTTCCGTGCTGCCGATCTCGGTTATCGTGCCGTATAAGCGCCGGGCGCGGTCCTCGCCGCCAAACTTGCGGATCACGTAGTCGGTTCGCGACATCCCGGACCGCGGCATGTCGGGATTGAGCAGGAACGGCCGCCACGCCAACTCGAAGATCAGGTCAGGCCGGCGCCGCATGGTCCGGAACAGCCGGCGGACGCCCAGGTAGCACCAGGGGCACACGAGATCGTGCACGACCTCGATCTGCAAACGTGCCTTGGCGGGGGCGAGGATGTTCACTGTTCCAACCTAAGGCTGCGTACCCCGGGCGTCATCCCTTTTCCGACGCGCATGGCCCGGGCAGGACGGCCCCTTGACGAAGGCGCAAGCAAACGCTGGCGTAACCGGGTCAAACTGACTAACATTCTGCAATCGAATCAGGTGTAGAAAAGCAACATGATGTGGGCTGGCATAAGCTCAGGGCGGAGTTCAAACGGATCATGGCTTTCTCGGGGGTGGCGCCATGCCCGGCATTGACCGTCCGCCGGCGCTTCGCGTGGTGATGGAGTCCGCGCGCATCGCGGCGCTGCAGTCATACGCGCCGACCGAATCGCCGGGTGGGGAGCCGTTCAACACCCTGGTGCGCATGGCGGCCCACCTGGCACAGGCGCCCATCGCGATGATCTCACTGATCGGCCGCGACCACCAATCGATCAAGGCGGCATTCGGCACCGACCTGCAGCAGATGCCGCGCTCGCTGGCGTTCTGCAACCACACCGTCGCCGATCCGTCCCATGCCATGGTGGTTCCGGACACGCTGGAAGACGCGCGTTTCCAAAACCACCCCCACGTCCTGGCGCCCCCGCACATCCGGTTCTATGCCGGGGTGTGCCTGGTTGATGATGACGGCTATGCCCTCGGCACGCTGTGCGTCATGGATCACAAACCGTCGCGCATCGAGGACGCGACCATTGCGGTCCTGCACACCATGGCAAAGGAGGCGATGAACGCCTTGGCGCTGCAGCGGGCCGAGCAGAATGCCGGTTGGGATCAGCCGCCTGCACCCCATTGGCCCAACCGGCCGTCGCCGAACAGCATCACCCCGCCGCCATCCTCGACGCCGCCATCCCAGGTCTGGCTCGGCGTCCGGACCGAGCACAAGACCGTGCCCGGCACCGTCCAGGAAGGCCGCGTGCTCAAAAGCGTCGCCGCCCACAGCCCGGCCGAACGCGCCAAGCTGCTGGTGGGCGACATTATCCTGTCGATTGACGGGCGCCTCACCAAGCGCCGGCACGACATCACCGCAGCGGTCTCCGCCCGGGTGCTCGGCGAGGTCATGCGCCTGCAAGTCTGGCGCAACGGCACCCTGTTCGAGTGCGGCCTGCGTTTGGAGGCGATCCCGGAGGCCCGGGTCCTGCAGCGCCAACTTTGGTAAGGCTGCCGGCCCGCAGTCCGGGCCGGCGGGGGTTGACCAGATAGGCCGCATCTGGTTCTGCCATGGAACGGCGTGATCCATGGAAACACATGCAACGATTCCCGCGACATCGCAGCCTTTCCTTCGTCACTGCGGCAAGCCTGCTGCTGTCGGGATGCGGCCCGCTGCTGACCGAGGGCACGGCGGATCTGGCCGGCATCACGGGCGCCGCAACCGCCGCGGCCATCACCAACTCCGCAGCCGGTGCGGCGGCCATCGGGCTTGGCGTGCGCTCCATCGCCGGCGAGGGGGTGAGATACGCGGAGCGCCGCGTCCACCGCACCGAGCAGGATGCCATCGCCCAAATTGCCGGGCCGCTTGAGCCAGGCACCGTGCAAGCCTGGTCGGTCCGCCACGTCGTGCCCATTGAGGACGACAAGGCAGGCCAGGTCGTCGTCAGCCGCGCGTTCGGCGTGGGCACGTTCCGCTGCAAGGAAATCGTGTTCAGCGTGGACACCACCACGCGCCAAGGGCCGCAACGCGCGTTCTACACGGCGTCCATCTGCCAGGACGGCTCGACCTGGCGCTGGGCGTCCGCCGAGCCGTCAACGGACCGCTGGGGCGGGCTGCAATGACGCGCCGGCTGTTGCCGATGCTGAGAATGCCGATGCTGGGGGTGGTCGCGGTGCTGGGCGGATGCGCGGCGGTGTCGGACGTGGCCGGCCTTGTCGCAGGCAGCGGGGCCGGGGCCGCTTCGGCGAACCCTGCTGTTGGCATCGCTGTCGGAATCGGCGTCCGCACCGGCGTGGAAGAGGTGCGCCGGTACGTAGTCCGCAGGCGGCAAGGAGGCGAGCAGGACGCCATTGCCGACGCCGCCGGGGCGGCTCCGGTCGGCCAGCCCGCGCCCTGGCAGATCCGCCATACCATCCCGATCGGCAACGCCCGGGGCGAGTTGGCCGTGGTGCGCGAATACACAACGCCGCTCGCCACCTGCCGGGAGGTCGTGTTCAGCGTGGAGGACGGGGATCACCCATCCCTGTTCACCACGTCGCTGTGCCGCCACGCCACGCGTTGGAAATGGGCCGCGGCGGAGCCGGCCGTTCCCCGGTGGGGCTTCATGCAAGGGAACTAGGCGGCCGCCTCGAACCCCAGGGATTGGCGGTTCCAGGCCCGGGCATAAGCGCCGCCGCGGGCCAGCAGGTCGGCATGGGTGCCCTGTTCCACGATGCGGCCCTGATCCAAGAGCAGCAACCGGTCCATGCGGGCGATGGTCGAGAGCCGGTGCGCGATAGCGATCACCGTGCGCCCCTGCATCAAGGCGTCGAGCTGTTCCTGGATCGCCGCCTCCACTTCGCTGTCGAGAGCCGACGTCGCCTCGTCCAGCACTAGGATCGGCGCGTCTTTGAGGATGACGCGGGCGATGGCGATGCGCTGCCGCTGGCCGCCGGACAGCTTCACCCCGCGCTCCCCCACATGCGCGTCGTAGCCGCGGCGGCCCTGCCAATCTTCCAATTGCAGGATGAACTCGTGCGCCTGCGCCCGCCGGGCTGCGGCCTCCACCTCGGCCTGGGTGGCGGCGGGGCGGCCGTAGCGGATGTTGTCGCGGATGGAGCGGTGCAGCAGGGAGGTGTCCTGCGTCACCATGGCGATCTCCGCCCGCAAGGTTTCCTGGGTCACGCCGGCAATGTCCTGGCCGTCGATCAGGATGCGTCCGGCCTCCGGCGTGTAGAAGCCGAGCAGCAGGTTCACCAGGGTCGATTTGCCCGCACCGGACGCGCCGACCAAGCCGATCCGCTCGCCCGGCGCCACCAGGAGGTCGATCCCATGCAGCACGCCGCGGGTCGCGCCGTAGCCGAACCGCACGCCCTCGAACCGGATCGCGCCGGCCAGGAGCTGCAATTCCGTGGCGCCGGGCCGGTCCGGCATCTGCCGCGGCACGGCGATGGATCGCATGCCGTCCTGGACGATGCCGACGTTTTCGAAGATCGCGGTGATGCTGCGTGCGACCCAGCCGGCGGTGTTGGTGATCTGCCACGCCAGCGCCATCGCCGTTGCCACCAGCCCGACCGCGATGCGCCCCTGCGACCACAAGGTGATCGCGAGCGCCGCCATGCCGACCAGCAGCACCGCGTTCATCGTGGTCAGCGAAAGTGTCAGCGTCGAGATCATCCGGGTCTGCGCGCGGAACGCCACCGTGTGCTCATCGACCGACTCCCGCACAAAGGCGTCCTCGTCCCGCGGCTTGGCGAACAGCTTGACGGTCAGGATGTTGGTGTATGCATCAACGATCCGCCCGGTGAGGCCCGACCGCACCTCTGCCACGTGGCGCGACCGGTCCCGCAGCCGGGGCACGAACGCCCGCAACAGGGCGGCATAGGTCGCGAACCAGGCGAGAATTGGCAGCGCCAGCCGGTAATCGGTCGAGGCCAGCACGGTCATGGCGCTGCCGCCCACCACGACGATATACCATACGGAGTCGACCGCGCTGACGATCACCTCGCGCAGCGCCGGCCCGGTCTGCAGCACGCGGTTGGCGATGCGACCGGCAAAATCGTTCTGGAAAAACGTCCAGGATTGCCGCACGACGTTCCAATGGCTTTGCCAACGGATCAGGTTGCTGAAGCCGGGGTTGATCGCCTGATTGACCAGCATGGCCTGCGTGGCGACCATGCAGGGGCGCAGCACCAGCACGATCAGGCCCATGACGGCCAACTGCGGCCAATCATCCCGCAGCAAGCCGCCTGGCGGCATTGTCGCGACCAGCCCGGCGACCCGGCCGATGCAGATCGGGATCGAGGCGTCCAGCAGCGCCACAAACAGGCCGCCTAGGAACAGCCCGGCGATGGGGCCGCGGACCTGCCGGGCGTAGTGCCAGAAGAACGCCAGCAGCCCTTGCGGCGGGGGTGCCTCGCCCGGGGTGCAAGTGGGATCGATCAGGGTTTCAAAACGGCGGAACATGCGGAACATAACGTGGCGATGAACCGCTGGCACGCGAGGGTCAACCGTGCTTTGGTCACAAATCGTGGGGACGCCGCCGGGCGCGGCCCTCGGCACCTTTTGCGCAACCCAAGGCAGGACCATGACTCCAGACGATCTCCGCGCCGCGCCCAAGCCGCCCGCCGACCGGGGCGCCGCCATCGAGGCGCTTTGGTGGGCCGCACGCGACGCTTGGAACCAGGCGCACGAGGCCGCCCAGTCCGATGACGGCGCGCCGGCCGCCTGGGTGCACGCCTACCTGCATCGCGTGGAGGGTGACGGGGAGAACGCCGGCTATTGGTATCGCCGGGCGGGCAAGCCGGCCGCCACCGGGCCGCTCGACGAGGAATGGCGGGCCATCGCCGCGGCGCTGCTCAAGGCATAGCGCCTGACCGCCGCGCTACGCGGTTGCCAGCCGGTCCAGCCGCAGCCGCTGCCGCCCGTCCGTGAGCCGCCGCGCTGCCAGCCGGGCCGTGATGATCGCCGCCAGCGCGCTTGCCCCAGCCAGCAGCAGCATGAGCAGGATCTGATATTTCACGGCCTCGATGGGATCAGACCCGGCCAAGATCTGGCCCGTCATGGTGCCGGGCAGCGTGACCAGCCCGGCCGCCGCCATCTGGTTCAGCACCGGCATCAGCCCGCGCCGAATCGCGTCGGCCAGCAACGGCCCCGTCGCCGCCGCGAAGGAATGGCCGAGCGCCAGCCGCGCCTCGATCTCCGCGCGGGCCGCCGCCGCGCCGCCCAGCACGCCGTCAAGCGTGAGGCTCGCCGTACCGAACGCGCTGCCCAGCACGATGCCGGTGACGGGGATGGCGTAGCGCGGGTTCCACCAAGGGTCCGGCCGCAGCGCCGTGGTCAGCGCCAGCAACGCGGCCAGCGCGGTGGATGCCCCGACTGCCAGGCCCGCGACCGCATAGTTGCCATGACGCGCGAGCCGGTGCCGCGGCCGGGCGGCCCCTTCCCGGATCGCCACCAACGTCATGACGGCCAGGATGCCGAGCGTCGCCGCGGCCGACTCGGATCGGAACACCGTACGCAGCACGGCGCCGATCAGCAGCAGTTGCACGACCAAGCGCGCCGTCGCGATCAGCATGACGCGGTGCAGCCCCAGACCCAACGCCACCGAAAGCGCGCCGTCCAGCGCCAGGAGCGCAGCGGCAGTCACGAGGTCGCCGGGCTGGAGCACGATGGCGCTCACGCAAGCCGCCCGCCCGCCATGCGCCGCCGCATCGTGCCCATCCGCTCCGCCTGCGCCGCGTCGTGCGTGACCAGCACCAAACCCAGCCCCGCCCGCATCCGCTCCGCAAGCAGGGCCTCCACCGCCAGCGTTGTGTCGTGGTCCAGCGCCCCGGTCGGCTCGTCCAGCAGCAGCACGGCCGGTCCCGCGCCGAGGGCGCGCAACAGGGCCAACCGTGCCCGCTCCCCAGTCGAGCACGCCGCCACCGCCCGGTCCCAAATGTCCGGCGAAAGGCCCAGCCGCGCAGCATCCGGGCTGGGTGCTGGAAAGTGGCCGCCGACCCGGTCCAGCCACCAGCCCGGCTCCGCCGGCGCGTATACGACCCGGCGGCGCCAGTCCGGGCCGGACAGCGTGCTCCGGCCCACGCCGTCGAGCCAAGCCTCGCCTTTATGCGGGTCGAGGTCTGCCACCATGCGCAGCAGCAGGCTTTTGCCCGACCCGGACGGCCCGGTGATCGCAAGGCACGTGCCGGGCGGCAGGTCGAGGTCGAACGGTCCGATGTGCGCGTGCCGCAGCCCCCGCGCCCGCAGCCCGGCGGTCAACCCGCCAGTTTGCCCAGCAGGCGGGCGTGGGAGCGCAACCCCTTGTAGAAGCAGCGCCACTCGAACTTCTCGTTCGGGCTGTGCACCTGATCGTCGTCCAGCCCGAAGCCCATCAGCACGCTGTCCATGCCGAGCAGGCGGCGCAGGCTTCCCACCACGGGGATGCTGCCGCCGCTGCCGATCAACACGGCAGGGCGGCCGTACTCCTCCGCCAGCGCCGTCTGCGCCGCCTGCACGAAGCGGCTGTCGGCCGGGATCTCCACCCCCGGCGAGGCGTCCCCGGTGATCTCCGCCCGGGCGTCCGCCGGCAGCCTGGCTTGCACGAAATCGTGGAACGATTGCACCACCGCCGCCGGGTCCTGGCCGGGCACCAAGCGAAAGGACACCTTGGCCCCGGCCTCCGCCGCGATCACGGTTTTGCTGCCCGGCCCCTGGTAGCCGCCCCAGATGCCGTTCACGTCCGCGGTCGGCCGCGCCCACAGCCGCTCAAGCGCGGTGCGCCCGCGCTCCCCGCCGGACACGCTCAGCCCGATGCCGCCGAGGAACCCGGCCTCGTCGAAGCCCAGCGCCGCCCAGTCTCCTTGCAACGATTGCGGCACCTCCCGCACGCCGTCGTAGAAGCCCGGCAATTGCACGCGGCCCTCGGCGTCGTGCAACTCGCCCATGATGCGCGCGAGCAAGTTGATCGGGTTCAGCGCCGAGCCGCCGAACATGCCGGAATGCAGGTCCCGGTTCGCTGCGCGGATGATCACCTGCATGTAGGCCAACCCGCGCAGCCGCGTGGTCAGCGCCGGGGTGTCGATGTCCCACATGCCGGTGTCGCTGATGATCGCCACATCGCCGCGCAACGCGTCGGCATGCTCGGCCAAGAAGCGGTCCAGGTTGGGGCTGCCCACTTCCTCCTCGCCCTCGATCAGCGCGGTGACGCGGATGGGCAGGGTGCCGTACGCCGCGTGCCAAGCGCGTAGGGCTTCCAGCCACATCATGACCTGGCCCTTGTCGTCCACGGCGCCGCGAGCGACCACACGGGGGCCGTGCGGCCCGACGGACAAGGCCGGGTCGAAGGGCGGGCTGGTCCACAGCTCCAGCGGTTCCGCCGGCTGCACGTCGTAGTGGCCGTAGAACAGCAGATGCGGCGCATTCCCGCCCGGGCCGGGGTGGCGGCCCAGCACGACCGGGTGGCCCGGCGTTGCGTGCAGCGCCGCATCGAACCCCATCGCGGCGAGTTGGTCCCGTACCCACACCGCGGCCTTGCCGCAATCAACCGTGTGCGCCGGCTGTGCGCTGACGCTGGGAATGCGCAGGAAATCGAACCACCGCTCCCGCGCGGCGTCCAGGTTGGCCTCGATGTGGTCGAGCACGGGTTCGGTTTGCATGGGCGCCAGTTTGGCGGGTGGCGGCGCGCAACGCTAGGGGCGGATGCCTGCGCTCACCCCCGCAGGTTGCGGACGGGAACCTCCTCAAGCCGGAGCTGCACGACCGTTCCGCCTTTCCAGGAATTGGCGCCGGGATCGACGCCGGGCATCGGGATATCGCCGCGGTTCTGCCTCCGCTCCGCGAACGAGACGCCGAACCTCTTGTCCCGGTCGCCGAGCATGGATTGCGTGATCTGCCCGTCCTGCGTGAAGCCCATCATGAGCTGCGGAACGCCCATCGGGAAGTTGACGTCGTGGTCAATCTGCCAGGTGTGCCAGGTCTTGCCATAGGTCGTGACGAGGTCGTTCATGACGGCGTGCTCGGCCAGTTCCGGAACGCCCGGGGCAATCAGCGCGCCCGACTTCACCTCGTAATGGTGGCTGTGCCACAGCTTCTTCTCGTCGTCAGGCAAAGTCTTGAACAGCCGTTCGCTGACGATGTACTCGATGCCGATCAGCTTTGCATTGGCCAGGTTCGAGTCATAGATCACGCACTGGTGGAAGTCTTCGGTCAGATGCGTGCAGAAATGGTTGGCCTCGACCTGCCGCCCCATGTCGTCGGCATAGAAGTGGAAGCCGTTGAGGTATGCGCTCATCGCGTCGATCGGCCGCTTGGATTGCACGGCGTCCGCGGCCGTGTCGAGCGTGTGACTCCGCGCCGACAGCGGGCTGCCGGGAATGGCCGTGCCCGGCCGATCCTCCGCCGAGGCCCTCCGGCCGAAGATTGCTGCGACCGGGGCGGCGACGGCGCTTGCCGCGAGAGACCGGCTGAAGCAGCGGCGGCACGTCATGTTGTGGAGCAGACCCATTTTCAAGCCTCCGGGCTGGCGACGCCTGCTGTCAGGAGCAGGCCGGTTCACAAAGCGCTGCGCGTCAACCCGGCTGAGCCGCCTCCATCGCCGCCCAAACCCGCTGTGGCGTCGCCGGCATGTCGATGTGGCGCACGCCCGTCTCCGCCAGCGCATCCACCAGCGCGTTCATCACCGCCGGCAGCGCGCCGGCGCACCCGGCCTCCCCGCACCCTTTCACGCCCAGCACGTTGGTGCGGGCCGGGACCGGGTGGCTTTGGAACGCGAAGCGCGGCGCGTCCGCGGCGTGGGGCAGGGCGTAGTCCATGAAGGAGCCGGTCACCAACTGCCCGCCCTCGTCATACGCCGTCGCTTCCAGCAGCGCCTGGCCGATGCCCTGCACGATGCCGCCATGCGCCTGGCCCTCCACCAGCATCGGGTTGATCAGCACGCCGAAGTCGTTGACCATGTTGTAGCGCACCACCACGGCGACGCCGGTTTCCCGATCCACCTCGACCTCCGCGACGTGGCAGCCGTTCGGGAAGGCGGACGGTGCGGCCTCATGGACATGCTGCACGTCCAGGGTCTTGGGCATCCCCGGCGGCACGGCCATGCCAGCGCGCAGCCGCTCCGCGAGCTCCAGGATGCCGATGCCGCGGTCGGTGCCGGCGATGACGAACCGGCCGCGCTCGAACTCGATGTCGGCCTCCGCGGCTTCCAGTGCGTGCGCGGCGATGCGTCGGCCCTGCTCGATGCAGAGCGCGCTGGCTTCCACGATGGCAGCGCCGCTCGCCATCATGCTCTTTGACCCGCCGGTGCCGCCGCCAGCGATCAGCGCGTCGCTGTCGCCCTGCAGCAGCCGCACCCGGTCGAACGGGATGCCCAGCCGGTCGCACAGCACCTGGGCGAATGGGGACGCATGGCCCTGGCCGTAGTCCAGCGTGCCCGTGATGATCGTCACCGTGCCGTCCGGCTCGAAGCGGATGCCGCCCATTTCCCGCGTCGGCGGCGCGGTCACTTCCAGGTATTGGCCGACACCGCGCCCGCGCAGCTTGCCCCGGCGGCGGCTCTCGGCGCGCCGGGCGGGAAAGCCGTCCCAGTCGGCCATCGCCAGCGCCTCCTCTAGGATCGCCGGGAAGTCGCCGCTGTCGTAGGCCATGCCGGACGGCGCGTCATACGGCATCTGCTCCGGCCGGATGTGGTTGCGGCGGCGCAGCTCCACCCGGTCAATGCCCATCTCGGCCGCGGCGGTGTCCACCAGCCGCTCCATGTAGTAGTTGCCCTCCGGTCGCCCGGCGCCGCGATACGGGCCGACCGGCGTGGTGTTGGTGAACACGCAGCGGGCTGACGCCTCGATCAGCGGCGTCGCATACACGCCGACCATGTTCTTCATGGTGTTCACCGTCGGCGGGAGCGTCGTCGCGTTGCTGAGGTAAGCGCCGAGATTGCCATAAACCTCAGTGCGAATTGCGAGGAACCGCCCCTCGGCGTCCAACGCCAGCGCCGCGTCCACTTCGTGGTCCCGCCCGTGGCTGTCCGAAAGGAAGCTGTCGGAGCGTTCGTCCGTCCACTTCACCGGGCGGCCCAGCACCCGGGCGGCGTGCAGCAGGCAAGGGTACTCGGGATACACCGACGCCTTCATGCCGAACGACCCGCCGACGTTGCCGGTCAGCACGCGCAGGTTCTCCACCGGCACGCCCAGCACGTCCTTGAGCAACTCGCGCAGCCCGAACACGCCTTGGCAGCCCAGCCGCAAGGTGAAGCGCCCCGTTGCCGGGTCATAGTCGGCGAGGGCCGACCGCGGCTCCAGCGCGCTGACCACGACCCGGCTGTTCCTGATCCGCAGGCGCGTGACATGGGCTGCCCGGGCAAAGGCGGCAGCCACGGCGGCGCTGTCCCCATGGTGGTAATCCATCGCCAGGTTGCCCGGCGCTTCGTCGTGCAGCACGGACGCGCCAGGTTCGGCCGCGGCGCGGGCGGTGGTGACGGCGGGCAGGGGGTCGATGTCCAGCAGCACCGCCTCCGCGGCGTCCCGCGCCTGCGCGGCCGTTTCCGCCACCACGAACGCGACGGGATCGCCGACATAACGCACCTTGGCCTCCGCCAACGGCATCTGCGCGGGCCGGGGCGTGGGCGACCCGTCGCGGTTCTTGCCACGCGACGCCGGCATGGCGCCGATGCCGCCCGCCCGCAGGTCGGCTGCCGCGTAAACGCCCAGCACGCCAGGCATCGACCGCACTTCCGCCACCTCCACGCCGCGCAAAACGCCGTGCGCGTGCCGGCTGCGCACCATTGCCGCATAAGCCTGCCCCGGCAGGCTCAGGTCATCGCTATACCGGCCCTCTCCGCGCAGCAGCACCGGGTCCTCCTTGCGGGACACCGGCTGGCCGATGGCGAACTTCTCGAAAGATGGATGGACGTAGTTCATGCGGGGAGCATTCCTCGGACTGCGGCCCTCAAGGTTGGGGCGCGGCGGCGGAAGGTAAAGGCGCGTGGGCGGGCCGGCAGCATCAAGGCTGGCCGGCCAGGATCGCGGCGCAGGCTGCCGGCAACGGCGGCGCCAGGCGGGGCGGGGCAGGGGGCAGAGGCGGCGCGTCGAGCTGCTCGAACCACCAGGCGAGGGTTGCGTCGCACCCGTCGCCCGGCGGCACCGGCGAAAGATCTCGGCATTCGGACTGGCCCGCCGGGCAGCGGAAATGCAGGTGCATGTGGGCGGCATGGCCGTACCACGGGCGGATCAGCCGCAGCCAGGCGCGGTCGGCCATGGGGGTGCGGCAAAGCTGCTGCTTGATGGCTGGATTCACCAAAACGCGGTCGATGCCCGGCAGGCCGGTCGCCAAGCGCAGCAGGGTCACGTGCTCGGCGGTCCATCGCGCCGGGTCCACGCCGCGGCCATCGGCCGCGACGACGCTTGCGACCTCCACGGCGTCCCGGGCGGCGAGGCTGAGCGCTGGCTTCGGCGACAGGTCCAGCCAGACATCCGCGTCAAGCCCGACTTGGTGGCTCGCGTGCAGCCCGGGCATGGGGCCGCCATGCGCGCGGGAAATGTCGTTCATGTAAAGCGTGGGTAGCCTCGCCACCTCAGCGCGCCGGGCCAGCGTCCTCAGCGCCGCAACCGTGTCCGGGTGTCCCCAGAACCAGCTCCGGCTGGCGCGCACCGTTTGGTAGCCCGGGCCGTCCGCCGGCAATTCCACCGCGCCCGCGATGCAGCCGCCGCCGGGTCCGCTGACGATGCGCGGTCCGGGGACGGGCTGCGCGGCCGCGGCGTCCAGGAACAAGAACAGGGCCAGGCAAATCTTGACCAGAAATCGCAACGGAAACCCTTTGCCTCCCCGGGACGGCATGGCACGATTGCAGCCTGCCAACCAGCCCGACTTTGCAACCTGCAGCCGCTTGATGCGATAGGCTTCTATTCGGCTCTCGCGAGCTTGTTGAGGGCTTTACCCATTGAAAGTTGATAGATGCAAGACCGCTTTCTCGTGACCGGTGGCGCTGGCTACGTCGGGAGCCATCTGGTGGCGCTGCTGGTCGAGCGGGGTGCCGATGTCGTGGTGCTCGACAACCTGCGGCAAGGCCACCGTGCCGCCGTGCCGCAGGGTGTCCGGCTGATTGAGGGCGACGTGTCCGATGCGCAAACGCTTGACGGCGTGCTGGCCGAAGGGCCGTGGAGCGCCGTGTTCCACTTCGCAGCGCTGTCCCTGGTGGGGGAAAGCATGCGCGAGCCGATGCGCTACCTGCTGGAGAACGGCGCTGGCGGGGTGCGGCTGATCGACGCCTGCATCCGGCACGACGTGAAGAAATTCATCCTGTCCTCCACCGCCAACCTGTTCGGCGAGCCGGAGCGCATGCCGATCGACGAGTCCGCCCGCATCGACCCATCCTCCCCGTATGGCGAAAGCAAGCTGATGATCGAGCGCGCCCTGCGCTGGGCCGACCAGGTGCACGGCCTGCGCAGCGCCTGCCTGCGCTACTTCAACGCGGCCGGCGCCGACCCGGCCGGCGTGCTGGGCGAGGACCACGACCCCGAGACCCACTTGATCCCTCTGGTAATCGATGCGGCGCTGGGCCGGCGCGGCGCGCTCACGGTGTTCGGCACGGATTACCCGACCCCGGACGGCACCTGCGTCCGGGATTACGTGCACGTGACCGACCTGGGCGAGGCGCACCTTTGCGCGCTCGGCCAGCTCGACCACCGCAGTGTCACCTACAACCTGGGCAACGGCAACGGCCACTCCGTCCGGGACGTGATCGCCTCGGTGGAGCGGGTGCTGGGCCGCCCGGTCCCGGTGCAGTTTGGCAACCGACGGCCCGGCGACCCGGCAGCACTTGTCGCGTCCTCCGCGCTGATCCAGGAGGAGACCGGCTGGACCCCGCGCTTTGCCGAACTTGACACGATCGTCGCCAGCGCCGCCGCTTGGCGAACAGCGCACCCGGGCGGCTATGGCAACATGCGGTCGCGGCAGGATTGCGCGGCGTTGATGAAATGAAATGTCGAGCGCCCTCGGCGTAAGATCTACCGAAGCAACCAAGCATCAGCCGGCGACTACGGCCTGCTTCGTTTCAGGTCTCGCAGTCACTTCGGTAGCTTGAACCGCCCGGAACAACTCATACTGGCCCGCACTCGTCTCCTCCCAGCCGAATTGCTCGGCATAGGCGCGTGTTGCGTTTCGGTTCGGCAGGGCGGCGAACAGAGTGCGTACGCCGGCCGCGATCGCCTCCGGCGTGCGTGCCACCAGCCGTCCGGCCTCGGGGCTTCGCATCACCTCCCGAGTGCCGGGGATGTCGCTGGCGATGACCGGCGTGCCGCACGCCATCGCCTCCAACAGAACATTTGCCCAGCCTTCACGGCTCGACGCCAATACCATCGCGTCCGCAGCGCCGTAATAGCGCGGCAGGTCATCGTGCGGACGACCGCCCAGCAACCGCACCCGGCTGGTCAAGCCCGACTTGCCGACCAGCGCCTCCAGGGCGGGACGGTCCGGCCCCTCGCCCAGGATCACCAGATCCCACTCCGGCAGCAGCCGCATCGCCTGGATCGTGAGGGCATGGCCTTTGCGCTCGATCAGGTGTCCCACGGAGAGCAGGGTTGGCCGGGTCATGCCGAGGGCCAGACGTGCCGCGTCACGCGGCATTGGGTGGAACACGTCGAGGTCGACGCCGTTGCGCAGGACGTGCACCTGTCCTGCTGGCGCGCCAAGCTCGATGACGCCTTGCCGGAGCGCCGCGCTGACGGTGATCACCGCAGCGGCCTCCTGGACCGCTGCCCGGATCAACTGGCAGGGAAGCAGGTATTGCGCGATCTGCGTCACATCCGAGCCACGCGCGGTGACGACCACGGGACAGCCAAGACGCCGCCCCAGCCACACCGCGGCGACGCCATCCGGATACAGGTAATGCGCGTCGATCACGTCGAATTGGAGCCCATCCGCCATCAAACGACGCAGCGCCCGCAAGCTGGCCTGGTAAAGCATGAGCGGCGCGGTCGCCATGCCGAGCTTGGGCAGGAGCGGGTAGCGCGGATGATGCACGACGAGGCCATGCCGGGCCTCAAGCCTGGACGTGCGGGCGTGCTCGCTCCAGGTCCTGAACCGTGCCGCTTTGAAAGGAAAATAGGGCACAGGCGCCATGACCGTGCTTTCCACGGGCCGAGTGGCAACAAGGTGCCGCAACCGGTTCTCGACGAATACTCCGTGGTTGGGACGCTCGGCGCTGGGGAACAACGTCGAGAACGTCAGCAACCGAAGCGGCCGCTGGGCGGCTTGCGCCCGGTCCTGCGTCGGGACGATGAGTTTGCTGGACATGCTAGTGTCCCATCGCAGGCAAGGGTGCACCGCGGAGCAGCCACAGGACGTCGCGTGAGCAAGCTTGCATTGGCGGTCGATGCTAAAACGTCATTGCCGCAGCCTGGCGGCGTTCACCCAAGCCCGCTTCAGCCGCAAGGAAACCTTCAAACACCAACAGCAGCCATAGCACCTCGGCGTGGTTGAAACCTCCGGCCTCGTGCTCGTCGATGATCTGGCTGATCGTCTCTGGTGCGAAAAGGCAAGAGTCGAGCATCGCCGGGCTTAGCAGCCGCGCGCGCAGCCGGTCCGCCCCGTTGCGGAACTGCGTGTTCAGCGACATGGCGAAGCCCTGCTTGGCGCGATACAGCACCTCGCGCGGCAAGTAAGGCTCCATGGCGCGCTTCAGGACCCACTTGCCCACGCCGCGGCGCAACTTCAAACCCGCCGGCAGGGCCATGCCCCACTCCACGAACTTGTAGTCTAGCATGGGCGCCCGCACCTCAAGCGAGTTCGCCATGCTGGTACGGTCCACCTTGGTCAGGATGTCGCCGGGCAGATAGGTGTGGAGATCCACGTATTGCGCCTGCAGCAGCGGATCATCCGAGCCGCAGCCGTCCATCAGCGCGCTGATGCGCCCCGCGGGATCGTAGCCGTCCAACCCTGCTTTCAGCACCGGAGCGTATAATGCGTGCCGGCGGTCATGCTGGACCTTGCACAGCATGCGGAAGTAGCCGGTCGCCGCATCCAGGCTGATCTCGGTCAGCGTGTGCTTGGCCCGGAGC
This sequence comes from uncultured Acetobacteraceae bacterium, assembly GCA_937873175.1. GTDB lineage: Bacteria > Pseudomonadota > Alphaproteobacteria > Acetobacterales > Acetobacteraceae > CAHJXG01. Next base: position 21,496 of record CALMVT010000052.1, on the reverse strand, counting down.
CAGCGCGGCGCCCGGTCAAGCTTTGGATAGGCCCGCGCCAAATCGCCGATGACCCGGCGGCGGACCGGCGCCGGGATCAGGCGGCGCACGGCTTCCGTCATGCGATGCCACTGGTGGCGACGGTAGCCACCCAGCACCTCGTCGCCGCCGTCGCCTGAAAGCGCCACAGTGACGTGCCGCCGGGCCAGGGCGCAGACGCTGTTGGTCGGCACGGCGGAGACATCGCCGAACGGCTCCCCAAAGATCCGCGCCTGGTCGCGCGCCGCGTCGATGTAGTCGACGGAACTCGGTTCTGAGCGATGCTCCGTCCTGTATCGCAAGGCGACGGTTTCAGCATACCGGCGCTCATCCTGGTCGCCTGAGAAGCCGATCGTGAAGGTCGACAGCGGGTCGTCACGCAATCCGGCGGCGATTGCGACAACGCTGCTGGAGTCGACGCCTCCGGAGAGGAAGGCGCCAAGCGGCACATCTGCGACCAGGCGGGTTTGCACATGACGCGTGAGGCGCTCGACGAGTTCGGCCGTGGCGTCGCCCGCGGTCATGCCATGTGCGGCGGTTGGTGGGCTCCAATAGCGTTTTGGCGGCGCCCACGCGGCCCCCTGCTGCAGAACCAGATAATGCGCGGCCGGCAGCTTGTCGACAGCTTCGTAGATGGTCGCGGGATCAGGAATATAGCCGAAGGTGAAATAGTCGTCGATCGCGGTTCGGCTTATCCGACGGGATAGGCCGGGCACGGCCGTGAGCGCCTGCAGTTCAGAGCCGAAAACGAGGCTGCCGTCGGGTGCATGGGCATAGAACAGTGGCTTCTTGCCCATCCGGTCGCGCGCAAGGAACAATTGCCGGCGATTGCGGTCCCAAAGGGCGAAGGCGAACATGCCAGAAATACGTTGAAGGCAGTCCGGTCCCCAACTCTC
>CALMVT010000052.1:0-20572 GCA_937873175.1 uncultured Acetobacteraceae bacterium | reverse complement strand
CTCCCAGGCATGGATGATGGTCTCGGTGTCGCAGCGGCTACGAAACACATGGCCGAGCGCCTCCAGTTCCTGGCGGAGCGTGTCATGATCATAGATTTCGCCGTTATAGACGATCGCAACCGACTCGTCCTCGTTATACATCGGTTGCGCGCCGCCGCCGATGTCGATGATTGACAAGCGCCGATGGCCAAGTCCCACGCCTGGCTCGATGTGAAAACCATCTCCATCCGGCCCGCGATGCACGAGCGCCCAAGTCATGCGGTGGAGGAGTGTGGCGTCAACACGCGAGGGTCCGGATTGGAAGAAGATTCCAGCTAATCCGCACATGTTTGAAACCTAAACCTCTTCCTAAGACTGACAGCATATTGTTCTGTAGGGACGGAATTTATTTGCAAAACTACGTCACGTTGATGCATTTAACTCTCTACCCAAGCAAGGGCTCCAAGTCGGACGTCTGCTAAAATCCACAGAAACATTAGTGCGATATCATAACGATATTCAACGTAAAAGTGCGCGCCGCCAGGCAGCGGCTCCAAACTGGTCAGTGAACCGGGCGTGCTAAATGTTGGGATCGCGGCCTGCACAGGCTGAAAGCGTCCGCGGCGCCCAAACGGGTCGGAGGATCGTGCTGCGGCGACATGGTTTGACGAAGCTGTACGGCCGAGAGATCACTGCTCGGTTTTCAGGGGGCGCGCCGATAAGCGGGCACGGCCAGGTAGGACAGCCGCTTGAGTTCCTTGCGGCCCCGCGCCACGGAATCAAGGATCATGCCGCAGGTCAGCGACAAGCAGGCGAGCAGCGCGATCCCGGTGGACAGCACCGCGGTCGGCAAGCGCGGGACCAGGCCGGTTTGGACGTAATCCACGAAAACCGGCACGGCGAGGATGATCGCCACCAGCATCTGCACCGCTGCCGCAATGGCGAAGAACGGCAGCGGACGCTCCTCCTTCACTAAAACGATGATGGTCCTCAGGATGCGCAGCCCGTCCGTAATGGTGTGCAGCTTGGATGCGGAGCCGGCCGGGCGCTCCTTGTAAGGCGTCGGCACCTCGCCGATCGGCATGCAGAGTTCGAGCGAGTGGACGGTGAACTCCGTCTCGGTCTCGAACCCGCCGGACAGGGCGGGGAAGGACTTCACGAAGCGGCGGGAAAACACGCGATAGCCCGACAGCATGTCCGTGATCCGGTCGCCGAACACCCACGACACGAGGCCGGTCAGCACCGCGTTGCCGAAGCGGTGCCCTGTACGGTAGGCCGTCGCCGCTTTGCACACCCGGGCGCCATTCACCATGTCCAGCCCATTTTCCAGCAACAGGCGCACCATGGCCGGGCTGCTCGCCGCGCAGTAGGTGTCGTCGCCGTCCACCAGGACGTAGGCATCGGCCTCTATGTCGGCGAACATGCGGCGGATGACATGGCCCTTGCCTTGCAGGCGCTCGGTCCGGGTGATGGCGCCGGCCGTGCGGGCGGCGTCAAGCGTGCCGTCGCTGGAGTTGTTGTCGTAAACGTAGATTGCGGCGTCCGGCAGCGCCGCCCGGAAGTCCCGCACCACGGCGGGGATCGCGACCGCCTCGTTGTAGCAGGGGATCAGCACGGCGACGCGTGGCGGCATCACGCCTATTCCGGCGTCCCTGCGGCTACCCTTGTAGTCGCTCCGGCGGCTACGCTTGTGGTCGCCCCGGCGGTGAGCGGCGGACGGAACACGACCGCGCGGGACAGGTTGAAATTGGCGACCATCCCGGCGCTCACCCCGGCCAGGATGGCGATGACCGGGTGTTGCGCGCAGACCGGCAGCAGCGTGACCAGCACGAAGAACGTTCCGCGGTTCAGCACGAAGCCCACGCTGTTCGCCGCAACGAACAGCATCCATTGCCGCAGCAGGCTGCCGCCCCCGCGCCCGGCGAACGTCCAGGCCCGGTTCAGCGCCCAGGTCGTGGTGACCGCCGCGAAGTAGGCCAGCAGCCCCGAAAGGTACAAGCCAAGCGTCCCCATCGCGGCATACACCGTCGCGATATCGACGGCAGCGCCGGCAACGCCCACCGTCCCGAACCGCGCGAACTGCTGCGCCAAGAGCCGCCGTTCAGGCGTCACCATGGCTTGGAGGCGGCGGGCGTAGGCGGTGGGCTGCATGGTGTCGCACTTAACCTGTTCCCGTATCGAATGCCACCCTGCAATCGGGCGGCGCTGGCGCAATGCCCGGCTGCATGGTTTGCTGAGCCTGAAGCAGCGGAGGCACGAGGATGAGACGTCGCACATTCCTGGCCGCGTCGGCCATGGGCTTGGCGGCGCCGGCGGTTGGGCGGGCGCAGGACAGCCGTGTCCTCCGCTTCATCCCGCAGGCCGACCTCACGGTGCTGGACCCGATGTGGACCACCGCTTACGTCACGCGCAACCACGCCTTCATGGTGTATGACACGCTGTTCGGGCAGGACAGCCAGTATCGGCCGTCGCCGCAGATGCTGGAAGGATTCAGCACCGGGGACAACGGCAAAACCTGGACGCTGACTTTGCGGCCCGGCCTGCTGTTCCACGACAACGAGCCGGTCCGGGCGCGCGACTGCGTGGCGAGCCTGGAGCGATGGGGCAAGCGGGATGCGTTCGGCAGCGCGCTGATGGCGGCGACCGATGAACTCGTGGCCAAGGATGACCGCACGCTCGTGTTCCGGCTGAAGAAGCCGTTTCCGCTGCTGCCGGCCGCGCTGGCCAAGACGCCGCTGTTCATGCCGGCGATCATGCCCGAGCGCATCGCCCGGACCGACCCGTTCACCCAGGTGACGGAGATGATCGGCAGCGGCCCGTTCCGCTTCAAGGCGGACGAGCGGGTGCCCGGCGCCCGCGTCGTTTACGAAAAGTTCGCCGGCTACAAGCCGCGCGACGGCGGCCCCACCGACTGGACCTCTGGCCCCAAGGTCGTGCACTTCGACCGGGTCGAGTGGACCACGATCCCCGACCCGACCACTGCGGCGCAGGCGCTGATCAACGGCGAGCAGGACTGGTGGGACTACGCGACCGCCGACCTGATGGGGCTGCTCGCCCGCAGCCGCGGCGTGAAGGTCGTGGTGCAGGAGCCTTCGGGCCAGATCGCCACCTTCCGCATGAACCACCTGCAGCCGCCGTTCAACAACCCGGCCATCCGCCGGGCGCTGCTGGGCGCGGTGAGCCAGGAGGACGTGGTGACCGCCGTTGTCGGCACCGATCCCAAGATGTCGCGCACCGGCGTCGGGTTCTTTTGCCCGGACACGCCGATGGCGAGCAGCGTGGGCCTGGACATGTTGGCCGGGCCGCGCGACATGGGCCGGGTCAAGCGCGAGCTGAAGGCAGCCGGCTACAAGAACGAGCGTGTGGTGCTGTTGGCGGCGACCGACTTCCCGGTGCTGAAGGCCATGGCGGACGTGACCGCCGACATGCTGAAGCGGGCCGGAATGAACGTGGACTACCAGGCGACGGACTGGGGCAGCGTCGTGACCCGGCGGGCCAAGAAAGACCCGGTGGAGGCCGGCGGCTGGAGTGCGTTCTGCACCGCCTGGGCCGGCACCGACCACCTGAACCCGGCCGGCCACATCCCGCTCCGCGCCAACGGGGAGCAAGGCTGGTTCGGCTGGCCCAACGACCCGAGAATCGAGCAGCTCCGCACTGCCTGGTTCGACGCGCCGGACGTGCCCGCGCAGGCCGCGATCTGCGCCGAGATCCAGCGCGAAGCGTTCGGAAGCTTGCCCTACATCCCGCTGGGCCAGTACTTGCAGCCGACCGCGTATCGCAGCAGCCTCGACGGCGTGCTCAACGGCTTCGCGCTGTTCTGGAACGTGCGGCGGGCTTGAGGCTATGCTGGGCCGCCGGTAGCCAGGGGATTGCTGGCCCGGGGTTTGCTAGGATGAACCTGATGGTCAGACAAGAAGGCTTTGCATGAAGCGCCGTGAGTTGCTCGCCGCCGGGACTGCCGCTGCCGTGGGCAGCCTGGCCATGCCCCGCTTGTCCCGAGCGCAAGGCGCCCGGGTGCTGCGCTTCGTGCCGCAGGCGAACCTGTCCAGCCTTGATGCCATCGCCGGCACCCAGTACGTCGTGCGCAACGCCAGCCTGCTGATCTGGGACACGCTGTTCGGCGTGGACAGCAACCTGATGCCCAAGCCGCAGATGGCGGAAAGCTACGAGGCGAGCGAGGACAGCAAGACCTGGACCATCCGCCTGCGCCCCGGCCTCAAGTTTCACGATAACGAGCCGGTGCTGTCCCGAGACGTGATCGCGAGCCTCAACCGCTGGATGGTGCGGGACACCATGGGCCAGCGAATCAAGGCGTCGCTCGACGCGATGGAGGCGGTGGACGACCGCACCGTGCGCATCCGCCTGAACAAGCCGTTCCCGAAGATGCTGTTCGCGCTCGGCAAGAGCAACGCGCCGGTCGCCGAGATCATGCCGGAGCGCATCGCCAAGACCGACCCGTTCCAGCTCATCAAGGAGTTCGTCGGCTCCGGCCCGATGGTGTTCAAGCGGGACGAGTGGGTGCCGGGGTCGGCCGCGGTGTTCGAGAAGTTCGCGGGCTACGATCCCCGGCCGGAGGTGGCGGAGTGGCTGTCCGGCGGCAAGCGCGTGATGTTCGACCGCATCGAGTGGCTGATCCTGCCGGACGACGCGACCAAGGCGGCGGCGCTGCAGAACGGCGAGATCGACTGGTGGGAAAACCCGGTGCCGGACTTGGTGCCGTTGTTGAAGCGCAACCGCAACGTCAACGTGGACATCGCGGACCCCTTGGGCAACATCGGCTCCTTCCGCATCAATCACCTGCACCCGCCGTTCAACGACCCGCGGGTGCGTCGGGCGGTGATGATGGCGCTGAGCCAGGAAGACTACATGCGCGCCGTGGTCGGCGACGATGACGCGCTGTGGAAGGGGCTGCCGAGCTTTTTCACGCCGGGCACCGCGTCCTACACCGAGGCGGGCGGCGACATCCTGACCGGCCCGCGCCGCTTCGACGAGGCGAAGAAGCTGCTAGCGGAGGCGGGCTACAAGGGCGAGACCATCGTGCTGTGCGTCGCGACCGACGTGCAGATCACCAAGGCGCAGGGCGACGTGACTGCCGACCTGCTGCAGAAGATCGGCATGAAGGTGGACTACCAGGCGCTCGATTGGGGCACGGTGGGCGCGCGCCGGGCGAAGAAGGACCCGCCGTCCCAGGGCGGCTGGCACATCTTCCACACCTGGCACGCCGGCGCCGATTGCATCAACCCGGCGCCCTACACGGCGTTCGACGCGGGCGGCGAAAAGGCGTGGTTCGGCTGGCCGAAGTCGGACGCGATCCAGGCGGGCATCGCCACCTGGTACGACGCCCCGGACGCCGCCGCGGAAAAGGCCGCGATGGCCGACCTCAACAAGATGGCGATGGATTTCGTGACCTACATCCCGACCGGCTTCTTCCTGGGCTACCAAGCCTGGCGCAAGAACGTGAGCGGCGTGGTCAAGGCGCCGTTCCCGGTGTTCTGGGGCGTGCAGAAGACATGACGGGCCGGACGCCATGACGGGCGGCGCCTGATGCTCGGCTACCTCACCCGCCGGGTGCTCGCGACGATCCCGGTCATGGCCATCGTGGCGCTGTTCGTGTTCAGCCTGCTCTACATCGCGCCGGGCGACCCGGCGGCGATCATCGCGGGGGACCAGGCGACGCCTGCGGACGTGGAGCGCATCCGCGCCGGGCTGGGCCTCGACCGACCGTTCTTGATCCGCTTCGGCGAGTGGCTGTGGCAGGTTGTGCGCGGCGACCTCGGCGTGTCGATCTTCACCAACCTGCCTGTGACGCGGCTGATCCAGCAACGGCTGGAGCCGACGGTGTCGCTGATGATCCTGACGTTGATCCTGTCCATCGTAATCGCGGTGCCGATGGGCGTGCTGGCGGCGTGGAACCAGGGCACCTGGATCGACCGGGCGATCATGGTGCTCGCAGTGTTCGGGTTTTCCGTGCCGGTGTTTGTGGTGGGCTACCTGCTCGCCTACGTCTTTGCGCTGGACGGCTTCGGCTTGGGGCTCGATTGGTTTCCGGTGCAGGGCTACACGCCGCTGGCCCGCGGGTTCGGCCCGTGGCTCAGCAACCTCGTGCTGCCGTCCGTCGCGCTGGGCGGGGTCTACATCGCGCTGATCGCCCGCATCACCCGGGCGACCATGCTTGAGGTGCTGAGCCAGGATTACATCCGCACCGCCAAGGCCAAGGGCGTCGGCAGCCGCACGGTGCTGTTCCTTCATGCGCTGAAGAACGCCGCCGTGCCCATCGTTACCGTGATCGGCATCGGCGTGGCGCTGCTGATCGGCGGCGCCGTCGTGACCGAAAGCGTGTTCGCAATCCCTGGCCTTGGCCGCCTGGTGGTCGATGCCATCCTGCGCCGCGACTACCCGGTGATCCAGGGCGTCGTGCTGCTGTTCAGCTTCGTCTATGTCCTGGTCAACCTTGGGGTGGACCTGCTGTACACCGTGTTCGACCCGAGGATACGCTATTGAGCGCCACCGCCCTACCCGACGCGCCGGTTGCCACCGCTTCGGCGCCGCACGTCACCCCGGCGTCGGCGATGCCGGACGTGCTGCCGGCGGTGCGGCCGCGGGGCCGGATCCTCACTTTCATGCGGCGCTACCCCACCATCTTCGCCGGCGGGCTGCTGCTGGCGGTGATCCTGTTCATCGCCATGGCCGCACCGCTGCTCGGCACCACGGACCCGACGGCCCTGGCGCCCGCCAAGCGCACGCGGGAGCCGTCGATGCTGTATTGGTTCGGCACCGACATGCTGGGGCGCGACGTCTATTCCCGCGTGCTTTACGGGGCGCGGGTGTCGCTGATTGTCGGCTTCTCCGTGGCGCTGCTGGCGTCGGTGATCGGCATGGTGATCGGCCTCGTGTCCGGGTTTGTGCGCTGGGCCGACAGCGTGATCATGCGGGTGATGGATGGGCTGATGTCGATCCCGCCGATCCTGCTGGCCATCGCGCTCATGGCGCTGACCCGCGGCAGCGTGGGCAACGTCGTCACCGCCATCACCATTGCCGAAATTCCCCGGGTGTCCCGCCTGGTGCGCGGCGTTGTGCTGTCGCTGCGCGAGCAGCCGTATGTCGAGGCGGCGGTCGCCTCCGGCACGCGGGTGCCCCTGATCATTTGGCGCCACATCGTGCCGAACACGCTGGCGCCGATCACGGTGCAGGCGACCTACATCTGCGCGTCCGCGATGATCACGGAGGCGATCCTGTCCTTCATCGGCGCGGGCACGCCGCCGATCATCCCGAGCTGGGGTAACATCATGGCCGAGGGCCGGGCGCTGTGGCAGGTCAAGCCCTACATCGTGTTCTTCCCGGCGGTGTTCCTGTCGCTCACGGTGCTGGCCGTGAATCTGCTGGGGGATGGGCTGCGCGACGCGCTTGATCCCCGCATGGCGAAGCGCGTTTGATGGCGGCATTACTCGAAGTCGAGGCGCTGCAAACCCATTTCGGCACGCTGGACGGCGTGGTGCGCGCGGTGGAGGGCTTGTCGTTCCACATCGACGCCGGCGAAACGCTGGCCATCGTGGGGGAAAGCGGCTGCGGCAAGTCCGTCACCAGCATGAGCATCCTGCGGCTGATCCAAGAGCCGCCGGGCCGCATCGCGGGGCGCATTCGGTTCCAAGGGCGCAATCTGTTGGATTTGTCCGAACCTGAAATGCGAAAGCTGCGCGGCAACGAGATCAGCATGATCTTCCAGGAGCCGATGACCAGCTTGAACCCGGTGCTGACCATCGGGCGGCAGATTGGCGAAACGCTGCGGCTGCACCAGGGCCTGTCGGCGCGGCAGGCGGAGGCGCGGGCAGTGGAGATGCTGACGCTGGTGGGCATCCCGGCGCCGGGCCGCCGGGTGCGCGAATACCCGCACCAGCTTTCGGGCGGGATGCGCCAGCGGGTGATGATCGCCATGGCCCTGGCCTGCAACCCGAAGCTGCTGATCGCGGACGAGCCGACGACGGCGCTGGACGTGACCATCCAGGCGCAGATCCTGGACCTCATGCGGGACCTCAAGACCCGCATCGGCTCCGCCATCCTGCTGATCACCCACGATCTGGGCGTGGTGGCGGAGATGGCGCAGCGCGTGGTGGTGATGTACGCCGGGCGCAAGGTGGAGGAGGCCACGGCGGGCGAAATCTTCGCCAACCCGCAGCATCCCTACACACGGGGCCTGCTGGGCGCGGTGCCGCGGCTCGGCTCCTCGCTATCTGCGGGCGGGCGCTCCAAGTTGGCGGAGATCCCCGGCCTGGTGCCGTCCCTACGCAAGCCCATCGTGGGCTGCGCCTTCGCCGGGCGGTGCCTGAGCGCCACCGACCTGTGCCGAACGGTGGCCCCGGCGGTCGAGCAGAAGCGGCCCGGCCATTCCGTCGCCTGTCATTACGCCGAGTATGCGATGCCAGCCAATGTCACGGGGGAGCAGGCGGCATGACCCGGACGCCGCCGCTGCTTGAGGTCAACGCGCTGAAAAAGCACTTCCCGCTGCGCGGCGGGCTGCTGGGCGGCGTCACCGGGCAGGTTTACGCGGTGGACGGCGTGACCTTCTCTATCGCGAAAGGCGAAACGCTGTCGCTGGTGGGGGAAAGCGGCTGCGGCAAGAGCACGGTGGGCAAAGCGATCCTGCGCCTGATCGACCCGACGGACGGCGAGGTTTGGCTGGACGGCGCGCGCATCGACAACCTCCCGGCCAGCCAGTTGCGCCCGCTGCGCCGGCGCATCCAGGTGGTGTTCCAGGACCCGTTCAGCAGCCTCAACCCCCGCATGCGGGTGCGGGACATCATCGCGGAGCCGCTGCGGAACTTCGGCCTGGCGGACGGCGGCGAGGTCGATGACCGCGTGGCGACGCTCATGGACACCGTGCGCCTGCCGCGCGACGCCATGCGCCGCTTCCCGCACGAGTTCAGCGGCGGGCAGCGCCAGCGCATCGGCATCGCCCGCGCCCTCGCCCCCGGCGCCGACCTGATCATCTGCGACGAGGCCGTTTCCGCGCTCGACGTGTCGGTGAAGGCGCAGATCGTCAACCTGCTGTCCGACCTGCAGGACGAGCTGGGCCTTGCCCTGCTGTTCATCAGCCATGACCTGGCCATCGTGGAGCACCTGACGCACCGGGTCGCGGTGATGTACCTCGGCAAGATCGTCGAGATCGCCGAGCGCCGCACCTTGTTCGCCAACCCTCGCCACCCCTACACCCGCGCGCTGCTGTCCGCCGTGCCGGTGCCGGACCCCACGGCCCGGCGTGACCGCATCATCCTGACCGGCGACGTGCCCAGCCCGATCAGCCCGCCCCCTGGCTGCCGCTTCCACACCCGCTGCCCCTACGTGTTCGACCGCTGCCGGACGGAGGAGCCGCTGCTGCGGGAGGTTGGCGAGGGCCAAAAGGCGGCCTGTCACCTCGACGAGCTTCCGGCGCTGCGCATGCTGCCCCAAGCGGCTTGACCACCGGCATCTGGAAAGTAGTTCAGCGCCCCCGCTTGACCCTAGCCGGTTGAGGCGACCACACTACGTCAGGTGCGCAGGCCGCCGGCCAGGCGTGCGATCTGCATTATGGGAGGAACACGATGCCGCAGGTATCGCTGACGGTGAACGGGCGAAGCCACACTGCCGAGGTCGAGGGCAGGACTCTGTTGGTTGAGCTGTTGCGGGAAGGCATGGGCCTCACCGGCACGCATGTCGGCTGCGACACGAGCCAGTGCGGCGCGTGCGTCGTGCACGTAGAGGGTGAATCGATTAAAAGCTGCACCATGCTGGCGATCCAGGCAAACGGGTCGGAGGTCACCACCATCGAGGGCATCGCCGCGAATGATGGCACGCTGCATCCGATGCAGGCGATGTTCCGCGAGCACCACGCCCTGCAATGCGGCTTCTGCACGCCCGGCATGGTGATGAGCGCCATCGACCTGGTGAAGATGCACCCGGAGGGCCTGACGGAAGACCAGATCCGGCACGGGCTTGAGGGCAACCTGTGCCGCTGCACCGGCTACCACAACATCGTCAAGGCCATCGCCGCCGCATGGCCGCTCATGCACGGCAAGGAGCTGCCGATCGCCGCCGAATAACCGCGCCCCTGGCGGCAAGCCAGGGTTGCAAAGGGAAGGAGCACCATGGGTTTCGAGGGGATCGGCGCTTCCGTGCGCCGCAAGGAAGACCACCGGTTTCTTAGCGGGCGCGGCAGCTACACCGATGACATCAACCGGCCGGGCCAGCTTTACGCGGTGATCCATCGGGCCGACCGGCCGCATGCGAAGATTTTGGGCATCGACACCACCGCCGCCACCGTCGCGCGCGGCGTGGTCGCGGTTTATACCGGCGCCGACTTGCAGGCGGACGGCGTGGGCGGGGTGCCCTGCGGCTGGCAGGTCCATTGCAAGGACGGCTCGCCCATGGCGGAGCCGCCGCATCCCGTGCTCGCCACCGGCAAGGTGCGCCATGTCGGCGACCCAGTCGCCGTGGTGGTCGCGGAAAGCCGGCAGCAGGCCAAGAACGCGGCTGAGCTGCTGGCCATCGACTACGAGGACTTGCCGGCCATCGCCGCGGTGCGGGACGCGGTGGCGCCGGGCGCGCCGCTGGTGCATGACGACGCGCCGGGCAACGTGTGCTTTGATTGGCACATCGGCGACAAGGCGATGGTTGATGCGGCCTTCGCCCAGGCGGCGCATGTCGTCGATCTGGACCTGACCAACAACCGGCTGGTGCCGAACGCGATGGAGCCGCGGGCGGCCATCGGCGAGTTCGACCGGTCCTCCGGCGAGTTCACGCTCTACACCACCAGCCAGAACCCGCACGTGATCCGGTTGCTGATGGGCGCTTTCGTGCTGCACATCCCGGAGCACAAGCTGCGCGTGGTCGCGCCCGACGTGGGCGGCGGCTTCGGCTCGAAGATCTACCATTACGCCGAGGAGGCGATCGTCACCTGGGCTGCCGGCAAGCTGCACCGCCCCGTGAAGTGGACCTGCGACCGCAGCGAGGCGTTCATGTCGGACGCGCACGGGCGCGACCATTACAGCAAAGCGGCAATGGCGCTCGACACACAGGGCAAGTTCCTGGCGCTGCGGGTCGGCACGCTCGCCAACATGGGGGCCTACCTTTCGACCTTCGCGCCCGCCATCCCAACCTATCTCAGCGCCACGCTGCTGGCCGGGGTTTACACGACGCCGGCAATCTACGCCGAGGTCAAGGCGGTGTTCACCCATACTGTACCGGTGGACGCCTACCGCGGTGCCGGCCGGCCTGAGTCGGCCTATCTGCTGGAACGGCTGGTGGATGTGATTGCGCATGACACGGGGCTGGACCGGGTGGCGATCCGCCGCCTCAATTTCATCCCGCGCGACGCCTTCCCGTATCAAACGCCGGTGGCGCTGAACTACGACAGCGGCGATTACGAAGCGACGCTGAAAGCCGCGCTGGCCGCCGCGGAATGGGACGGGTTCCCGGACCGCCGCCGGGTGGCCGCGGCGCGCGGCAAGCTGCGCGGCATCGGCATCTCGACCTACGTGGAGGCGTGCGGCATCGCGCCGAGCAAGCTGGTTGGGCAGTTGGGGGCGCGCGCCGGGCTGTATGAGGTTGCCAACATCCGGGTGCACCCGACCGGCAGCGTCACCGTGCTCACCGGCACGCACAGCCACGGGCAGGGGCACGAGACGACGTTCGCGCAGCTCGTCTCCGACCAGCTCGGCATCCCCGTCGATCAGGTGGACGTCGTGCACGGCGACACCGCTAAGATCCCGTTCGGCATGGGCACCTACGGCAGCCGCAGCCTGGCGGTGGGCGGGTCGGCCATGGTCAAGGCCATGGACAAGGTGATCGCCAAGGGCAAGAAGATCGCCGCCCACCTGATGGAAGCCTCCGTCGAGGATATCGAGTTCAAGGACGGCCGCTTCTCTGTTGCTGGCACGGACAAGAGCAAGGCGCTGGCGGAAGTTTCACTGGCCGCCTACGTGCCGCACAACTACCCCATCGAGGAGCTTGAGCCGGGCCTCGATGAAACCGCGTTCTACGATCCCAAGAACTTCACCTTCCCCGGCGGCTGCCACGTTTGCGAGGTCGAGATCGATCCCGACACCGGGACCGTTGCCGTGGTCAACATGGTGGCGGTGGACGACGTGGGCCGGGTGATCAACCCGATGATCGTCGAGGGGCAGGTGCAGGGCGGGCTGGCCCAGGGCATCGGCCAGGCACTGATGGAGAACGCGATTTATGACAGCGAGGCGCAGTTGGTGACTGGCTCCTTCATGGACTACCAGATGCCCCGGGCGCACGACTTCCCGCCGATGAGGACCGCGACCCAAAACACGATGTGCACGCATAATCCCCTGGGATCGAAGGGCGTGGGCGAGACGGGGGCCATCGGCTGCCCGCCTTCCGTCATCAACGCCGTGGTGGACGCGTTGCGCGACTACGGCGTGCGCCACCTGGACATGCCTGCGACGCCGCAGAAGATTTGGTCGATCATTCAAGCCAACCAGCCGCGCATGGCGGCCGAGTAGGAATCCCGATCATGTATGATTTCAACTATGTGAAGCCGTCCTCCATCCCCGAAGCCGTGAAGGCGTTGGGCGCGGACATGGAAGCCAAGGCGCTTGCCGGCGGCCAAACCTTCATCCCGGTACTGAAGCAGCGGCTCAACAAGCCGAGCGTGATCGTCGACCTGTCGGAGCTGGGCCTCAAGGGCATTGCGGCCGACGACAAGACGGTGACGATCGGGGCGATGAGCACGCACCACCAGATCGAGACATCGCCCGACGTGCAGCGGCTGGTCCCGGGGCTGGCCAAGATGGCGTCCTTGATCGGCGACACCCAGGTGCGGCACCGCGGCACGATGGGCGGGTCGCTCGCCAACAACGACCCGTCCGCCTGCTACCCGGCGGCGGTGCTGGCCTTGGGCGCCACGATCCACACGGACCATCGCAGCATTGCGGCGGACGATTTCTTTCAGGGCATGTTCACCACGGCGCTGGAGCCGGGCGAGTTGATCACCGCCATCGAGTTCCCCCATGCGGAGAAGTCGAACTACGAGAAGTTCCGCAACCCGGCGTCCCGCTACGCTATGGTCGGCGTGTTCGTCGCCAAGACGGCCGCGGGCGTGCGGGTCGCCATCACCGGGGCCGGGCAGAACGGGGTGTTCCGTCACAGCGCGATGGAAGAGGCGCTGTCCAAGGATTTTTCCCCGGACGCGATCACGGGAATAACAACGCCGGCCGATGGGTTGAACGGCGACATCCACGCCAGTCCGGAGTATCGTGCCCACCTGATCGGCGTAATGGCGCGCCGGGCCGTCGCGGCGGCCTGACCATCGGCGAACCTGGTGCATGGCCAGGATGTGCCGGTGGCTGCATCCTGTTGGGAGTATCGGCGGTTGGTTGTTGACCTGCATCTGCTGTGCAAGCAAGGACAGCGCAATAAGCGGGTTGGTCCTGAGCCGACCCGATACGAAACCGGCACATGGCCGGTGACGGACGAGGTGGCGGAACAGGCGATCGGCGGCCGCATCTACCTGCATGCGGCGCGCGCCGAGGAGGCTTACTACGGCGGCACGATCCAGGCCTGGCGGGCGGCCGCCGATGATCCCAAGCGGAAGTCGTTTGAATACCTCGTGGACGGCCCGTTTCGCATCCGCTGTCCCGAGAAGTGGGGGCAGGAAAAGGCTATTGTCCGGCGCTGACCTGGGACGTAGGGCGACAGAAGGAAGATAGATCATGGTCGAACCGCTCTACTCGCTCGATGACCTCAAGGCGTTGCAGCAATGGGACACACCCACGATCTGCAATGGCCTGGAGATCGTGGCGCCAGAGCGCCGGACGTTCGGCTTCACTCTGGAGCCGATGGTCGCCGTGGACCGTAAGCTGGCGCCTATGGTCGGCGTCGCCCGGGTAGGCATGATCCGCGCCAAGGAAGCGCCCCGCGGCCCCGTCGCCGACCGTCTTGATTGGTATGACTATGTGGCCGACGCGCAGTTCCCGACCGTCGTGGTGTTGCAGGACCTGGACGACCGCCCTGGCTACGGCGCGTGGTGGGGCGAGGTGCATTCCACGGTGCACAAGGCGCTGGGCGCCATGGGATGCGTCACCAATGGCTCGTTCCGCGACTGCGATATGTTCGCGCCGGGGTTCCAGATCATCGGCGGGCGGATCGGCCCGAGCCATGCCCACGTCCACATGGTCGATTTCGGCAAGCCGGTGAACGTGTTCGGCATGAACGTGGTGCACGATGACGTCGTCCATGCGGACTTCCACGGCGCGGTCGTGATCCCGGCCGAGGCGGTGCGCAAGCTGCCGGACGCCATCGCCCTCTCGGCTCGGCGCGAGAAGGTCATCCTCGACGTGTGCGCCAGCGCCGATTTCAGCCCGGCGAAGCTGCGGGCCGCGGTGCAGCGGGCCGGGGAGATTCACTGACGCAGCATCATACACCAGGATTGTAAATGTAAAGGTAAGGGCTGCCAGCCTGCGTTCCGGTGGTAATTTGCAGGCTGCGGGCTTGCTGCAGGGACAAGCCGGTGAAGGTTATGCTCGCGTCGATGCCGCTTCCGGTTCGGCCGGCGCCCCCGACGATGTTGGCCCGCAGCGTCGCGCCCTGCGATCCCGCGGCCCCGGCCAGTGCCGCGTCCCAATGATAGCTGCTCACCCCGCTGGCAAAGCCCCACAAGGTCGCGGCATTGCCGGCATGGAAGTTGCGCACCGTGTTCCAGACCACGCCCGGCGTGCGTGCGTCGGTGAAGAAGGTGTCCTGACCGCTCCCGCCGGTCAGAAAGTTCGATCCCAATCCGCCGTCCAGCACGTTCCGCCCGCTGGCGACTTGGATGGCGTCGTTGCCGCTCCCGGAATGAATGAACGTGTTGGGCGCTTGCGTCGCGAGGACCACGTTGTCGGAGCCGGTGTAGATGTATTGATTCTTGAGATAGCTGGGGGCGGAACCCGGGGCGGCGTCCATAACGATGCTGCCACGTTGGTTGGTTGTCATGTTTACATAGGAAACAACCGCACCGGCCAGGGGCGCGGTCGCCGGCGACGCGCTGGACGCCGAGGTCCAGCCCAGGACATCCA
The DNA here is from genome assembly GCA_937873175.1 of uncultured Acetobacteraceae bacterium. Classification (GTDB taxonomy): domain Bacteria; phylum Pseudomonadota; class Alphaproteobacteria; order Acetobacterales; family Acetobacteraceae; genus CAHJXG01. The sequence continues at coordinate 5,540 of CALMVT010000052.1, read as the reverse complement.
GAACACGTAGGTCAGTGGCCGTGAGTTGCCCGGGCGATCGAGGCCCTCCGGAACCAAAGGCGTCGCCTTTAACGTCGTCCCAATCGCCGAAGTCCTGGCCGTCGAATCTTCCGGTTTTGAAGGCATTGTGATACTTCACGAGCAGGGCCGCCCCATCAACGGAGAAGTAGGCGGGTTGCCCGTCCGCGCCCCCTGAATAGCTGCGCACCCCCGGCGACGAGTAGCGGAATAGATCGAGCGGTCCCCAGTTTCCTGCGCCCGTCAAGCCCAACCCGCCGATCCGCCCCATAAGACCTTCGGTCAACTCGTGCTCAATGACGCCTACGGCATCAGTGCCGAAGCTCCATGGAAGGTTGCTGTTCAGTGTGACCCTGTCGTCGATGTCATCGCTTGCGGGAGCGAGGCCCAGGATTTGCGCCAAGCCGCTGGAAACGGCGAGACCTGCTCCCTTGGTCGGATCGATGGACGGGAGCGATGACACGGCAGCGAAATCGTCGGTGGTCGTCGCGTGCTTGGTGAGCGCCGCCCTGAAATCTGCATAGGTGACTTCGGACGCCGAAAAGCTGTTGAAACCGGAGAAGCCGTTGAGCGGCTTGAAGTCGAACGCAACACGAAAGGTGATCGTGTCGGCAATCTTGCTCTGCAACTCGGCCTCAGCCGCTAGAACCGCCTCGCGATATTGCTGAGGCACTTCGGGACTGAAATCGTTCATGAAAGTGAGGCCCGATGATGCTCCGCTCTCGACCATGAAAGGGGTTAACCCCTGAATGACGCTGGCATCCAGGTCAGGATTTGCGATGCTGTTGTCAGATGCTGACACGATATCCTGGCCTGTGGCGCGACGAGACATACACCCTCTCCGGTGGCACTAACGTAGTGCGGTTTTATCGGGTCAATAGATGACCACTTTTGTAGTAGTCGTTCAGAGCTAACTGGCTCAATTGTGTATTATCTAAAACAAAATTTATCCAGTACCGATAGGGGCATTTGTTCGATATAAAATTTAACACTGCTTATTCTGATTCATTGTATCATCTACATGCTCGTAATCGCATGGAAGGTTCAGATGTTGCAGCCAGCATCCAGCTACGCTCCGCTCGTTTTTGTACCCTAACTAACATGCCTATCCTAAAAGTTGAGAAAGGCGCAACCAATTTTTTGGATATTGCGGAAAATTTAGATTTGCGGCCCGCTTTTTAGCATCTCTCAAGGCAGGGCGGACCTTGTGCACCGACGGCAACCAAGGTGATAACGGCCGCGCAGTCCGGCATCGCCGCAAAGCTGATGGGTCGCCGCTTGACCGAGCCGGGTCGCGCGGCGGAGTATCGGCGCGTTCCAAACAGGAGGCCCGCCATGAACATTGCCGCACTGCCCGCATCGCTGTCCGGCGTTTCGGATGCGGAGTGGAAGGTCCGCTGCGACCTGGCGGCCCTGTATCGGCTCGTCGCGCATCACCGGATGACCGACCTGATCTACACCCATATCAGCGCGCGGCTGCCGGGGCCGGAGAACCATTTCCTGATCAACCAGTACGGCGTGATGTTCCACGAGATGCGCGCGTCGGACCTGGTGAAGATCGATTGCGACGGCAACATCGTCGAGGATGGCCAGCAATCCCGCCGGGTCAACGCGGCCGGGTTCTGCATCCACTCGGCAATCCACATGGCCCGGCACGACTTGATGTGCGTGATTCACACCCACACCGCCGCCGGCATGGCGGTCGCGGCGCAGAAGCACGGCCTGCTGCCGATCAGCCAGCATGCGCTGAAGTTCTATGGGCACCTGGCGTACCACGGCTACGAGGGCATTGCGCTCGACCTAGACGAGCGGGAACGGTTGGTGGCCGATCTCGGCGAGCACCGGGCGATGATCCTGCAGAACCACGGGCTGCTGGTCGCCGGACGCACTATCCCGGAAGCATTCAACAACATTTATTATCTTGAGCGTGCCTGCCAGGCGCAGGTCGCGGCGTTGGCGGGCGGGGCCGAGCTGGTGACGCCGCCCGAGGCGGTCCGCCTCCATACGGCGGAGCAGTTCAACCGCGAAGGCAGCATCGAGCATTACGAGATGATGTGGGAAAGCTGCCTGCGTCTTGTGGAGCACGACCGGCCCGACTACCGCTCCTGAGTGGCGGATCTGCTGCAGATCGACGGGCTGCGCACAGTGTTCCGCAGCCCATCCGGCGATGTGCCGGCGGTGGACGGCGTAAGCCTGTCCGTTGCGCGTGGCCAAACGCTCGGCATCGTGGGGGAAAGCGGCTGCGGCAAAAGCATGCTGTCGCTGTCCGTGATGCGCCTGGTGCCGCCGCCGGGGCGGGTGGCGGCGGGCCGGGTGATGTTTGATGGCCAGGACCTGCTGGCCTTGGCGCCCCGTGCCATGCGCGCCGTCCGCGGCAACCGCATCGGCATGATCTTCCAGGAGCCGATGACCAGCCTCAACCCGGTGTTCACGGTGGGCGACCAGATCACCGAGGCGATGCGCGCCCACGACCCCGGCGCGTCGGAGGCCGCGTTGCGCGCCCGGGGCGTCGCGGCGCTGGACCGGGTGCGCATCCCCGGGGCCGCCCGTCGGTTCGACGACTACCCGCACCAGATGAGTGGCGGCATGCGGCAGCGGGTGATGATCGCGATGGCGCTGTCCTGCGACCCGGACCTGCTGATCGCCGACGAGCCGACGACGGCGCTGGACGTGACGGTGCAGGCGCAGATCCTGGACCTGCTGCGCGACCTGCAGGCGCAGTCCGGCATGGCGATCATTCTGATCACCCACGACCTCGGCGTAGTGGCGGAGATGGCGGACGAGGTGGCGGTGATGTATGCCGGGCGCGTCGTGGAGCAGGCCAGCGGCACGGCCATCTTCGACGATCCGCAGCACCCCTACACGCTGGGCTTGCTGGGCAGCATTCCCCGCATCGAGGAAACGCGGTCCCGCCTGCTGGCCATCGAGGGATCGGTTCCGGCGCCGTTCGCCTTGCCGGAGGGGTGCCGGTTCCACCCGCGCTGCGTGTTCGCAGCACCTGCCTGCACCCGGGTCGATCCGCCCTTGCGTGGGCTGGGCGCCGGCCATCAGGCCGCCTGCATCCGGGCGCCGGTCGAGGACTTGGTGGCGTGACGGATGCGCTGATGCAGGTCGCGGGCCTTGCGAAGCATTACCCCATTCGCCGCGGCCTGGTTCTATCGCGCACGGTGGGCCAGGTGCGGGCGGTGGACGGCCTATCGTTCGAGCTGTTCCGTGGCGAAACGCTGGCGCTGGTGGGGGAAAGCGGTTGCGGCAAGAGCACGACGGCACGGCTGGTGCTGCGGCTGATCGACCCCACGGCGGGCACGGTCCGGTTCGAGGGCGCGGATATCACCGGCCTGCGCGGCGATGCCATGCGCAAGCTGCGCCGCCGGATGCAGATCGTGTTTCAGGACCCTTTCGCCTCGCTTAACCCGCGCATGACTGTGGCCGAGATCCTGGAAGAGCCGTTGATCGTGCACGGCATCGGCGGCGGCGCGGCGCGGCGGGCGCGGGTAGCCGAACTGCTCGGTTTGGTAGGCTTGGCACCCTACCACGCCGGGCGTTACCCGCATGAGTTCTCCGGCGGGCAGCGGCAGCGGATCGGCATCGCCCGGGCGCTCGCGGTTGAGCCGGCCCTGGTGGTCTGCGACGAGCCGGTCAGTGCGCTTGACGTGTCGATTCAGGCGCAGGTGGTGAACCTGCTCAAAGACCTGCAAGCCCGGCTGGGGCTGTCCTACCTGTTCATCGCACATGACCTGGCGGTGGTGAAGCACGTGGCGGACCGGGTTGCGGTGATGTACTTGGGCCGCATTGTCGAGATCGGGCCGAAGGACGACGTGTTCGCCAACCCGCGGCACCCCTACACGCGCGTCCTGCTCTCGGCCATTCCTCGGCCCGACCCGCACCGCAAGCTGGCGCGGTCCGCGGCCCAAAGCGACCCGGGCGGCGACATGCCCAGCCCGGCCAACGTCCCGCCCGGATGCCGCTTCCACACCCGCTGCCCGTTCGCCATCGACCGTTGCCGCACCGAGGACCCCACCTTGCACGCCCCAGCCTTGCACGACATCGAACCCGGCCATCTCTCGGCATGCCACCTTGCGGAGGATCTGCCCCCTATGGCGACGACGGAGGCGGCGCGGGCCGCCACCCCGGCGGCCGCACGCCGCCTCGCGCTTTACGCCGACCGCCGGGCGGCACAGCAGGTGGCCGGATGAGCGCCACGGTTGTCTCGCCCCGGCTGATGCTGGTGGGTGGTGGTGCTGTCCGCGACGTGGCAAGCGTGCTGGCCAAGTTCGGCCTGTCGCGCCCGTTGGTGGTCACTGATCCCTACATGGTCCGCTCTGGCCTGGTGCGCCGTTGCCTGGACCCGCTGGAAGCGGCCGGGCTTGCCGCCGCGGTGTTCAGCGACACTGTGCCGGAGCCGACGGACACCGTGATCGACGCCGGCGCGGCGCTGCTGCAGGCGGGGCTGTATGACTGTTTGATCGGCTTCGGCGGCGGGTCGCCCATAGACACGGCTAAGGCGATGTCCATCCTGGCGCACGGCCGGGCGACTGGCGCCGGGTCACACATGCGCGACTTCAAGGTGCCGGTGCAGGCGGACGCGGCCGGGTTGCCGGTGATTGCCGTCCCGACCACGGCCGGCACCGGCAGCGAGGCGACGCGGTTCACCGTGATCACCGACACCGGGCGCGGCGAGAAGATGCTGATTGCCGGCATGGGTGCGCTGCCGCTGGCAGCGGTGGTGGATTACGAACTGACCTTCACCGTGCCGAAGCGGATCACCGCCGACACCGGGGTGGACAGCCTAACCCACGCGCTGGAGGCGTATGTGTCCCGCCGGGCGAACCCGTATTCGGACACGCAGGCGCTGGCAGCGATGGCGCTGATCGGCGCCAACTTGCGGACTGCCTATGCCGAGCCGGAGAATGCTCCGGCGCGGGAGGCGATGATGTTGGGGGCGATGCAGGCTGGGATCGCGTTCTGCAACAGTTCGGTCGCGTTGGTGCATGGCATGTCGCGGCCGATTGGGGCGGCGTTCCACGTGCCGCATGGGTTGTCCAACGCCATGCTGCTGCCGGCGGTCACGCGGTTTGGGTTGCAGGCGGCGAAGGCGCGGTATGCCCAGGCAGCCCGGCGCATCGGCTTCGCGCTGCCAGGCGATCCCGACGAGGCGGCGGCGGAGAAGCTGGCAGACGGGCTCGCGCAGTTGAACCGAGACCTTGATGTGCCGACGCCTGCCGGGTTCGGCATCGACAAGGCAGCGTGGGACGCGCGATTGGGGGTGATGGCGGAGCAGGCATTAGCGTCCGGCAGTCCGGCCAACAACCCACGGGTGCCGACAAAGGAGGAGATCGTGGCGCTGTATCAGGTGGTTTGGTTGGAAAATCGAGACCACATCACAAAGGACTAGTGAACAATACTCTATTGCTCATTTCATAACCATTGTACCTATAGCGTCAGCTCATTGATTCTCTTATTTTTTTCCAAGTTTGAATTACACGGTTACGGCCGTCCAGAAAGATGCAGCGTCCATTGCA
>CALMVT010000051.1 GCA_937873175.1 uncultured Acetobacteraceae bacterium | reverse complement strand
GGGTCTTGGCAGCTTTTGATGATTGGGGTGGCGGCGTTCCTATATAGGATGGGTGAACCCACTCTCTCGCTTGTTGCCGGACCCGACCTCGGTCCGGCTTGAAACCTGGAGCTTTGAGCCCGCTCCACCGACGATCACCCTGATCCTGACCTCCCGTCCCCGCCCGACATCGTGCCCGCTGTGCAGCCGGCGGGCCAAGCGCACCCACAGCCGATACGAACGCACCCTTGCCGACCTGCCCTGGGGCGAGCACCGCGTGGCGATCCGGCTCAAAGTTCGACGGCTGTTTTGCGACAACACGGGGTGCAAGCGTCACGTCTTCACTGAACGCCTGCCCGGCGTTGCAGCCCCTTGGGCGCGCAGGACGACGCGGCTCGCTGACGGGCTCACGGCCGTGGGCTTGGCGCTGGGCGGCTCAGCCGGCGCGCGCCTCGGCCGCAAGCTCGGGCTTGCGGCATGCCGCAACACGCTGCTGAACATGATACGGCAGGCGCCCATGCCCGCTGTCGTGACCCCGTCCGTGCTCGGCGTCGACGATTGGGCCCTGCGCAAGCGCGGCACCTACGGCACCGTGCTGGTGGACCTCGAGCGGCACCGCCCGGTGGCGCTGCTCCCGGGCCGCGAGGCGGACACGTTGGCAGCGTGGCTGCGCGAGCACCCCGGCGTCGAGGTGGTCTCGCGCGACCGGTCGGGCGCCTTTTCCAAGGGTGCGCGCCATGGCGCGCCCGGGGCGGTGCAGGTCGCGGACCGGTTCCACCCGCTGCAGAACCTGGCCGAGGCGCTGGAACTGGTGTTCAGCACGCATGCCACGGACTTGCACGCAGCCGAGCAGGCCCGTCGCGACGCGGTGCTCGCCGAGCAGGGCACCGTCCCCATTGCGCCGTCCGAGCCGCAGGCGAAGGCAAAGCTTCTGGCGGCCGGAAGCCGGGCGCGGCGCCTGGCGCGGCATGGGCAGGTTTGGGCGCTCTACCGCCAGGGCTGGTCGGGGGAGCCAGCCGCAAACGTTTTGCGTTTCGGCGAGATCGCGCCCCACCTCGGCATCAGCCGGAGCACCGTTTACCGATATCTCCGGAGCGAGGTGTTTCCCGAGCGCAAGGGGCGCCCCGACGCGGGCCACAGCCGGCTCGACGCGTGGCGCGACATCGTGCTGGAGCACTGGAACGGCGACCGGCGCAACAGCCGCAAGATGTTCCAAGACCTGCAGCAACGCGGGTATCGCGGCAGCTACCCGACGCTTGCGCGCTACCTCCGGCGCCTACGGGCGGTTGACACCGTCGTGGCGGCAGGCGGGCTGCCGGCAACAGTGCGGCCGACGTTGGACGCCGCGCCCCGGCAAGTGCTCACACCCCGAACCACTGCTTGGACGGTGCTGCGCCGGGTGGAGAAGCGGAGCATGGAAAGCCAGGCGTTGCTGACCGGCGTGCGCGGGCGCTCGCCCGTGCTGAACGAGGCGGTCGAGCTCGCGGAAGCCTTCACCGCTCTCGTGCGGGGCCGCGAGGCGGCTCAGCTCGACACTTGGTTGCAGCAGGCAGAGCACAGCGCCGTGCCACCACTGCAGCGCTTTGCCAAGCGCCTGCGGGCAGATTACGACGCCGTGCGCGCGGCGCTGTTCCTGGACTGGAGCAACGGCCAGACTGAAGGGCAGATCAACCGGCTGAAAACCATCAAGCGCCAGATGTATGGTCGTGCCGGCCTCGACTTGCTGGAACGCAGGTTCCTGCTCGCCGCATGATCATCAAAAGCTGCCAAGACCCAGAGCGCGGGCCGGAGCTGGCGATGATCTCGCGCCGAGACGCCGATGATCTCAGGTCAGCACACGTAGCAGGCGGCCTCGATGATGCGCTGGATGGCGGGGCTGATCGGTTTCGTCATGTCGGTACCTGCGGCCGACGTGACGATACGCTCGAACCAAAGGTGCTGGCGCAATCGTGCAATCGCGTCGGCAAAGGTCGGAGCTGGCTTTGGATACCATGCGGCCCGGCGTGGCGAGAGCGCCAAGCGCTCGGCGTTCTGGTGCACATACAGCGTGACCACGCTGTAGAGGCCGAGCAGCACCGGCGTGGTGCGAAAGATCGCCGGGTCCGACCACTGGCGCTGAGTTTCCATCCCGAGATGCGCGCGGGCTTCTTCGTAGGTGGTCTCGACGGCCCAGCGCCGGCTGAAGCAGTCCAGCACGTCGCGCGGGTCGGCGCCGGTGTCTGTGCACAGGAAGGCTTCCGGCCCGCGCCGCCCGTCGGGATAGCGGACCAGCACCCACAGGATCGGCACGATCGGCTTGCCCCCGTGATGCCATAGCGCCGTGCCGGAAGCGTATTCGATCCAGCCTGCGCCGCGCCAGGAGGTCCGGCTGGATTGCACGGCCTGCAGCCAGCGCGTGGCCGGGTCGGCGACGCGCGCGGAAAGCAAGGGCTGGCGTGCTCCCTTGCGGGCGGGCCGGCCAGGCTTGTCCTCGTTCGACGGCGGGTCGAACAGGCGCGCGTCCTTGCGCATCCGCGTGATCACCGCCATGGACGGGCGCAGCGCGTGCAGCAGTTCGAGGGCGGCGAACTCCCCGTCCATGACGGCCACGACCGCGCGCTTCGGCAGCCAGCGCCGCAGGGTCAGCAGCAAAAGTCGCGCCCACTCGGTGACGGTGCGATGGCGCCGGCCATGTCGCTCGGACCACGCCTTGCCGGGCGTGAGCGCGGTCAGCACCGGCAACGCCCAGATGCGTCCGGCGAACGGCACGTCGACCAGCACCATGGCACTGAGCCAGCGCAGGCCGCGGCTGGTCGCATCCTTTTCCTCCCTGGTGCGCAGTGCGTCGTAGAAGCGGCCTGCCGGTCCGATGCGTGGTCCGCGCCGGCGTTCGAGCGTGTGGTCAAGGCCGATGACGATCGGACCCGAGGGGACAAAGGCCGTGACGATCATGTGCAGCAGGGTGCGGGCGAGGGCCGAGCCAGACCAGGCATTGCGGTTGAGCACGCGGTGGAAGGCAGTAAAGCTCGGGTGCTCGGCCAAGCCCAGCACGCGCAGGCAGTTGGCGACGGTGCGCGGCCCGATTGCCAGCAGCGCGCCCGTGGCCAGCGCTGCCGCCGTGGGCCGGGTCCGGCGGGAGAAGGCAGCCAGGAAGGGCGCAAGCCAGGCCAGGAAGCTGGGCGGCAGATGAAGATCGGGACGGACCATGGCGGACCTGCTCGGGCTATCGTGGTGCAGCAGGTCTCAACAGAAGACGGCCCGGGGAGATTGCGATGACGGTGGGCGATCCTGTGATCGGGCGCATTGCGGCCTACCCATGGCCGCGTGGCGGTGTGGAGACGCGTCGCGTCAGGGGTGGCTACACCTTGATCTCGGCCCGAACGGGTGCGCCCGTCGCGCGCTTGAAGCCGCTTCCCCCAGGCGACCGCCTCGAAGTGTTGTGGCGGCGTCGCGACGCGTGGGGGCCTGCCGGGCCGTTCGGCGCCGTTCTGCCGCTCGACGACGCACTCGCATTCATTGCCTCAGAACCAGCCTTCTGGATTCGGGCCTAACCTCTCAATCCCGTGATATGGGCAAAGTCGAGCTTCACCAAACATCAGTGCCCTCCCGTTATAAACCACGCGAAGTGATATTGGTGGCAAATTCGGCGTAGCTCGTTCAGGCGGTGAGCAGATGCAGCCGCGCAAAGCCGCGGTGCTGTGTTTGCGCTTTTGGTTCGTCCGCCAGCCATCTCAGCAATCGGACGAGGTTCATCGCTGCCGCTGTCATGAGGTGGGCGAGGTGTGTCTTCGCGTGCCCGAAATACGGCGTCCGCCGAAGCCGAGCCGAGCGCACGCCCTGCGCGATCGTGCCCTCGATCCCGGCCCGCCGCGCATACTCGACTGCAAACTCGGCGGTCTGCTCCCGCGCACGCCCGATGCGCAACGCCTCGTGTTGGGCTTCGGGGCGGATTGTGATGGCCCGGCGTGCTGAGGTCGAGCGCGTGCACTGCGGCCGGAGCGGGCATGATGGGCAATCGGC
>CALMVT010000050.1 GCA_937873175.1 uncultured Acetobacteraceae bacterium | reverse complement strand
ACTCCTGAATACCTCGCGCGTGCCATCTGGGGCGCGGTGACGCGCATGGGCTTCGCGGGCGGCACGGTGCTGGAGCCGGGCTGCGGCACCGGGCTGTTCCTGGCGTTGATGCCGGAGGCGCTGGTGGGCAAGACCGCGTGGACCGCGGTGGAGATGGACCCGTGCACGGCGCAGATCGCGGCGCTGCTGCACCCCGACGCCTGGGTGCGCAACGAGGATTTCACCAAGGCGCGCTTGGCCGAGACGTTCGAGCTGGCGATCGGCAACCCGCCGTTCTCCGACCGCACGGTGCGGGCCAGCGACCCCGCGGGCAAGCTCGGCTTGTCGCTGCACGACTATTTCATCGCGCGCTCCGTGGAGCGGCTGAAGCTGGGCGGCTTGGCCGCGTTCGTCACCAGCCGGTTCACCATGGACAAGGCGGACCAGACGGCCCGCGCGCACATCGCGGCCATGGCCGACCTGGTGGGGGCGGTGCGGCTGCCTGCCGGCAGCATGCAGGCCGCGTCCGGCACGGAGGTCGTGGTGGATGTACTGTTCTTCCAGCGGCGCGCACCCGACGCTGCCCCGAACGCCATCGAGTGGGACAGCCTGATGGAGGTGGTCCCCGAGGAGGACGGCGAGCCAGCGCTGTTTGTAAACCGCTACTTCGCCGAGCGCCCCGTGATGGTGCTGGGCGCGCACGACCGCACCAGCGGGCCGTTCGGACCCACCTACACCTGCCGCGGCAACACAGGGCCGGCACTGGCGGAGGCGCTGGGCCGCGTGCTGGCCCTGTGCCCCGAGGGCATCCACGTGTCCCCGGCCGCCCCCGCCGCCCGCCGGCCGGAGGCAGCCCGCGTCCAGGTAGGCACCGCGGCCGAGGGCGCCACCGTCAAGGAGGGCAGCTACCTGGTGCTCGGCGGCCATCTCGTGCAGGTGGTGGACGGCGTGCCGGTGCCGGTCCAGGTGCGTGCCGGCAGCGGCGGCGAGGGCATCCCGGCCAAGCACGCCCGCATCCTGCGCGCGCTGATCCCGGTGCGGGACTGGACACGGGCGGTGCTGCGCGCCCAGGAAGCGAACGAGCCGTGGGCCGGCGCCCAGGTGCGGCTGCGCGTCGCCTACAACACGTTCAAGCGCAACTTCGGCCCGATCAACCTCGCCAGCGTGTCCGTGTCCACCGACCCCAGGACCGGCGAGGAGCGCGAGGTGGTGCGCCGGCCCAACCTGCAGCCGTTCCTCGACGACCCTGACTGCTGGCTGGTGTCGTCCATCGAGCACTACGACGAGGACACCGGCCTGTCCCGGCCGGGTCCGATCTTCTCCGAGCGGGTGATCCACCCCCCGGCCGCCCCGCTCGTCGTCACCGCCGCCGACGCGCTGGCGGTGACGCTGCACGAGGTGGGCCACGTCGATCTCGACCGCATCGCCGAGCTGCTCGGCCGCACCCGCGCCGAGGTGGCGGCGGAGCTTGGGGACGCGGTATTCCTCCATCCGGGCCTCAGCATCGGCGGCACGGAGGTGTGGGAAACGGCCGACGCCTACCTGTCCGGCCCGGTCAGGACCAAGCTGGCCGCGGCGGAAGCGGCAGCGGCGCTCGATCCGCGCTACGCCCGCAACGTGGAGGCGCTGCGGCGCGTGCAGCCGGAGGACTTGCGGCCGTCCGACATCACCGCGCGCCTGGGAGGGCCGTGGCTGCCCCCCGACGTGGTGGAAGCGTTCTCGGCCGAGGTGATCGGCGTCCGCACCCGGGTGCGTCACACGGTCGAGGTCGCGGCTTGGTCGCTGGACCTGAGCCGCTACGAGGGCGCGGCATCGGCCACGTCCGAGTGGGGCACGCTGCGCCGGCACGCCGGCCTGCTGCTGTCGGATGCGCTGAACAGCTCCTTGCCGCAGATCCACGACACGAAGATGGTGGACGGCAAGGAAGTGCGCGAGCTGAACGAAAAGGAAACCGAGGCGGCCAAGGAGAAGCTGGCCCGGATCAAGGAGGCGTTCGAGCGTTGGGTCTGGACCAAGCCGGACCGCACGGACCGCCTCGCCCACATCTACAATGAGCGGTTCAACAACCTCGTGCCGAGGGCCTTCGACGGCTCGCACCTGCAGCTGCCCGGCGCGAGCAGCGCCATCAGCCTGCGCCCGCACCAGAAGCGGGTGATCAAGCGCATCGTCTCGGCCGGCGGCACCTACATCGCGCACGCGGTCGGGGCGGGCAAGACGATGAGCATGGTGGCTGCGGTGATGGAGCAGAAGCGCCTCGGCCTGGTCGGCAAGGCGCTGATGGCGGTGCCGGGCCACTGCCTGGCCCAGGCCAGCCGCGAGTTCCTGGCACTCTACCCGAACGCCCGCATCCTGGTGGCCGACGAGCAGAACTTCGCCAAGGAGAAGCGCGCCCGCTTCCTGGCCCGCGCCGCGACCGCGAGCTGGGACTGCATCATCATCACCCATTCGGCGTTCAAGTTCATCGCCGCCCCGGCCGCCTTCGAGCAGGGCATGATCGCCGAGCAGGTGCAGGCCTACGAGGCGCTGCTGCTCAAGGTGGACGGCGACGACCGGTTCACCCGCAAGCGCATCGAGCACGCCAAGGAGGTGATGCTGGCCAAGCTGGAAGCGCTGGCGGCGCGCAAGGACGACATGCTGACCATCGGCGAGATCGGCATCGACCAGATCATCGTGGACGAGGCACAGGAATACAGGAAATTAAGCTTTCCCACCAACATGAGCGGCCTCAAGGGCGTTGATCCCGACGGCTCGCAACGCGCCTGGGACCTGTACGTCAAGTCGCGCTTCATCGCCCAGCGCAACCCGGCTCGGCCGCTGATCCTGGCGTCGGGCACGCCCATCACCAACACGCTGGGCGAGATGTTCAGCCTGCAACGGTTCATGCAGCCGGACGCGCTCGCGGAGCGCGGTATCCACCAGTTCGACGCCTGGGCCAGCCTGTTCGGCGACACGCGCACCGAACTCGAATTGCAGCCCTCCGGCCGCTACAAGCCGGTGACGCGCTTCGCCGAGTTCGTCAACGTCCCCGGACTGATCGCCATGTTCCGCAGCGTCGCCGACGTGGCGCTCAAGGACGACCTGCGCGAATACCTGAAGCTGCCGACCGTGCAGGGCGGCAAGCGCCGGATCGTCACGGCGCCGGCCAGCCCAGCCTTCCGGTTCTACCAGAAGCACCTGGACGTGCGCATCCAGGCCATCGAGGCGCGCACGGGGCCGCCGCAAAAGGGCGACGACATCCTGCTCGCCGTGATCACCGACGGCCGGCACGCCGCCATCGACCTGCGCTTCGTGATGCGCGGCGTGGGCAACGAGCCGGAGAACAAGCTGAACACGCTGGTGGCCAACGTGCACCGCATCTGGCGGGAGACGGCGGACCGGCGCTACGTGCAGCCGGACGGCACGCCGTATCCGCTTCGGGGTGCGGCGCAGATGGTGTTCTCCGACCTCGGCACGCCCAGCGTGGAGGCGACGCGCAGCTTCTCGGCCTACCGCTGGATCAAGTCCGAGCTGATCCGCCTCGGCGTGCCGGCGGGCGAGATCGCCTTCATGCAGGACCACAAGAAGAGCACCGCCAAGCAGCGGCTGTTCGGCGACGTGAACGCGGGCAAGGTCCGGGTGCTGATCGGCTCGTCGGAGACGATGGGCACGGGCGTCAACGCCCAGCAGCGCCTGGTCGCGCTGCACCACCTGGACGTGCCGTGGCTGCCAAGCGCCATCGAGCAGCGCGAGGGCCGGATCGAGCGCCAGGGCAACCAGCACACCGAGATCCAGCTCTACGCCTACGCCACGCTGGGCAGCGTGGACGCCACGCAATGGCAATTGCTCGAACGCAAGGCCCGCTTCATCGCGGCGGCGCTGGCCGGCGACCGCTCGATCCGCCGGCTGGAGGACATCGGCGCGCAGGCCAACCAGTTCGCCATGGCCAAGGCGCTGGCGTCGGGCGACCCGCGCCTGATGCAGAAGGCCGGGCTGGAAGCCGAGATCGCGCGCCTGCGCCGGCTGCGCGCCGCGCACATCGACGGCCAGCACGCGGCGCGGCGCACCGTGGCCGACGCACAGGCGGAAGCCTGGTCGTCGCGCACCCGCTGCGGGCAGATCGAGTCGGACCTGACCAAGCGCACGCCGACCCGCGGCGACCTGTTCAGCATGGAGGTGGATGGCAAGCCCACGACCGAGCGCCGGGTGGCCGGCGGCTCGCTGCTGACGCGCATCCGGCTGCTGGCGCACGAGCGTGCCGTCGGCAAATGGACGCTGGCCCGGATCGGCGGCTTCGCGGTGAAGGCTGAGGGCCGCAGCTGGGGCACGGTGGCCTGCCACCGCCTGGACGTGTGGCTCGACCGCACCGGCTACGAGCAGCCGGTGGAGGTCGGGGACGAACTGACCCCCATGGGGCTGGTCACGCGCCTTGAATACCTGCTGGACCGCATGGAGGTGGACCTGGCGGGGCACCGGCGCCGCATCGCCGAAGCCGAGGCGCGGGAGGCCAGCTACAGCCAGCGGATCGGGGAAGCATTCGCCTTCGAGGCGGAGCTGGACGCCAAGCAAGCCGAGCTGGACGCGATCGAGGCTGACCTCGGCGCGAACACTGCGCATCCCGCAGAAAGCGCAAACGCTGGGCGTTCCGCAGAGAGCGCAGACGCTGGGCGTCTCGCCAAGGCCGCGTAGCCGCTGCCCGATCTGACCCGTCCATTCCCGGTTGCCCCGGCTTGGGCGGGCAGGGAAGCCGGGAAGCGCAGGAAGGACGCGAAGGGGCGGGAGCGACCGACGCCGAAGCGGAGCGCTCCCGCATGCCCGGGCCGCGCCGCAAGGACAAGGGCCTGCGGCCCGCGCGTGCCGCGCGTCCTTGCCCCGCAACCCGGGATGCGGGGCCTGGGAGGGGTAGGGCAGGAAAGCCCGACAGCCAGGACCAGAAGACGAAGCAGGCCGGCATGTGCAGGCCGCTGGACAGGCGAAGCCGTCCCACACCACCCCTTGTCGACCATCCACCGCAGGACAACCAAGGAGATCACCATGCCGTTCGAGGCCGTGACCACGCACGACGTTTCCCGCGCTCGCTTCCTCCTGGAGCAGGTCGCCCACGCGCTGCTCGGGCAGGACCCGTCCCTGCGCGACGACGACACCCTGTTCACCGACATGCTGGATGCCGAGGGCGCCGACGCCCTCGACCTGCTGCGCGCCGGGCTGCGCGCCAGCCTGGACGCGGCGGCGCAGGCCCGTGCGTGCAAGGAGCGCATGGGCCAGCTCGCCGAGCGGCAGCGCCGCCACGAGGACCGCGCCGCGGCGCTGCAGGCGGCCGTGCACCAGGCCATGCGCGACCTGGGCATCCCGCGCCCGCGCGACCCCGAGTTCATCGCGGCCCGCCGGGAAGGCAGCGAGCGCGCCGAAGTGTCCGACCTCGACCTGCTGCCCGAGCGCTTCGTGCGGCTCAAGCGCGAACCGGACAAGGCGCCGCTGCTGGCCGCCCTCAAGGCCGGCGAGGCTGTCCCCGGCGCTGTGCTGGCCCGGGGCGACGAAACCCTGTCGGTGAGGGTGAAGTAGCAGGGACACGCACATGAGCGCGGCACCCGCCGCCGATCAGGCCGTCACCGCCGCCGGCGCAAGCCTGTCCGAGAGCCAGGCCATCAACGAGCTGGCGACCGCGCTGTCCAAGGCGCAGGGCGCGTTCTCCAACCCCGAGAAGGACCGCAGGAACCCGCACTTCGGCAGCTGCTACGCGACGCTGGGTGCGGTGATCGAGGCCACCCGCAAGGCGCTGGCCGCCAACGGGCTGAGCCTGACGCAGACGGTGGGCGGCCGGCCGCCGGCGTTGCGCACGCGGCTGCTGCACTCGTCCGGACAGTGGCTTGCAAGCGAGGTGCCGCTGTTCATGGCGGGCAAGGGCAGCCAGGTGTTCGGGTCCGAGCTGACCTACATGCGCCGCTACGCGGTGTGTGCGCTGCTCAACATCGCGCCGGCCGAGGGCGACGACGACGGCAACGCCGCCCAGGTTGCGATGGGCGCCGGCGCCAGTTCGCCCCAGGCGCCCCGGAGCGAGCCGCGGCCCGGCAACGGCGAGACCGCCCGCTCGCCATCGCAGGCACGAACGGCCCAGCCGGAGCCAGCGAGATCGCGTGGCGATTTGCGCGAGGCCGGGACCGCACGCCAGGACGGGCAGAGATCGGCGCCGCCGGCATCGCCTCGCCAACCCGCCACGGCGCCCGCACGGGCAGCCAAGCCGCGGCAAACCCCCGACGCGACGCGGCGGCCCAAGGACGAGGCCGCGCCGCCGTCCGTGTGGGGCATCCTGCGCCCGGGCAAGCCGGGCGTCACCGCGCCGGACGGGGCGGCGTGGCTGAACTGGTGGAGGGGCAGGGCGAGCAAGGCCACAGCCGAGGGCAAGCGCGACGAGCTGCGCACGCTGTTCGAGGCCAACGCCGCCGGCTGGGACCAGATCGCGCTCGGCTCGGCGGAGGGTCAGGCCATGGTGGCCGCAGCGTCCGAGGCGGTCCGGGCCGTGCTCGACGGCTGAGCGGGCGCAGGCAGGCCCTGGCCGTCTCCGGGCGGCCAGCGCTCCACCCCCAATCCCTCCCGCTTGCCCCGGCACGGACGGGCACCGAACCCGAAGACGGCAGGGCAGGCGAGGGAAGGGGAGCAGGAACAACCGACATCGGAGCGGATCGCTCCCGCATGCCCGCGCCGCGCCGCAAGGGCAAGGGCCTTCGGCCCGCGCCAGGGCGCGCCCTTGCCCCGCGTCCCGGGATGCGGGGTGCGGGGTCTGCGAAACCGCGAAGCGGTTTGCGCAGGTTGGGCCGGGAATGGCCGCATGAACACAACGAGGGAGAACAAAGCCATGGAACTCAGGACCGTCGATCCGCGCAGCCTGATCGAGAACCCGGGCAACCCCCGCCGCCGCGCGCCGCCGGACCAGGCGGACGGGCAGATGGCGGCCACCGCCCGCGCGGTCGGCATCCTGCAGCCGCCCGTGGTGCGCGAGGTGCTGGGCGGGCTGATGACCATCTACGGCCACCGCCGGGTGCGGGCCGCCATCGCCGCCGAGCTGCCCGAGATCCGCGTGCTGGTGCTGGGCGAAACCGAGCACGCCGGCGACGACGCGATGCGGGCGATGATCGAGAACGTGGCCAGGAAGGCCATGTCGCCGGTGGAACAATGGCGTGCTATAGAAAAGCTCGTCTCCGATCGCTGGACGGAGGAGGCGATCTCCGGCGCGCTGGTCCTGCCGGTCCGCACCTTGCGCAAGCTGCGCCTGCTCGCGCGCATCCACCCGCCCATGCTGGACCGCATGCACGCCGGCGACATGCCGAACGAGGGCGATCTGCGCACCATCGCTTCCGCGTCGCCCGAGGAGCAGGCAAGCGTGTGGAAGCAGAACAAGCCGAAGAAGGACGAGGAGGTGAGCTGGTGGCAGCTGGCCCGCGCGCTCACCCGCCGGACCATGCGCGCCGTGGACGCGGCGTTCGACGCCGAGTTCGCCGCCGCCTACGGCGTGGAATACACCGAAGATCTGTTCGGACCCGCGAACGAGGACAGCCGCACCACGAGCAACGTGGACGGCTTCCTTGCGGCCCAGCACGCCTGGATGGAGGCGCACCTGCCGCCGGGCGCCGTGGTGCTGCAAGCCGGGGAATACGGCGGGGCCAAGCTGCCGAAGGGGGCCAACCGCTACTGGGGCAAGCC
>CALMVT010000049.1:15613-25003 GCA_937873175.1 uncultured Acetobacteraceae bacterium | reverse complement strand
TTCCTCCGCCGCGGCCTCGGCCTTGCGGTCCGCGACCTCCTGGGCATGGTGGCGATACTGCTCCAGGGCTTGCAGCGCGTGCCGGTTCGCCACCGCCTCGGCCTCAGCCGCGCTGGTGGCCAGGTGCTCGGACTTCTCGAAGTTGCCCGACGCGCAATGCTTGGCGGCCTCGTAGTGCATCTTGGCCGCCACCTCGAACTGGTGCGCGGCGTCCTCGTGGTGCTTGGCCGTGGTTGCCTTGATGTCATCCATCGTGATGTTCTCTCCCAGTGGGTAGGCCGATTGCCCGGTCTTATGCGCCGGCCGGGATATCGGCAAGCCGTCCCGATGCCCGCGCCGCGCGGCAGAGATTTACCCGCATGTTTTGACGGAACCAGCCGCCCACTAAAACGTGTTTTACCTGCCCGGGCACAATCGTGGCATGGGCGAGTGAATGCCTTTCACATGGGAGGGGTTTCAGCGTCGTGCCCCCCGTCACGACACCAAAATGGCGTCGAGGCCCGAAAAACCGGCTGCTGGCCGACGTAGGCGAGTTTCGCCTGGAGGTGCACGACGGCCTGGGACGGCTGCGGACGGCCCGTTTCACCGTGCTAAGGCGGCAATACGGGCAAGGCAGCCTGTTTGCCCTGGTCGCCTCCGGCACCGCGCCGAGCCTGTTTGCGGCGATGCGTGCTGCCGAGAAGGCCGCGAGCCGCCTCCTTTAACAGAGCTTCCATGCGTCCTGCGCACGACCGTGAAGGGCGTTGCACCATGTTCTGGCTTGCGTTCCCCGCGAACTCGGCGACATCGTGGCAAAAGCAGGGACATAAAGGTCGAGCATGCTTGATTTCACGAACGGGATGAACTCTCCCGGCAGCGGCGGCGGCCCATACGGATCAAGAATGGACGCGATGAGCGCGTTGCTGGCCCGCAACTGGTGGGCGGTGGCGCTGCGTGGCGCGTTCGCCGTGCTTTTCGGCTTGGCGGCGCTGATCCTGCCATTCACCACGGTGGCGTCGCTCGTGCTGCTGTTCGCCGCCTACATGCTGGCAGATGGCGTGTTCGCCATCGTGGCCGGGCTCCGCGCCGCGGCGCGGCATGAGCGCTGGGGCTTGCTGATCCTGGAGGGCATCGTCGACCTGGCGGCGGGCGCGGCGGCCTTGCTGATGCCGGGCTTGACGGTGCTGGTCGTGGTGACGCTGCTTGGCATCTGGTCGGTCATCACCGGGGCGTTGATGCTGGCCGCGGCTTGGCGCTTGCACGGCGGGCACGGACGCTGGCTGTTGGCGCTGTCCGGCCTGGTTTCGCTGGCCTGGGGGGTTCTGCTGTGGATGTCGCCCATCGCGGGCGCGTTGGTCCTGACCTGGTGGCTGGGCGGCTACGCGCTGGTGTTCGGGGCGCTACTGCTTGTGCTCGCGTTCAACCTGCGGGGTCGGCGGGATGGCTCGCTGCCGACCGGGCGAGCCTTGACCTGATTGCACCAATGCGCCAGGGCGGGGGCTAAAAGCGGGCCAGCATAGCTGCCTCGCACGGGTGCCGGCACATAACGCGCCGGCTGCCGCGACGACGGCTCCGTGCTACTGGGTGACGCCGCTCCGCGCGGCGGTGCTGCCGGTCGGATGGGCGCCCGGCGGGGTCGTGCCGGGATCAACTGCGCGGCCAGATGCGGCGCCAGATACGCCCACGCTCGATGCTGCACCGCTTTGCTGCCCGGTGCTGCCCTTGTAGTCGAGCCACACCTGGACGGGCTGTCCGTCCTTTGTCGCCGTGCCGCGCCAAACGCCGCCGCTGTCCTTGGTCAAGGCGCTGACCCCTTGAAAGCCGCTGCGCTCCAGCCGGCGACGGGCCTGAGCCTGGGTGAAGCTGCTGTTGCCGCGGGCAGGCCGCGCCGCGTTGGCGCTGGTCGTCGTGACCGCCTGGTTGCGGTCGCCGCTGGCCGCGGCGGCGCCGGAGTTGCGGCCCACAAGCCCCGTGTTCGGCGTCACGCCCGTATCGGGACTGACGCCCGGGATCGGCGCGTTCGACGTGGCGCCAGGTGCCGTGTTGCCCGGCGTCGTAGCCGTGCCTTGGGCCATTGCCGTGCCGGCGAGCAGCGTTGCCGCCAACGCAAGCGAGATGCGGGTCATGATGAAGTTCCTTGTATCGTGGTCCACATAGAAAGGCCGGGGGAAGCCGCCCGGCTTCCCCTTGGCCTGACGGCAATCCCGGTTACTTGCGGTCCGGGTTGGCGCCGCTGATATTGGTGCCCAGCGTCTTGTCCACCGCGCGGCTCGCCATCGTGCCCGGCGGGTTGTTGCCGGTGCCGTCCGGAGCATTCGCCCCTGGGTTGGTGCCGCTCACGTTGGTGTTCAGCGCCCGGTCAACGGACGCCGCCGCGCCGGTTCCGGTTCCGCCGGTCGTCGTGCCGGGGGTGGTCCCGGTGCCGGTGGTGGTGGTGCCGGTCGTCGCGGCGCCGGGCACAGTGCCAGCACGGGTGGCGGAGCTGTCTTCCACCTCGACTTCCGTTTTGCGCACGGTGTCTCGGACGGTCTCAACCCGGTCCGCCGCTTCCTTGCGCACGCCGATCTCCTCGACGATGCGGGTTTCCTTGCCGACAACTGCCTCCTCGCTGGTGGCGCGCGCCTCGATGGTGCGCTCCTGGAAGGCGGCCAGGTCGGCGGCGGTGGCGGCACGGTCCACCGGGTTGCGCTCAACCGTGACCCGCTCCTGGTGCAGCGTCACGTTCTCCTCAACCGGCGTTTCGACCACGTAGGAGCGGACGCGCACCCGGCCGCCCTCGACGGCCCGCTTGCCGACCACAAGCTTTTCCTCGACGACCTTGATCGTCTCGTCCGGGAGGGCAGTCGCTGCCGTGCCCGCCGTGGCGCCGCGCATGCTGCCGTGGGCATCGGCGTCGTAGCCGGTCCAGCCGGACTTGCGCCATTCGGCTTCCTGCGTGTCCAGGTCCATGGCGCCGGCATGCTCCAGGATGTCCGATGCGCGGTCGATGTGGCCCTCATCCACCTTGACGTTCAGCAGGACCGCGCCGCGGCGCAGGCCCTCCGCATAAGCATAGCGGTCCTCTTCCGGCAGCATCAGGCTTTTGAGCGACGCGAAGAAGCCCTTTTCCTCGTAGGGGCGCGCCGGGTCGTAGCCAGCGTCGGTCACACCGGTCCCGGGGCTGGTCTGGATCATCGAGCGGTTCAGGCCAAGCTCGCTCGTGAGCGCCTGCTCGGCCCGCTCCGCCTCGCCGCGAGTTTTGAACATGGCTGTCAAGGTGCGTGTCGCCATTAGTCGTCTCCATTGAATGTCGTCATGAGAACAAGCCACAAGCCGGCTTGGCCACGGGCCAAAGCCGTCAGGTTTGGTGTCGCCGAAGCTGATCGCCTCCATGCTCGATGTTAGAAGGCATTACACATGAGACTGATTTAAGTGCCGCACCGAGGAGGTCACGATCCCGTGCGTCACGTTGCTGCCACCGCGTCGGCTTTCGTAGCACCGCGCTGGCCCGGCGCTTGCTCCGGCCCCGTCGTGGTGTCGCGCATCGTTTGCTGCTCGGTTTCCGCGTTCAGCTCCGCGCCGATCAGCACAATGGCGGAGGACAACCAGATCCAGGTCAGGAAACCGACCGCGGCGCCAAGGGAGCCGTAAGTCTTGTCGTAGCTACCGAAGTGGCTGACGTAATAAGAAAAGGCGATCGAGCCGACCACCCAGGTCACGGCGGCGAAGCCGCCCCCCCAACTGACCCATTGCCAGCGCGCACGCTCCCGGCTCGGCCCGAACCGGTAGATGCACGCGAGCAGGAGCGCGAGGGCCACCAGCATCAGCGGCCAGCGCAGGATGCGCAGCAGCGGGTCGGCGACGCCGCCCAGGCCGAGATAGCCGAGTACAATCGGCACCGCCACCACGGCGGTCATCGCCAGCAGCACGAACACGATGCCGCCCAGGGTGAAAGCGAGTGTGACCGCGGTGCGGAGCAGGAAGCCGCGCTTCTCCGTTTCGGCGTAAACCACGTTCAGCGCATCGAACAGGGCTTTGGTGCCCTGGTTCGCGCTCCACAAGGAGGTGAGGAGGCCGAGCAGGGCGGCGAAGCCCAGGGCCTTGTCGCCGTTCGCGGCGAGGCTGTGCACCTGGT
The DNA here is from genome assembly GCA_937873175.1 of uncultured Acetobacteraceae bacterium. GTDB lineage: Bacteria > Pseudomonadota > Alphaproteobacteria > Acetobacterales > Acetobacteraceae > CAHJXG01. The sequence goes on along the minus strand of CALMVT010000049.1, from coordinate 20,910 downwards.
CGCTGATGATCTGCATGCCGCCGCCAGGCACCACGCCGGACAGGGTGTCCAACTGGTCCGAGATGGTGGCCGGGTCGGCGATGAGGCCGTAAAGCGAGACCATTGCAGCCAGGGCGGGAAACAAGGCCAGCAGGGCGTAGAAGGTGATGGCGGCCGCCTCGGTCAGCAACCGGTCGCTGGACACCTTGGCGGCGACCCGCTTCGCGATGGCCCACCAGCCACGCGCCGGGATGTCCGACGGCTTGACGGCATCATGCCCAGGCGGGGGCGCCTGTCCGGCGCGCCCCGGACGCTGCGTCGCCCCGGACGGCTTGCCGGCGCTCGGAACAGGCGTCCCCGCTCCGCCCGGTGCCCGGCCCGAAAAGGCCGCAACCGAAACGCTGGCCACGGCCAGGGCGGTGAACAGCATGGAGATGGGATCGCGTTTCATGGTTCGGTGCCTTCCCGTTCACGTGCGCGTCGTTCCGGCAGGCCCCATGCGACACGGCGGCGAACGCTAAAACGGAACTCTGTCGCGTCACAACCGCCTGGACCGCGGCGGGTTGCACCCTTGCGCGCAATGCTGCGTGAGCCGCGACCCAAGCAGGCATTCGTGGCGCCAGCCACGAATGCCTGCTTGGGCTTCCCTCATAAACGCATCATTTTACCTGTTGCGCGTGGAGCAAAGCTCCGCTTTCTCCGAGACACGCTCTGCAGAATGATGCTCAGCGGCGCGGGTTGGCCTGACGCGGCTTCTTCTCGGGCAGCTCCGGTTCGGGAGCCATTTTCAGGGCGACCTGCAGCAGGGCCGCGCGGCAGGACAGGTCGAGCCGCCGGTAGGCGCGCAGCAGAGCCTCCTCATCCCCGGCCAGCAGGCCCAGGCTGCCCTGCTCTTCTTCCAGGTACTCGGGCGGCACCGGCACGTCCGGGTCGAGGCCGACCAGATAAGACACCGAGGTTGCCAGCGCGTCCGCCAGCTTGGCCAGGCGCTGGCCGCGCGGCGGCGGCAGCTTGCCGTCCAGCAGCCGGTCGATGAAATCGGCGGGAAGCCCGGCCGCCCGGGCCGCATATTCGGGTGACACGCCGAGACGGTCGATGCGCCCCTGGACCCGTTCCGCGAACTCGTCGGCCCCTTGGCCGGTTCCGCCACCGCTCAAACCCGCATCTCTTTCCGTCCCGTGACAAGCGCCTCACCGACCGAGCGCGGCTTCACCCAAGCCTTGGATCACGTCAAGCGGGCGAAACTCGCGGGGCAGCGCCGGCGGCGCTTCAGTCCAAGCCGCCGAACCGTTTGGTGATGCTGCGCCCGGACCAGGGCGGCACGGTCACGGGGGCCGCCCGCGCGACCGGAACGGCGACGGCCTGGGGTTTTGGCGCGGCTGCCCGGCGGGGCGCGACACCGGGCGTCGGCGCGCTGCTGCCGGTCAGCACGCGCGGGTCGCTGCAAACGTCGAGGTCGAGATGGTCCTCAACCCGCCCGTCGTCGAAGCCGAGGCGCAGGTCCGCCGGGCAGCCCGTGCTGTAGCCGATGCGCGCTTCGGCATTGGGCGGCAGTTGGGAGCGCAGGCGGTTGGCCCCGAAGGACCCGCCGCCGGCCGGCCCGACCTGGATGCTGCGGATGGTTGCCCCGGCGTGATTCACCACCGTGATCGCGTGCGCCTCCGCCCAGGCCGCGCAGGGCATCAGGACCATGCCAAGCGGAAAGGCGGCAAGCAGGAGGGTGAGCGCGCGCACGGCCGGGATTCCTTTGAGGATGACCTTCCTTATACCACCGTGGACGGTTTCGCTGCGATCTGTTTTCACCCTATTGGATCTTCCGATCCTGGTGCCCGGAGCACCGCGAGGCGGGCCGGCAGGAGCCATTCATGCGGGCAGTGGAGGCGGCAGCAGGTTTAAAGGGCAGCCATCGCACCGGGGCCAACCCCGGTCATAAATCGTTGGACCAACAGTGACACGCCAGCGCCGGGCGTCCACCCTGTCCGGGACGGCGCGAGGGAGTCATGGCCGATTGGGTTCGCCTGGTTTTCGACAAAGAGTTTCCGTGCGAGACGGTGCAGCGCTGGCCTGGGGTCGAGTGGGAAAAGCGGCCGCCCAGGATGCTTCAGGACCTTCCCGCGGGGCCGCCTAGACCTGTCGCCCTTCAAACGGGGCGGCAAACGTCGCAGCCCCGGCGGTTGGACAGGCTGCGCGACGTGCACCTGACCTGGTCCAACTTCTTCATCGCCGGCGACCGCTGCGCGTCGATCTACGACGATCCCCGAACCGCCGTGTCCGGCATCGTGGACTGGCCGGGATTGTCGGAAACCGCGGGCATCCAGCACCGGGGTGAGGAGTTTGTCGTGCCCCGGTCCCGGCTGCAGAACGCGGAGCGCATCGCCGGCAGGACCATGTTCGCGTCGTCGAACGAGCCGCACAACTGGGGCATGTGGCTCCTTTACGTGCTGCCTGCGGTGATGCATTTCGTGGATCATCGGTTGGCCTACGATAGGCTGCTGGTCCATGCCGACCACCCCAACATGCGGGCGATGCTGCGGCTGCTTGGCCTCAAGGCCGCCGATGTGATCCTGCACGATTGCAGCAGGGCCTACCATTTCGAGAGCATCGACGTGTTCCGGCAGCCGCGGAGGGAGTTCTTCGTCGTGCCGGAGACCCGTGCGATGTTCGCCAGATTGCGTGAGAGCGTCGCGGGCAGCATCGTCGTGCCGAGCGCCCACCACATCTACGTCGGCCGCCGGCGCCGGACGGCTGAAATGGATAGCTACAGATCCCTGGTGAACGAATGCGCGCTGGAAGACCGGCTTGTTGCGATGGGGTACAGCCCGATCAACCCGGAGTATCTTGGCCCGGAGGAGCAGATCGAGCTGTTCGGGTCGGAACGACGCATCGTCGTGCTCGGTGGGGGCGGCTTGTTCAACGCGGTGTTCTGCAAGCCGGGCACTCGGATCGTCGATCTTGAGTCGACGCGCGACCATCTTGAGAACCACTCGGATGTCTTTTCCAGTATGGAAACCGACTACGGCATCATCCTGGGCCAGGTCGATCAAGACGACCCAGCGCCTCACAACAAGCGATGGACGGTGGACGTGGAGCAGGCCACTGCCGCCATTGCAGAGTTCATGGGCTGATGTACTGCACGGCGGTGGCGCGTATGGTGACCTAACAACCACATGTGCGGTGCAACGATGCGCACGAACATCAACATAGAAGATCGCTTGATCGCCGAAGCGATGACGGCACCCGGGCTGCCAACGAAGGAAGCGGCCGTCGAAGAGGCTCTGCAGCAGCTTATTGGCCGTTATCGGCAGCGAGAGGCCATTGCGGACATGTCCGGGCTTGGGTGGGACGGTGATCTCGGCGCGATGCGGGAAGGCAGGGACGCCTGACCGCAACCGTGCCGACAACCGCTCATCTTGGCCCGCAGTTCGCCTGACTGGTTTGTAAGAACCGGAACAATCCGCCCAGCTACATTGACAGACGGCCCGCGCCGTCCCTAGCGTCAGTTAGTTGCAACGCCAATCTGAAGCGCCCGGCAGGCCCGACGGCCGACGAAACCCGCGCTCAAAAAGGGAGAAACACCATGCTTCGACGTGACTTGTTTCCATTGACCGCAGCCGCCGCGCTGACGGCGCTGGGCGGCGGCCGGGCGTTGGCGCAGGCGGGCGGGTTGCCCAAGCTGGCGCAAAAGGCGAGCTACAAGGTCGGTTTCGCGCAGACCGAAAGCAACAACCCGTGGCGCATCGCCCAAACCGAGAGCATGCGCAGCGAAGCGGCGAAGCGCGGCCACCAGTTCGTTTATACCGACGCCGCCGGCTCCGCCGCGAAGCAGGTCGCCGACGTGAACAGCATGGTGGCGCAGCGGGTGGATATGATCTTCCTGGCGCCGCGGGAAGAAAAGCCGCTGGTGCCCGCCGTGATGGCGGCCAAGCGCGCCGGCATCCCGGTGATCCTGCTCGACCGGCGCGTCGATGAAACCCAGGCCAAGCCCGGCCGGGATTACGTGTGCTACATCGGCTCCGATTTCATCGCCGAAGGGCGCCGGGCCGGCGAATGGCTGGTGAAGGAGATGAAGGGCGAAGCGTCGATCATCGAGCTGCTGGGCACCACCGGCTCCTCCCCGGCAAACGACCGGCATGCGGGGTTCGCGGAGGCGATCAAGGCGTCGCCGGGCATGAAGGTCGTCGCGGGCCAGAGCGGCGACTTCGTGCGCGACAAGGGGCGGCAGGTGGCGGAAACGCTGCTGCAGGCGAACGGCTCCGCCAACGCGATCTATGCGCACAACGACGAAATGGCCATCGGCGCGCTCGCGGCCATCGAGGCGGCGGGCAAGAAGGCCGGCAAGGACATCACCGTGGTCTCGGTGGACGGCACGCGGGACGCGTTGCAGGCCATCATCGCCGGCACCGTCGGCGCCACGGTGGAGTGCAACCCGAGGTTCGGCCCCAAGGCGTTCGAGACGATGGAGCGCTACGGCCGCGGCGAGCCTATCGAGCTTTGGGTTGTCAACCAGGACCGCTTCTTCGACAGCAGCAACGCGCAGCAGCTCATCGGGGAGGCTTACTGATCCCGCCCGGTTCGCCGGGCAAAAAGGTCATGCCCCTCCTGGAGATGAGCGGGATCGACAAGGCGTATGGCGGCGTGCCGGCGCTGCGGAGCGCCTCCTTCGCCGTGAAGGCGGGGGAGGTGCACGCGCTGATCGGCCAGAACGGCGCGGGCAAGAGCACGCTGATCAAGGTGCTGACCGGCTACGCGCGACGCGACGCCGGGCGGGTGCTGTTCCGCGGGGAGGACTTCGCGCCGGCCAGCCCGCAGGCGGCGCAGGCGGCGGGCATCAGCACGATCTACCAGGAGATCAGCCTGGTCGGGCAGCGCTCGGTGGCCGAGAACATTTGCCTGGGCCGCGAAACCCGGCGCTTCGGCCTGCTCCATTGGCGCGCGATGCACGAGGAGGCCGCGGCGCTGCTCGGCCGCTTCGGCGTCCATGTGGACGTGCGGCAGCCGCTGTCGCGCTACCCGACGGCCGTGCAGCAGTTGGTCGCCATTGCCCGCGCCATCGCATTCCGGGCGGCGCTGGTGGTGATGGACGAGCCGACCTCCTCGCTCAGCGACGCCGAGGTGCAGGTGTTGTTCGGCGTGGTCCGCCAGCTTCGGGCGGAGGGCGTCGCCGTGGTGTTCGTCAGCCACAAGCTCGATGAGCTGTATGCCGTGTGCGACCGGGTGACGGTGCTGCGGGACGGGCGCACGGTGCAGGTGGCTGACATGGCCGGGCTGCCGAAGCTTGAGCTGGTGGCGGCCATGCTCGGGCGTGACCTGTCCTCCGT
>CALMVT010000049.1:0-15603 GCA_937873175.1 uncultured Acetobacteraceae bacterium | reverse complement strand
CGCGCCGGCGCGACGGCGTTCGGCGCCAAGGCGGGGCGGCATGGCGATGCGCTGCTCGAAGTTGAGGGACTGCATGCCGGGCCGCGGGTGCAGGCGGTGAGCCTGGAGGTCGGCCGGGGCGAGGTGGTGGGCGTCGCCGGCCTGCTGGGCGCCGGGCGGACGGAAACGGCGCGGGCGCTGTTCGGCGCGGACCCACGGGACGGCGGCCGGGTCACGCTGGGCGGCGAGGCATTCGCGCCTTCGGCGCCGGGCGACGCGATCCGCGCGGGCATCGGCTTCTGCACGGAGGACCGCAAGGCGGAAGGCATCGTGCCCGAGCTGTCGGTGCGGGAGAACCTGACGCTCGCGCTGCTGCCGCGGCTTGCGCGTGCCGGGGTGGTCGATGAGGCGCGGCAGGCGGACATCGTGGCCCGCTTTATCAAGCAGCTCGACATACGCTGCGCCGGGCCTGAGCAGCCGGTGGGCCAGCTCAGCGGCGGCAACCAACAGAAGGTGCTGCTGGCGCGCTGGCTGTGCACTGACCCGCGCCTCCTGATCCTGGACGAGCCGACCCGCGGCATCGACGTGGGCGCCAAGGCGGAAATCCAGGCGCTGATCCGCGCGCTGGCTGAGTCGGGCCTAGGCGTGCTGATGATTTCTTCCGAGATCGAGGAGATCGTCGAGGGCGCGGACCGCGCATATGTGCTGCGGGACGGCCGCACCGTGGCCGAGCTTGCCGACGCGGCCTTGAGCGAGCATTCGGTGATGGACGCCATGGCGCACGGGGCCCATGCGGCGGTGCACGCCGATGCTTGAGCGCGTGGCGGTGGCGCCGGCGCCGGCGCCTGTGCGCCGCCGGGCCACGATCACCGAGTTCCTGGCCCGGCACGGCGCGGTCGTGGCCCTGGCGGTGCTGTTGCTGCTGGCGCTGGTGGCGACGCCGAATTTCCTGTCGCTGCGCACGCTGACCGTGAATCTCACGCAGGTGGCGGGCATCGTGGTCGTGGCGCTCGGCATGACGCTGGTGGTAGCGACGGGGGGCATCGACTTGTCGGTGGGATCGCTCATGGCGATTGCCGGCGCCTTGGCGCCGATGCTGTTCCTGGGGCAGCTCGTGCCGCTGCCTGCGCCTTGGGTGGGGGTGGCGCTGGCGCTCACGGTGCCGGTGCTGGCCACGGGGGCGCTTGGCTGGATCAACGGCTGGCTGGTCACGCGCTACCGCATCCAGCCCATCGTGGCGACCTTGGTGCTGCTGATCGCCGGGCGCGGCATCGCCCAGGTCATCACCAACGGCAACCTGCAGGCGTTCCGCAACCCGGCGTTCCAGGTGATCGGCTTGGGCCGGCTGCTCGGCTTGCCGGTGCAGGTGTGGCTAATGGCGGCACTGGTGCTGGTGTTCGCGTTGGTGGTGCGCCGGACGCTGTTCGGGCGGCAGGTGCTGGCGGTGGGCGGCAACGAGCGCGCGGCGCGGCTCGCGGGCGTGCCGGTGGCCCGGGTCAAGCGGCTTGTGTATGTCATCAGCGGGCTGTGCGCGGGGGTGGCGGGCCTGGTGGTGATCGCGATCAACTCGGCGTCGGATGCGAACCTGGTGGGCCTGGGCATGGAGCTTGACGCCATCGCCGCCGTCGCGGTGGGCGGCACGGTGCTGTCGGGCGGACGGGCGCGGATCGGGGGCACGCTGGTGGGCGCGCTGGTGATCCAGATGGTGCGCTACATCCTGTTGGCACTGGGCGTGCCGGACGCGGCGGCGCTGGTGGCAAAGGCCGGGCTGATCATCGGCGCGGTGTGGCTGCAGCGGCAGGGCCGTCCAGGGTGAGTACGTCTGGGGTGAGTGCGTCTGGCGCGAGGGCGTTCGGGGGGAGGGCGCTGCCGCTGGCCGGGCGTTACGGCGTGGTGGCGGCGCTGGCGCTGCTGATCCTGTTCGGGGTGGCGCGCTACGACTATTTCCTGGGCGCGTTCAACGTTTTGAGTTTCCTGCGCTACAATTCCATGTTCGCGTTGGTGTCGCTGGGCATGGCGTTCGTCATCATGTCGGGCGGCATCGACCTGTCGGTGGGCGCGGTGGCGGCGCTGGGCAGCGTGGCGTCCGCCTTGGCCTCCGGGCTGGGGTGGGCGCCGGGGCTGGTGGCAGGGCTGGGCGCCGGGCTTGGGGCGGGGCTGCTCAACGGGGTGCTGGTGGTGCGGCTGCGGATCGCGCCGTTCATCGCGACGCTTGCAACCATGCTGGCCGCCAACGGCTGCGCGCTGCTGCTGGCGAACAACGAAAGCGTGTCGGTCAGCTACGACACGGGCTTCACCGAGATCGGCCAAGGCGACTGGCTGGGCCTGCCTGTGCCGGCTTGGATTGCGCTTCTTGCTTATGCCGCCGGCTCCGTGGTGCTGAACGTCACGGGGCTGGGCCGCACCGTGCTCGCGACCGGGGGCGGGGAGGACGCGGCGCGGCTCATGGGGCTGCGGGTGGACCGGGCGAAGTGGGCGGTATACGCGGCGAGCGGAACGCTCGCGGGCATGGCCGGCGCGATCCTGGCGGCGCAGTTCGGCGCGGGTCAGCCGATCGAGGGCGTCGGGTGGGAGCTGTTCGCCATCGCCGCCGTGGTGGTGGGGGGCACGCTGCTGACCGGCGGCGAGGGGTCGGTGGGCACTACGCTGGCCGGGGCGCTGCTGCTTGGCCTGATTTTCAATATCCTGAATTTCGAGAACGGGCGTGGCTTCATCAGCCTTTCGGCCTATTGGCAATCGGTGATCCGCGGCTTGTTCCTGCTGGCCGTCGTGGTCATGCAGGCCAAGCTTTCGGGCCGCGCCGCGGCGCAGGACACATAAGGCTGCCGCTGCAGCGAGCAGGCGCTGCCCATCCATAGTGCCCAGGATGCCCCTGCTTGTAGGGCCGGCGCGAGATCACTGCCCGGGCATTCCGGTGCATTGCAATGCACAACCCGCCTGTCTCATAAAACGTTACATTGTCGTTAAATGAAGAATATTCACGCAGGTCCCGGATTGGGGCTGTGCGGCGTGCGTAGGGCTGCGCCGGGAAGTTCGGCTGCTCGGCTGGATCTCCGGTTTCGTCAACATCGTTTTGGGATCAGTGATGCCAGTTGCAGCAACGCGCCATGGACCGTGCAAGCCCACGCTCTCAGCAGCCGCATGGGTGCCTTGCCGCGCATCGGATTGGCCCCGCGCGAGTGTTGGGGCGTGACCGCCGTTGCCCGAACGAAGCGTCCAGGGGAAACCTGGTGGATGCGTTGCCTGCTGTACGGCGTCATCTGCCTGACCGCGCTCGCGTCGGTTGACACCTTCAACACGCAGTTCACCGGGATCACCGAGGACCAGACGGTTCAGCAAGGCGCGGATATCCGCTCGCAGGTCGCTGCGATCGGCCTCTGGGTCGCGCTGCTGCTGATGTCGTTCATCCCAGGCATGGCGCGATCCCGCCCGATCACCGAAGGATTGGCTTGGCCCGCCCTTCTGCTGGGCTGGGTGGTGGTTTCGCCGCTTTGGAGCGACGACCCGGCGAGCGGCGCGGCAAAGGCGGCGGCCTTCCTGGTCTGCTCGACGGCGGCCTGGCGCATGGCGTCCGTGGTGACGGCCAAGGAGATGCTGGCCTGCACGTTCTACGCGCTCCTCGTGCTCCTGGGCTTGTCCCTGATGCTGGCGGTCGCGATGCCGGAGGTCGGGCTGCTGCTGAACGACTGGCAGCATGAGGGCCAATGGAAAGGCGTGTTCGCCACCAAGCAAGGGCTGGGAACAGTCTCGGCGGTGTTCCTTGTCCTGGCGTTCCTGCGGCTGTCGCACCGGCGAAGCGTCCTCAACGTCGCGGCCTGCGTTCTCGGGCTGTGCTGCCTGCTCGGGTCCGGCTCCCGCGGCGGCGGGGTGATGGCGGCCGTGGCGGTGGCGAGCCTGATCGCGGTCCGGCGCTCGCCGCGGTTCGCCTCGCTGGTGACCGGCATCCTACTGGTCGGCCTGGTTCTGGGCATTGGGGAGATCGCCTACTTCTCCGCCACCGGTGACGCCTCCATCCAGGTGTTCGGGTCCGACATCAACCTGACGGAGCGCACGTTCATCTGGCAGTATGCCATCAGCCTCTGGGTGGACCGTCCTTATCTCGGCTTCGGCCTCAACGGGTTCTGGACGAGCGAGGACATCCTTTCGCGCTACCTCAATTGGCACGGGTGGGTGCTGGACAACTATCACAGCGGATACATGGCGATCACCGTTGAGACCGGCTTGGTCGGCCTTCTCCTGTTCTCCGCCATGTCGCTCAGCCTGGCCCCGCGGCTCCGGTTCCTGCTCCTGCATGCGCGGTCGAACCGGATGAGCCTGGAGATGACGGTCGGCTATGCCATCATGTTCTTCACCATCAACCTGACCGAAACCTACTTTCTCCGCTCGACCAACTTCATGGCGGTGCTGTTCACCTTCCTGACGGTCAAGACGCTTGCGGTTTCGGAGCCGTCCAGGGCGGCGGCGGCCGGGCCGCGCCACATGGGGATCGTCCGCGTCCCCGCACGGGCAGCGGCCGGATGACCGCCGCACGGCGCATCCTGGCCAGGCTTGCCGTCCTTGCCGCGTTGGTCGCGTGCAGCGTCGGACCCGGCAACGCTGCCGAGAGGGCCAGCGCCGTCCGCCCGGCGGGCCGCGGCGGCAGTCTGCTGCCGCAGGGGTGGCTGAGCACGCGCGGCAGTCAGATCATCGACGCGCAGGGCCACGCGGTCCGCATCGCCTCGATCGGCTGGTATGGGACGGACGGGCCGGCCGGCTACGCCTTGCAGGGCCTATGGGCGGTCAGCTACCGCGACATCTGCGACAGCATCGTGGCCGCCGGGTTCAACACCGTCCGCATTCCCTGGTCGGACGTGAACCTGGACGCGCGGCCGCTGAATGTCCGGGAAAGCGGCACGATCGACTTCGATGCCAACCGCCAGCTTGTTGGGCTGACCACGTGGGATATCTTCAAGGAAGTCGTGGACTACGCCGGGCGGATCGGCCTCAAGGTGATCTTCGACCATCACACGAACGACGGGGGCGGCGGCCAGCAGCCGAACGGGCTGTGGTTCGACCAGGGGCCGGGTTCGGACGGCACGGACGGCGCCGGGCACCGCGGCACGGTGACGGCGGCGATGTTCAAGGCGAACTGGCTGCGCTTCGCGCGGCAGTATGCCGGCAACCCCACCGTGATCGGCTTCGACCTGCACAACGAGCCGCATGGCGGCAACTGGGGTCAGGGCGGGCCCACGGACATATGGGCCATGTTTGTGGAGGTGGGCAACGCCATCGGGGCGGTGAACCCCGACGTGCTGATCATCTGCGAAGGCTTGCAGAACTACCGCGGCGAAGCGCCCGAAGGCGACCTGCGCCCCGTGGCAACCAAGCCCGTGGCGTTGCGCGTGCCGGAAAAGGTGGTGTATTCCGTGCACTCCTACCCCCATGAGATCAGCGACGTTGCGCTAGACAGCGGCCCGGCGGCCGTGGCCCGCTACGAGGCAGGCTGGGGCTTTGTCGCCCGGCAGAACCTGGCGCCGGTCTGGATCGGCGAGCTTGGCGCCAGCGATCCCGGCCCGGGCGGCAGCGCCCATTCCTGGGCGACGACCTTGCTGGACTACATGAACGGTTTCCAGCCGCCGCTGTCCGGCTCCTGGTGGAACATCGGCACCGAGGACCCGGGCGCCAATCCGAACGGCCTGCAAACGGCCTGGGGGGGCGGCCATTACCGTCCGGAACAGCTCCACGTCACCGACAGGCTGCTGTTCCGCCCCTGAGCGGCGCCCGCCAGCCCAAGCGGGTGTCAGGAAGGGGCTGGCACGTTGACCGTGAAATGCTGGGTCGCGTCGGACCACAGCGCCGCCGCCGCGCCGGCAGCCGCCGTGCCACCGACCGAGGCGCTGTCGATATACAGGTTCCGGTCCGCGCCCGTGGAACCGCCATAAGCGTCGTTGAGAAAGGAAACGGCCACGTCATGGGTTCCAGGAGTCAGCGCCTGGTCGAACGCGAACAACTGCGTCGCCTTGTCCGAATGAAGCGCGGTCACGGTTTGCGGGGCGCCGATCGTAGTGCCGTCGATCGCGACCGAGAACTGCGCGTCGCCCTTCCAGGCGTCTTCCGAAAGCTTGAGACCGAGCGTGCCGGCCCCGGCGGCCGGGGTGCTGTCGGTTGGAGAGGCGGCGGCGGGGGCGGCATCGGGCTTGTGCGAGTAGGCGCGGACGTAATCGACCTGCATCTGGCCAGTTTCGCCGGGAGTCGGCGTGCCGGCCCAGGTGTTCCCCGAGCCGACAACGTTGGTCAGCAGCATGAACATCGGCTTGTTCATGTCCGCCGGGGTGCTCTGCTGCGCGACCTGCTTGCCGTCGAAGTACCAGGTCAGCTTGTCCGGCTGCCAATCGACGCCGTAGGTGTGGAAGCCCTGGGAAGCATCCGGGATGTCGGCCCAGTGCGGCGTCGTGCCGCCGCCGGAGTGGGACGTCAGCACCAGCGTGTCGGGATTCTTGCCGAGCACCTCGACGACGTCGAGTTCGGGGGGCCAGGAGCCGTCAGCTGGCAGCAGCCAGAACGCGTTCACCACGCCGGGCGCGTTTGAGAGCTTGGCGCGCGTCTCGAAGTACCCGTAGGTCTGGGTGAAGGAACGGTCGGAAAGCAGTTGCCCGGTGATGAAGGGTTTGCTGACCGCGCCCTTGACATCGGCCGGCGTCGGCTTGATCGCCATCGAGAGCACGCCGTTGCTGATGGAGAACGGGTTCGCATCGGCGGCCGAGGTGGGCCTCCAAAGCGGGTTCACCTGGAAGGAGCTGAGGGTGTCGTCCGTAGACCCGTTCGGGCTGTAGGAGAATGCGGGCGACCAGGTGCCGCCCGAGCCGCTGTTCAGGGACAGCGAGTTGAATTCCTCGTCGAAGGTCAAGGTAGAGTTTGCGGGCGCAGCCATGACAACCCTCCGGTTCGATCCGATTGCCCGAGATCTCGATGATCGCGAGGCGGGCGGTATCACCTTCGGGCAGCGACCTGCACAATCCCTCGGCAAGGTCATGGCTGGTGGTTTTCAACCTTAAGGGCAGATTTCGGCAAATCTGGCTTCGTAGACCTGACGCTACTAGGAAGCTATGCTTAAATATTGTTCGAATAATATGAAGATTGTCGAAAGTGCGCCACAGAGCATTTTCAGACATTTGTCATCGTTGATCGGCAGTGATGCCCGATTGGTTCACGCATTACTGTCCGGTAGCACGAGATAACTACTTACGCAATCGTACAACTATGTGGCCGGGGCTTGCGGCGTTGCCATGGGCCGATTGAGGACAAGGGGCATGCCGGGCTGATTGCCACGGCGGCAACGCTTGGTGATTACGGAAACAGAACCGCCCTGCGGCGCTCGCCTTGCTCTGCAGCCAAGACGATCCGAAGGTTCAGGCCGTTCCAGCGCCCAGAGCCCGAACGGCCCGGGGCTGCTGGCGGTGCAGCAGGCTTGCGTGTCCGCCGGCGATGGCCGCCCGGCGGTGACGGGCGCGGGCCGTCAGGCGCTACAAGGCCGGCATCCGGCAGTTCTCGCCGATGGCGGCGTGGAACGGCGTCCAAACCTCCGTGTGTCCTAGCAGAGGCACGCCGATGTAGCCGCGCACGCGCAGGCGGCGCTGCTCATCGAGCCGCATGCTCGCGCGGTAAACCTTGCCATTCCGCGGGTCGGTGATCCGGATGTCCCAGCCCTGCTCCCCGTCCGGCACGCCGCCGCGTATGATGGTGAGGCCGCACTGGCTATGGCCCTCGTTGTCGGTCGGCACGGGATCGTCGGGATGGTCGAAGCTGATGCCGACGATGCGCCCGCACAGCTTGCTGCCGCAGGGTTCAACGGCGATCACCGCCGTCTTGTCCTGCGTCAGCCAGCGCCCGACCGGCGTGTTCTGCTCGGCCGCCCGACCGGGCAGGGCGGGCAGCAGCAGGACAAGCGCCACAAGGCAGGCAAGACGCATGCGCTTGAGCCGTTGCGGGGTGCCGCGGGCCACGGCGCAGGCAAGCCGGTCCGTCCTCAATTCGAGCCGCTTGCGCCCGTGGCGGCCGTTGCGTCCGTGGCCGCCGTTGCGTCCGTGACCGCGATGTTGACCATCATCTCGTCGCCCAGGCGTTCCAGGATGTCCCGCAGTTCGGCAGTCTCGACGCCGTCGGGCACGCGGAGCAGGGCCACGGCCTGGAACATCTGCTCTGCGGAAAAGGCGCCGCTCGTGACCTTGGTGGTCAGTTCCTCGATGTTGACCCGGCGCTCCGCCAACACCCGGGCGATGTCGCGGATGATGCCGGGCCGGTCATGGCCGATCAGGTCCAAATGGAACATCGTATGGGCCTGCGGCGTTGCTTCGGGATCAGCCCGTTGCACTGTCAGGCGAAAATGGCCTTCCTCAAGCTTTCCCAACTCGGTCGTGAGCGCATCGACCTGCGCGTCGGGCACGCTGACCAGCAGGATGCCCGCGAACTGCCCGGCCAGCCGCGCCATTTCGCTGTCCAGCCAGCTTCCGCCGCAGCCGGCCAGCGCCTTTGACAGGCTGCTCACCAGCCCCGGCCGATCCGGTCCAACCAACGTCAGGACGAGCAACGCCATGGCAGCTTCCTTCAAAGTTCGGCCACGCGCGTTTCCACCCCGCGCAGCCCGGCAAAGCCCAACATACCCCGCTGTAAGGGCGGCGGCGAGAGCGGCCGGCTCGCCGAAACGCGAAGCGTTTGCGGCTGTGGCCATGGTCCGTGGACCTGATGCGGAGGGATGGACAGCACCGATGAAGCGTGCCCTGCGGGCCAGAGACGGGCGATGATGCCGTTGCGGGGCGGGGTGGCCGTGATCACCGGGGCGGCCAGCGGCATCGGCGCCGCGCTGGCGGACGTGCTGGCCGGCCGCGGCTGCGCCCTTGCGCTGGCCGACCTGGACGCGGCCGGGCTGCGGGACGCGGCGGCCCGGGCGCGCGGGGCGGGTGTCGCTGTCAGCGAGCACCGGCTCGATGTCGCCGACCCAGAGGCCGTGGCCGCGCTCCCGGACGCGGTGCTGGCCGAACACGGCCGGGTCAGCGTGCTGGTGAACAATGCCGGCGTCGCCCTGGGCGGACGCTTCGAGCAGGTCTCGCCCGAGGATTTCGACTGGCTGATCTCGATCAACTTCGGGGGCGTGGTGCGCATGACCCGCGCCTTCCTGCCCCTGCTGCGGCGCGAGCCGGCTGCGCAACTGGTCAACCTATCGAGCGTGTTCGGCATCGTCGCCCCGCCCGGGCAGACGGCCTATGCCGCCAGCAAGTTCGCCGTCCGCGGCTTCTCCGAGGCCCTGCGGCACGAGCTGGACGGCTCCACGACTGGCGTCACGGTTGTGCACCCGGGCGGCGTGCGGACCGCCATCGCGGCCAATGCCCGGCGTGCCGGGCTGAGCAATGCCGAAACCGAGGCGCAGGCCAACGTGTGGGCCACCTTCCTTCGCCTCGATCCGCGGGACGCGGCCGAGCGCATCGTCCGCGGCATTGAGCGGCGGGAGAAGCGCGTCCTGGTTGGACGCGACGCGCAGCGGATCACGCTGATACAAAGGATGTTTCCCGTGGAATACTGGCGGCTGCTGCAGCGCAGCATGCGCAAAGCCTGACGCGCGGGCGCATCAGGCTGAAATGCAACTAATTGAGACAGCAAGGATAGGGCAGGATGAGGGTCGCATCGCAAAGCCTCGGCGCCGGCTTGAGGACGCACAGCACAAAGGGGAGCCGGCGCTTGATCCGCTGGGTGACGCTCGCCGGCGGCGCGGCGCTGCTCGCAGGCTGCGTGTCGCCGCCACCCTACCCAAACTACCCACCGCAGGGCTACCTGCCGCCGCCCTACGTGGCCCAGCCGCCCGTCGTCATGCCCCCCCAGGCCGGCCCGGTCCCGCTCTACCCGGCGCCGGCGCCACGGCGCGAGGCCATGCCGGCGCCCGAAATCTCCGTGGACCCCTTGCCCGAGCCGGAACTGGTGCCCGAACCGGAAACGCCGACCGCCTCCATCCCGGAGCCTGCCACCCCGGCGCCGGAAGCGGTCCCGCCGCCCCCCGCCCAGGCGGGACCCGGCGCGGATGCCTTGCAGGGCTTCCGCCCGATGCGCGGGCAAACCCGGCCGGGGATCTAAAGGGTCAGGCTTCCCGCAGCCGCTGCACCCGCAGCGGCACCGGCGGGTGGCTGAAGTTCACCAGGGCGTAAAGCGGGTCGGTGGTCAGCGTGCTGGCGTTGTTGCGCGCCAAACGGACCAGCGCCGACATCATCGGCTCCGCGCCCACCATGCGGCGGGCGAAGTCGTCGGCCTGGTACTCATGCCGGCGGCTGAGCCAGTTGGCCGCGATGCCCAGGAGCGGCCCGGCCGCCTGCACCACCAGCACGCCCACCACCAAAGCCAGGGCGTCATCCCCGTGGGTGATGCCGAAGGAGGGCAGCAGCCAGGGCTGCCGGCACAGCCAGCCGATGGCGAAGAACGCCAGGAACAGCAGCACCGTTGTTTGCAGCAGGCCGATCAGGATGTGGTTCAGCTTGAAGTGGCCGAGTTCATGGGCCAGCACCGCTTCCAGCTCCGCCTCGTTGTTGGACGCGACCAGCGTGTCGAACAGCACGATGCGCTTGGCCCGGCCCAGGCCGGAGAAGTAGGCGTTGCCGTGGGCGGAGCGGCGGGACGCATCCATGACGAACAGGCCGGACGCCTCGAAGCCGCAGCGGCGCAGCAAGTCCTCGATCCGGTCACGCAACGGGCCGTCGAGCGGGGTGAAGCGGTTGAACATCGGCGCGATCCAGCGGGGGTAGGCGTCCATCATCGCCAGCATGAGCAGGACGAGGCCCAGCCACGCCCAAACCCACCAAGGGCCGGGCTGACGCATCAGCCACAACAGGCCGTAAAGCAGGGGCACGCCGAGGCCGAGGGACAGCGCGGCGCCCTTCAGCTTGTCGAGCGCAAAGGCGCCGGGTCGGGTGCGGTTGAAGCCGAACCGCTGCTCCACCCCGAAGGTGCGCAGGGCGGCGAACGGCAGGCCCAGCACCCAAGAGACCGCGCCGGCCGCGAGGAGGAACAGCACGCTGCGGGTGAGGCCGGGTGCAACCCATTGCTCGACCACGCCATACAGCGCGTCGTAGCCGAACACGGCCCAGCCGAGCGCCACGGCCAGGCCGAACAGCGATGCCGCCGCGCCCAGGCGCAGCCGCGCCCGTTCGTAATCGGCGGCGCGCTGGTGCTCCGCCAGGCTGACCGCCTCGGCGAAGCCCGGCGGCACGGCGCCGCGGTGACGCGCCACGTGGGCGGCTTGGCGCGCGCGCAGCACCAGGTCAAGTACGGTTGCGGCGATGGAGGTCAGGATGAACAACAGGAGCAGGATCGGCATGAGGCCGATATAGGTGCGGGACTGGCCACTGGCGACCGGGGCCGCACGGGATGCCCGGCTTCAAGCCTTTGCAAACCCGGCGGGCGCCACTGCTTTGCAGCAGACCGTGCCCGATAGGGGCAAAGGAGGTTCCATGCTGCTTGTCCTTGGCTGTGCCGTATTGCTGCTGTTGGTCGTGCCGTGGATGCTTTTCGGCCTGGGCCGCCTGATCGAGATGGCCACCGGCAACCGGGCGGGCGCAATGGCGGCAGGGACCGATGCCACCCGCACGGGCGATGGGGCGGCGCAGGTGGCGTGGTTCCGGCGGCCGATACGGCCGGCGTTTCGCAATCCGAGGAGGGCTTAGGGAGCCTGGCGTCCGGATGGGCAAAGGCCGAGCGCATCCCTCGCCGAGGCCCGCCCGCAGGGGCCTTGCAGGTCAGAAGCGATGCCGAACCCGCCCCTATACTCCCACACCGTCCATCCGATCGACCGCTGCTCCAGCGTCTTCCGAACGTCGCGGAGCCAGGCGGCGCGGGACTCCGGCGGGACGGCGCCGTTGAATACGCCGAACTCGGTGGCCACCAGCCGGACCCCATGCGACTGCGCCCAGTGGGCGGCCACGTCGATCTCGGCCTGCAGCGCGCGGGTGTCGGCGTAGTCCCGGCCGTAGTTCGCGAGGTCCCTGCGGTGCGACGCCCGCGCCCGGGCGGCGACGGCCTGAACGTTGCCCGGCTCGGCCGGGTATCTGAGGCCGCGCACCGACTCAAGGCTCGGGTCCACCCAGTCCGCGCCCTGGGTGGTGAACAGCCCCGGGCTGTAGAAATGGAACACGTAGGCGACGTTGCTGTCCGGCAGCGGCGTCAGCGCGGACAAGGCCCATGGCGTGTCGTCGGGCGAGGCCGTGAGCAGGACGGTGTGTTCCGGCGCCGCGGCCCGGATGCGGGCAAGAAGCTCGCGTTGCCACGGCTCCCACCGCTTGCCGTCGGTGAACGCCGGCTCGTTCAACGCCTCGAAGATCATCAGGTCCGGGGTGAAAACGGCGTAGCGGGCCGCCATCCGGTCCCAGGCCGCGCCGAGCCGCGGCAACACGTCCGCCGTGGAAGCGTCGGTGGGCTGCAGGTCGCCGCCGTGGTTGTCCAGGATCACCGCAATGTCCTGGCGGAGCGCCGCGCACACGAAGCTGTCCAGGCGGCGCAGCTTTTCGTCCGGGGCGCCGCCCGCCGGCCAGGACAGCACCCATGCCGGGTCGAACGGGATGCGGACGTGGCGGATGCCGGCCGCCATGAGGGTGCGGATGTCGGCCGCGTCCTGCGATGCGCCCGGCGCCGGGTCGAACAGGGTCGTGATGTTGACGCCCCTCGACAGGACCGCGTCCCGCGGTGCGGGCGCGTGCCCCGCGTTGACGGCCTGGGCGCAGGTGCGGAGACTGTCCGACGACGGCCCGGGCACCGCCGCGGAGGACGGCGAGGCCCAGGACAGCGCGGCCGCGAGCAGGGCAGGGAACGCTTTCAAAAGCCGGGTCATGTCACCCAGGCAACTGTTCGTTGAAAATGGCCCGGCGCCGCCCGTTCGCGGCGAGGATGGCGCAAAACAGGACCAGCAGGCCGACGGCATAGGGCGAGTACGCTTCTTCCTGGAACACCCCGTTGGTCAGGCCGACCCAAAGCCCGATGAACAGCAGATCGGTCGGCGCCGCCCCGGGCCGGGGCGCCGTCCCGAACGGCGCGTGCTGCAGCAGCCTGACCAGGGCGGCGAAGATCGCGACGCTCCCGATGCCCATCTGGTAAAGCATGACGCCCACCGCGCTTTCCAGCCCGACATCGGCGGCGCCGGCGTGCTGCATCTTCTCCCAATAAGCCTTGGACACGGTGGTGCCCAGGTTGCCCCCAGCCCCCAAGCCGTGGCCCAGCGGATTGGACAGGAACCCGTAAACGCCCCCCATGAAGCCCAGCGCGTGGAAATCGCCGATCTCCAGGCCGGTCCGGATGCCGTAGATGACGTAGAAGGCCGAGAAGCCCAGGGCGGCCGCGACGAGCAGCGGCTTGCTTCTGGTGAGATACCATAGGATGTAAAGGGCGGTGGTGATCGCGAACAGCACGGTCGGCCCCTTGACCCCGGCGCTGATGCTGAACGCCAGCAGGACGGGCACCAGCTCGAACCGGCCGAAGCTCATCAGCACCAGTTCGGCGATCGAAAGCACGTAGGCGTAGCTGATGCTGTGCATGTTGGGACCGCCGAAGCGGAAGCTGTCCTCGCCCCCCGAAAGCAGGGGGGAGTTGAACCAGGCACCCGTCTGCGTCTCGATCACGGAATGCGCGTCGAAAAGGTATCGGTCCGCCAAAAGGCCGGAATTCTTGAGGTTGAAGAAATCCTTTGCGTTGACCAGGTCGAGGTACCAAGCCGGATCGGCGATTTCAAGCGCCGACAGGATCAGGCCCATGAACACGGCGAGCAGGAAGCAGATCGCGGCGGTGCGGTATCCCCATGATGAACCCAGCCTCAACCCGATCAGCAGGCTGAACAGCATCGCCGAGACGGACCGGAACGAGATGATGGCGCCGACCGGGCCTTGAACGGCAGCGCCGATAGCCATGTAGGCCGCGGCAACGGCAATGGCGACGAAGGCATACTGGCTCAAGCGCCTGATCCGGGCATCCCGCGAGCGGAAAAGGTCAACGGAGAACGCCCCTGCCACGACCACCGCGCTAATGAACGATGATCCCGACAGGGCGACGTAGCTGTTGTGGCTCATGCCGGGGCTGAAGATCGAGACCAGCACGTTCTGATACAGGACGATCTGCAGAAACACGACGAACGCCGGCATTGGCTTGTTGAAAGCGAGCCATCCCAGCCCGGCCATACATACCATGATGCACGCCGGGTTGACTTCTTTTACGAGAATGATGTGGCACATCAGCCCGAAAACGCCGATGGCCTGCCACGCAAGGGCATGCAGAACGGCCGCGGGCAGTGGCAGCTCATGGTAGGGCTGGGCCGCCGGCTTCGGCGCGGCGGCGAGGCTGCGGCTAACGTAGGTCATGGCGCAGGCCACTTCGCGTGATACAGGATTTCGACATGGGGGCCAATTCGGAGCTTGTTGCCGGCCTTGCGCCAAGCCGGACTCTGGCTGAGGCGGCATCAAACAGCTTTTCTTTCCATTTCGCAATGAACAATTTGGGTGGGGATCATCGGGTTGGACGGAGCCGTTCCCATGGTCCTGAACCGTTGCGGTACCGAAGGTCAACCGCGGGCCGGAGCGACGCGCCGAGCCGCAGCCCGGGGTGCAAGCAGGCATCCTTTGTCAAGAAATCTTGCGGTAGTTAGAGTTTTGTCGTCTGCTTGCTGAACAACGGCATACCACAGCCCGTCAACGTTGCGACGTTCATCCTTGCAACGATATGTCGATCGGTTCGCATCTCAGCCGATTGATGGAGTTTCGCAATGACCGCGACATCCGCCTCGGCAAGCGCCAAGCCGACCTTTGACGACGAGTTCAACGCGCTGTCCCTCGACAACGGCAAGACGGGCACCTGGGCGCCCTCCCTTTGGTGGACTCCCAACGGGAACACCGATCCCACCATAAGCTCCTGGGAGGTCAACCCGTTGTGGGGACCGACCTCGGCCGCCGAAGCCAACGTGTATTCGGTCAGCGACGGCGTGCTCTCAATGGCGATCAAGCCGACGCCTGCCAGTGTCAACGCCGCCGTGAACAACACGCCGTTCCTCGCCGGGGAACTCACGACCTTCCGCTCCTTCTCGCAAACCTACGGCTACTTCGAGATGAGCGCGAAGCTTGCCACCGGCGCCGGCGTCATATCCGCCTTTTGGCTGCTGCCGGCGGACGGCTCCTGGCCGCCCGAACTCGATGTGGTCGAGGTGCTCGGCAACAGCCCGAAAACGCTGGTGATGACCGCCCATTCCGGCGGCGGCGCCAATCCGCAATGGGCCGACATCCCTGACGCCACGGAGGGCTTCCACACCTACGGCGTCGATTGGGAATCAGACAAGATCACCTGGTATTTCGACGGCAAGCAGATGGCGCAGCAGGCGACGCCGGCCGACATGAACAAGCCGATGTATATGCTGCTCGACACCATGACGGGCACAGCGGACTCGTGGGTCGGCGCCCCGAAGCCTGGCACGACCAGCCGGATGCAGGTCAATTACGTCCGGGCTTACGCCGCGAAGCCGGACCTTTCAACAGGCGGCCCGCCGGACCCGACCGTCGCCCCACCGCCCGTCGCCACGCTGTCCAAGGCGACGGACACGCTGGTGCTGCAGCTGTCGGAGGACGCCTACCAGGGCGA
>CALMVT010000048.1 GCA_937873175.1 uncultured Acetobacteraceae bacterium | reverse complement strand
CGCCCGTCCTGCGCGCGCAGCGTGGCGAAGCCGCGCAGGCCGGCCGGCACGCCCGCGAGCGATCCGGCGATCCGGCTGCCGTCTGCGGTGCGCAGCAGCACCAGCGCGCCGCGGTGCCGGGCGACGGCGATGCCGGCGGCGAACGCCTGGGGACCCAGGGCTTCAAAATCCTCCAGGTAGCCCTCCGCGTCCGCCGCGATGGCCGCATCAAGCTGCGTGCCGAGCGCGCCCGCCACCCGCAGGTAGGCCCACCCGAACCCCGCGCCGCACACCAGCACCACCATGGCCGCGGACAACGCGGCGACCCGGAGCGCGAAGCTTTGGCGCATCCCGGCCATGCACGAACTAATCCGGCCCGAACAGGTAGCCGGCGCCGCGCAGGGTGCGGATCAGCGGCGGGCCGCCTGCCTCTTCTCCCCGAGCGGCGTCCAGCTTGCGCCTGAGCCGGCTCACATGCACATCCACCACGTTGGTCGTGGGGTCGAAGTTGAAGTCCCATACCCGCTCCAGCAGCATGGTGCGGGTCAGCACCTGGCCCGGATGGCGCATCATGAATTCCAGGAGGCGGAACTCGGTCGGCAGCAGCTCCACCGGCTGGCCGGCCCGGCGCACGGTGCGGCGCAGCAGGTTCATCTCCACGTCGGCCACGCGCAGAATCGCGGCTTCTCCCTCGCTGGTGGCGGCAGCGCGCCGGGTCATGGCGTCGAGTCGGGCGCGCAGCTCGCTGAAGGCGAAAGGCTTGGCCAAGTAGTCGTCGGCGCCCGCGTCCAGCCCGTCCACCCGGGCATCGACCTCGCCCAGCGCGGTGACGATCAGCACTGGGGTGCGGTTGCCGGACGCGCGCAGCGCCCGCAGGATGCTCAACCCGTCGGGACCCGGCAGCATCCGGTCGGCGATGATCGCGTCGAACCCCTCGTTCAGCGCCAGGAACAAGCCGTCGCGCCCAGTGCGCGCTAGCTCGACCACGTGCCCAACCTCCCGCAGCCCTTTGGCCAGGTAATCCGCGGTGGACTGGTCATCCTCGATCAGCAGCACGCGCATAAACTGCCCTTGGTTCACACAAGCCCCGGCCTAACTTACCCGGGCCGGGACGCGAGATGGTAGGGCCGAGGCTTGGAGGGCTTGCCCTAGGACTCTGACGGGCGCGGGCGTACACGTTCGCCGGCTGTTGTGGCCCGGCCCAGGCTCCGTCAGGACTGCGCGGCTTCGGCGTTCAGGGCTGGCGCAGGCGCTTCGCGTTTGCGGTGGCCCGGCTGTGCAGCGGCTTCAGCAAGGCTTCGGCCGAAACGCTTCCCGTCGATGCCAGCACCCGGCCGATCTCCAGGGCCGCCGCCGTCTTCTCGGCCACCATGCGGTTGTACTCGGCCACCGAGCAGGTGTTCTGCACCATCATCAGGCTGCGCCGGGCGATGGTCTCCCAGGACGCCCAGGCAAGTTCTGCCATCATGAAAGGGGTTGAAAGGGCGGCGTGGCGATCGGAGGTTTTCACGCCCCGAACATAAGCCCGGCGCAGCCCGATGCGAAGCGCGCCCGCGCCGTTCCCCATTCACCCGTGTTCAAAATGCCGCGCCTGCGGAATGCTGCAGCAGCGTTCCGCGGCCAGTGCTGCACGCCCGGCAACGCAGGCAAACACTCCTGAGATAGCAGCAGTGACTGTATCGAACTCGGAGATTGCAAATCCAGAAACAAACAGCGCCAAGCTGCGCCTCGCCTTCGCGCTACACTAGACCGCGAAGCGCTTTAATAAAAATTGCATACAATACAACGGGTAGAGTGATCCAAGGACGTAATGATTTGAGAGTAAAAGGCCAGCCTACGTGAACAGCCTAGCTTTTCACCATCTATCACGTTTTCGTGATTTCCATAACTGTCAGAAGTGATGCAATTTCCTATTGTGCAGTGCACAAAAAGATATCCGTCCAAATTTCGTGGAGATGCGGCGTGTCAGACATAAACAAATTACAGGGTGCCAGGCCCGCCAGCACTCAGGCGACGGTAGGTGCCAACGTTTGGGCCGAAACCCAGGCGGCTGAACGAGTTGTACATCAGAGTGCTGCGGCTGCGCAGCAAGGTGCCCGCGTTGCGGGAGAAGCGGCGCGCCAGGGTGCCGACGCGACGGCGGACGTGACGCGCCAGGGCGCCAAGGCGGGGGTCGAGGCGATCCGCCGGGTCAGCGAAACTGCGAACGAGACGGTGCGCCGGAGCACGCAGGCCTTGGCCGAAGGCCAGCGGCAGATCGCCCAGGATACGGCGCAAACCTTTGAGGCCGTCGGCCGCAAGGTGGCCCAGGCGGCGCAGGGCGCGTCCGAGGATGTGCGCCACCTCATGACGCTGCCCCAGGCCGCCGAGGGCGGCTTGCGCGACATGCAGCACGGCGTGGCGGGCTTGGTCGAAGGCGTCGTGCAGACCAACCTGCGTGTTACCAAGGAGCTGTTCCGCTTTTCCAACCCGGCCGCGGTTGTTGAGATGCAGCAGCGCTTCGCCCAGGAATACATGGACACGCTGCTGCAGGGGACCGCGGCGATGCTCCGCGCCATCCGCCGCACGGCGGACGAGACCCTGCGTCCCATCGAGGCGCAGGCCGGCCAGCGCCAGCAGGCCCGCCAAAGCCAGCGCACCGCGGCCGAGTAAGGTCGGCGCTGGCGCAGCAGCCAGCCCGGCTCGCCTACCCAAGGACGGTGCCCGCGGCATGGCACCGTCGCGACAACGGAGTTCAATGATGGTTTATGATCCCAACACAACCCAACGCGACGCGACCCTGCGCGCGAACGCCCCGATCTCGACCGGCATCCCGTTCTGGGACATGATGCTGTCCTTCGGCAAGGCGTCGCAGCAGGCCATGACCGGCTACGCCGTTCGCGGCAACGCCGCCACGCAGCCCGCCTACAGCGCCGTGCACCAGTCCACGAGCGCCGTGCACCAGCCCACGGGCAGCGTGGAAGTGATCCCGGTCGGCGAGGAAACGCTGAACGTCGGCACCCGCCTGGTCACGGGCGAAACGACGCGGGTGCGCCGCGTCGTGGTGGAAACGCCGGTCGAGCAGTCCGTGTCGCTGCGCGAGGAGCGGGTGATCGTCGAGCGGCGCAAGCCCTCAGCCGCGACCGCCGTCGCCACGCAGGGCGTCCTCACCGAGACCGCGATCGAGATGAGCGACAGCTTCGAGGTGGCCGAGGTTTGGAAAAGCGTTCGCGTGACCGAGGAGGTCGTGCTGCGCCGCGAGGTGACCGAGCGGCATGAGACGGTGCGCGACACCGTGCGCCACGACGAGGTGGTCGTCGAGCACGTCAACCGCGCGCTCCCCGCGCCGCGTTTGGATGTGACAGCGCAGGCCAGCAAGCCTGCCGCAGCGTCGCCGCAGGTCAGCAAGCCCGAGCCGGCGCAGTTGGCGGCCGACCTGAAAAAGGTCGCCGAGCGGTTCGAGTCCAGCACAGAGCAGCACGACAAGACGCCGCGCGCCGAGGCCGGCCCAGCCAAAGCCGAGCAGAAGCCCGCGACGGTGCAGTCGAGCAAGGCCGCGGCCGAGCCGCCGAAGGCGGCGGCTCGTTCCGAGACCGGCACCGCAACCAACGACAAGGGCGGCACAAACCAGAAGCACTGAACACCACGCAAGCCGGCCGGATCGCATCCGGCTGGCGGGCTGGCTACACGGCTTCGACGGATGGCCGGCGTCACCGACAGGTGCGCCGGCCATTTTCGTGGCCCCGGTCCGCGGTCAGGCGCCGTCAAGCACCGGGTCGATCGGCGCGGGCGGCACGCCACCGGCTTCGATGGCCTCGCCCGCCAGGAGGCAAAGGTCCTCCCGGTAGCGCCCGGCCGTCACCTGCACGCCCACTGGGGCGCGCCCGGCCAGCCCGGTTGATACCACCAAGCCGGGCAGCCCCATCAGCGGCAGGCCGCTTTGGGTGAGCTGCGCCCGCCACACCCGCTCAAACGTCGCCGGGCTTTCCATGTCCAGCCCGTCCGGGAACGGCAGCTCCGCCGACGCCGGCAGCAGCAGGACCGGGTGACGCTCCAGGAACAGCAGCCATTCGCGGGTGAGGCTGGCACGGCGGAGCAGCGTTTGGGCCACCACATCGGGCGGCAGCGCTTCGGCCTGGGCGCGCATGCCCGCCAGCATCGCCAGCGCCCCGGGGTCGCCTTCCCGCGTGATCGCGTCCGCCAGAGCCGGGAAGCCCTCGCCGAGCCAAAGCTTGACTTGCAGGTCGGTCGCCTCGTGCAGCGACGGCGTGTCCTCGATCTCATCCACCGTCCAGCCCGCGGCCTGGAGGCGCCGGGCGGCGTCGCGCAGCGCCGCTTCAACCTCCGGCACCACTTCAAGGCCGCCGGGCCGGACGCAAAGCGCGGCCCGGCGCCCAACCGGCGGCCCTTCCAGCGGCGCCGGCACCCACCAGGGATCGCGCGCATCCGCCGCCGCCATGACCGCAAGCCCCAGGCGCAGATCCGCGATCGTGCGGCCGATGGGTCCGGACACCGCCATGAGCTGCGGCCCGATCCCCCGCTCCGGCAGCGAAGCGTTGTAAGCCGGCACCCGGCCGAGCGACGGCCGCAGCCCGTGCACGCCGCAGGCATAGGCGGGGTAGCGGATCGACCCGGCGATGTCGGTGCCATGCGCCAGGTGCCCGATCCCCGCTGCCACCGCCGCCGCCGCGCCGCCGGAGGACCCGCCGGGCGTCAGCGCCGGGTCGCGCGGGTTGCAGGTGGCGCCATGCAGCCGGTTGCTGGTGAACCAGCGCAGGGAGAACGCCGGCGTGTTGGTCCGCCCCAGGATCACTGCCCCGGCCCGCAGCAGGTTGTCCACCACGGGGCTGTTGGACCGCGCGATCAGGTCGCGCTGCAAGGTCACGCCGTTGGTGGTGGCGAAGCCGGCCTGGTCGGCGTTGACCTTCACCGTGACGGGCACGCCGGCCAGCACGCCCGGGTCCTCGCCCGCGGCGATGGCCCGGTCGATCCGGTCGGCGGCGGCCCGCACGTCCTCCGGCCGGTGGTCCACCACGGCGTTGATCCGCCCGTTCACCGCATCGAGCCGGGCCAGCGCGGCACCGGCGGCTTCCCGCGCCGAAACCTCGCGCCGCCGGACCATTTGGGCCAGGGCGGCGGCGGACAGGCGCCAGATCTCGGTCATCGGCGGTTCCTTGGAGTTCGGGGTCTCATACCACCGCGCCCGCGATGGTTTGGGGGGTGGGCACCGTTGCTCGGAAGGAGGGCCGGGCCATCAGCCCATCCATGTAGCGGGCCAGGTTGGGGTGCGTGTCGCGCCAGCCCAGCTCGGGAAACCGCACGTCCAGGTAGCCCAGCGTGCTGCCGGCGGAGATGTCGGCGATGCCGAACGCGCCGCCCACCGCGTAGGGCTGATCCCCCACCATGCGGGCGATGGCGGCGACGCCGCCCCGCACCTTGCGCATCTGGCGGTCGGTCCAGGGCTGGCTGCGGTGCGCTTCGGGCCGCATGCGCTCAAAGAACACCAGCAGGAAAGCGTCGCACACGCCGGTCGCCAGCGCGTCCATCCGCTTGTGCGCGAGAATGCCGTCGTCGTCGCGGGGCAGCAGCGGCGGCTCGGGATGCTTCCGCTCGATCCATTCCAGGATGAAGCTGCTTTCCCAGATTGACGACCCGTCATCGAGCAGCAGCACCGGCAGCTTTTCTAGTGGGTTGTGCTGCGGCAGGCTGGTGTCGTCGTTCCACGGCACCTCCGTTTGCAGCGTGAAGGGCACCGACTTCTCGGCCAGCGCGATGCGGACCTTGCGCGCGTAAGGGCTGGGCGTGGCGCTGATCAGCTTCATGGCGGGCGGCGTCCCGTGACACTCGAACACGTCCAGCATCAGAAGCCCCGGCGCGCAGCCTGGCAAGGGGGTCGCGCACCCGGCGAACGCGCCGGCTCCCGCTGCGTTGAATCTGCAGCCACAAGGAGCGACCCATGACCGAGAACACCAAGACCGAGCACGCCGACCGCACCGTGGGCGGCCCCGGCAGCAGCCACCAGAACGCCGATAAGCCGGAAACCCACCATCACCGCGAGCGCGAGCGGGATCAGCAGAAGGGCCGCAACGACGCCGGCGATCACCAGGGACCATCCGACGGCGGCATCCGCCCGTCCGGCCGCCACGGCCCCGAAGCGCCGCGCCACCCGAAGTAGCGGCGCGTCCGCCGCAAGCGTTCAAGCGGGGAGGACCGTAATCCAAGCTTAACAGCCCAAGCAGAATCGGCCGATATAACCCCGCGAGGAAGTGGGGCAGTCGGCGATGGTGTCACGGGTATGTGTTGCGGCCGCCTTGGCCGGCGTGGCCCTGTCCGCCGGTCCCGCCCACGCCGCGGTGGTCAACCAGTGGGTGCAGTTCGCGCCCGACGACACGGTGCTGATCCGCGCCATCGAGGACGACCCGGGCAACGGCTGCCCGGGCGCTCCGGTGGACGGCCGGCCGGTCCCGCTGGCGCAACGCGGTCCCGTCACGGCCGCGGCGGAAGCGCCCAAAACGTATTACCCCATCCTGATGTGCGAAAGCGCTCCGATCCCGGCTTTTGGCCATGTGGCCGCGGACGTGGCGGGCGTTCCGCTGAAGATGCCAGTGGCCCAGCCGCGCCGCATCCTGGTGGTGGGCGACACCGGTTGCCGCGTCACCAGCTTTTTGTCCGGCACGCAGGACTGCAAT
This sequence comes from uncultured Acetobacteraceae bacterium, assembly GCA_937873175.1. Classification (GTDB taxonomy): domain Bacteria; phylum Pseudomonadota; class Alphaproteobacteria; order Acetobacterales; family Acetobacteraceae; genus CAHJXG01. Next base: position 43 of record CALMVT010000048.1, on the reverse strand, counting down.
GATCCCCAGCAGATCAACCGCGCGCGGGCGCGCACCATCATGG
>CALMVT010000047.1:14005-16964 GCA_937873175.1 uncultured Acetobacteraceae bacterium | reverse complement strand
TTAGAGGCTGTTGAGCAATTTTCTTACGTTTGTTGCGCAAGCCGCTTGAGCGTGACCCGTGCCATGCAGGCATACAGGAGCATTTCGGCGGTCGCGATCAGGCGCTCGTAGTCGCGGCTCATGCGCCGGTTCCGACCAAACCAGGCCAGTGTCCGCTCGACCACCCAGCGTCGCTTGAGCACGTGAAAGCCGCGCGGGATCTCGGGCGGCTGCTGGCCGGGGGCGACCCACACGCCGCGCAGGCCTGTCCACCAGTGCTTGCTGATCGTCAGCTTCCAGCCGAGCGCCTCGGCAAGCCACGCTTTGAGCCCCTGGTAGGCACTGTCGGCCCAGACGAGCGCGATGCGTGGGAATTCCGCGTTCAGGCCCTCAAGCAGCAGCTCGGCGCCTCTGCGGTCGTGGATGTCGGCCGGGTGCACGCACGCCTTGAGCAGGGTGCCCTCAGTGTCGACCAGGATGTGGCGTTTGCGTCCGGACACCTTCTTGCCCCCGTCGTAGCCGCGTGGGCCGCCGGCCTCGGTCGTGCGCGCGGACTGGCTGTCGATGATAGCGGCCGTGGGCTGGGCCTTGCGGCCGCCGGCCACACGGTGCCGCTCGCGCAGGCTGGTGTTGATCTCTTCCCAGGTGCCTCGGCGGCGCCACGCCGCGTAGTGATAGAAGACGGCTGTCCAAGGCGGGAAGTCGTGCGGCAGAGCTCGCCACTGACAGCCGGTGCGCAAGAGGTAGAACACGGCATCGACGATGCGGCGCAGCTCAAACACCTGGGGATGTCCGGCCTGCTTGCCGGGAGAGATGAGTGGCTGGAGGATCGCCCATTCTTTGTCGCTCAGGTCAGACGGGTAAGTTTCGGTGCTCATTCACCCAAGATGGTGTTGTTGGTTTGATCGAGTTATGCTTTCTAGGGCCAATAGAACGCAAGAAAATTGCTCAACAGCCTCTCAACCAGCGACTTATGGCGGAAGGAGGCTCACGCCCAGGCGGCCCTCGCCGGGCGGATACCATGCGGCTCCAGCACCTGAAGCAGATCGCCAGCGCGCTGCCAGCTGACGACGCAGCACGGGCCGAAGCAAAGGCAGTGATCGTTGCGGAGGTTGAGCAGCTGCACTGGCGCATCTGGAGTGGCAAAGCCCGGGATGCCCAAATCAGCATCGATCGTGTCCGCGCGGTCATGCAACATTTCCAGGGCGAGCCGGATGGGCGCAAGTCCATCGCGCCGTCACGAAAGCTATGGACCGCGCGACGCGGCGCCGATCTGCTGCTCCAGGTTCGTTGCGCCGTCTACAACGGCACGCTCGGTTCCGGCTTCGGACAGAAGTTCCAGCCAGCCAACGATGCTTGCCCGCCAATGGCGGTAGCCGCCTGACCCCCAATCTTGCGACAGTCCCTCGGTGCTCTCACTCCGTGGAAAAGGCGCGCTCGGCAGCCTTGGCGGAGTGGCTGGCGCGTTCCCCACGCCGAGCATGTTCTGCAGGATGCGAGGCAGGAAGATGGGCGCCAGCACCGCCGCGCAGCTTTTCTCGCAAAGTGCCGGGCTGGTACTCGGTCTTGTAGCGGCTACGCGCCTGCAGCTCCGGCACGACCAGGTCGACGAAGTCGGTGAAGCAGCCCGGACAAGTCGCAGCGCTGAGGTTCAGCCCGTCGCTGCCCGTCTGCGTCACCCAGTCGATCAAACCGTCCGCGACTGTTTGCGGTGAGCCGACGAACAAGGGACCGCGGCCGCCCAAGGCACTTGCTTCGGCAATTCCGCGCACGGTCCAAATCTTACTCGGATCGCCTACCGTGAAGGCGTCCACGATCGAGTGCACGCCTGCGTCGCCCCGGATGCGGGGAAGTTCGTCGTCGGGCCGATAGGTCGAGAAGTCGATGCCGGAATTGGTTGAGAGGATCGACAGCGCGCCCGCAACGCTGACGTAGCGCTGGAAATCCACGAGCTTGAGTTCTGCCAGCGCATCGGTTTCCGCGACCACCACCGTGGCCAAGGAGAAGCACAGCACGTCGTCGGAGGCACGCCCGCGGGCGACGGCGCGCGCCTTGATGTCGGCGATAACGGGCGCGACCATCGGCACGGTCTTGCCGGTGAGAAACACGCACTCGGCGTGGCCCGCGGCGAAGTCACGGCCCCGCCCGGACGATCCGGCCTGATATAACACTGGCGTGCGTTGCGGTGAGGGTTCCACCATATGGATCGCATCTAGCTTCCAGTATGTGCCGTCGTGGTGGATGCGGTGCACACGGGTCGGGTCGGCAAAGGTATCGTTCGCGTGGTCCAGCACGACCGAGCCATCTTCCCAGCTTCCTTCCCAAAGCTGGTACATGAGCGCCATGAACTCCTCGGCTACGTCATAGCGCGTATCGTGGCCTTTGATCGCACCGGCCCCCATCGCCTGTGCCGCCGCCTGCATGTACCCGGTAACGATGTTCCACCCCATGCGCCCGTTCGTCAGGTGGTCGAGCGTAGAGAGCCGCCGGGCAAACAAATAAGGTGCCTCATACGTCAGGTTGCCCGTTATGCCGAAGCCGAGATGCTCCGTGACAGCTGCCATCGCGGGCACCAGCAGCATTGGGTCGTGTCGCGGCGTCCCGGTCGCATAACGGATCGCCGCGTCGGTGCAGCCGCCATGCACGTCCGAGACACCGAGCGTGTCGGCCAGGAACAGCCCGTCGAAATGGCCGCGTTCCAACGTTCGTGCCAATTCCTGCCAAAATGGCAGACGATTATGCTGCAGGCTGCGATCCCGCGGATGGCGCCACATCCCCGCCGACAAGTGGGTGGGGCCGTTGGCTGAAAAGGCGTTCAGCCGGATTTCTTTTGCCATGGCAACCTCCAAACAACGCGGTTACGTCATGCGGTGCAACTTGCCTTCCGCGATCATGCGCGTGACCTGTGTCCGTTGAATCTTGTTCGTCGCGGCGGTGGGCAGCGCGTCGCAGACATAGAACTGGCGGGGGATCTTGAACC
>CALMVT010000047.1:0-13995 GCA_937873175.1 uncultured Acetobacteraceae bacterium | reverse complement strand
TGAACCCGGCCAAGCGGGAGCGGAGCTGCGCTAGCAGCGGCTCGAGCGCGATCGTGCCGTTCGGCACCAGGGCGGCGGCGGGCACTTCGCCCAGACGCGCGTCCGGGATGCCAACCACGGAGACCTGCCGAAGGTCGCACAGCTCGCGCAGCGCCTGCTCCACCTCGGCCGGTGCCAGGTTTTCCCCGCCGACGCGGATGATATCCTTCAGGCGGGCGACATAGGTCAACTCCCCCTCCTCGCTCAGCCGGCCGAGATCGCCGGAGCGGAACCAACCGCCCGCCGTGAACGCCTCCTGGTTCGCAGCGGGCCGGTTGAAGTAGCCGGGCGTGAGGGTGGGGCCGTTCATCTGCACCTCCCCGTCATAGCCGGGCGGCAGGACCGCCCCTGTCTCCGGGTCGACGATGCGCAAGGCGTTGCCAGGCTGCGGCCGGCCATTGCCGCGGACGCGCTTGGCCAACGGATCGTCCGGGTGCCACATGGTGAACTGGCCGCACGTCTCCGTCATACCGTAGATGTTGGAGATACCCTCGATGCCGAACTCGTCATGAAGCAGCATCAGCATCTCGGGCGTGCTGATCTCGTAGCCGACATGGAGGGTCCGCAGCTTCGGGCGTGCCTTCGCCGCCCCCAATGCGATCACGTCGGCGAAGTGGATGCCGTGGGAGACGGTCGCCCCGTGCTCCTCCACCAAATTCAGAAAGCGCTCCGGATCCCAGGTGGACATGGAATGCAGCGAGCAGCCGGCCAGCATCGCGACCGTGATGGCGTGCATGCTGCCGCTGCAGTGGAAAAACGGGGCGGCGCTGATGAAGTGGCTGGCGGGCGAGACGGTCTGGCAGGCGGCGACGTAACGCGCCGTCTGAAGATAACTGGGCATGGTCAGCACCACGCCCTTAGGCGTCGACGTCGTGCCCGAGGTGTACTGGATGCAGAATACGTCTTCCAACCCTGGTGGGGGTGGGGCAGCCGCCTCCGTGCTCCGCCGATGCACCGGCCAAGTGTCGTCGGCGCCATCATCGCCGACGACCATGACGACAGGAGCAGCCGCAACGGGAAAGCTGTCCAACGCTTCCGCAGCGTACTCCCGTCCGCGATAGAAATTGATCGTCAGCAGCAGCGCGGGTCCAGCATCCTGCAGTATGCCCGCGACCTCGGCCGTGGTCAGCCGGGTGTTGACAGGCACAACGACCGCGCCGAGGTCGATCGCGGCGAGAAAAACGGCCACCCACGCAATGCCGTTCGGCATCCAGATCGCCACCCGGTCGCCGGGCCGCACCCATGGCGCGATGCGCTGCTTGGCCACGTCCGTCAGGGACAACAGGCCGGTGTAGCTCAGGCTGTGATCGTCGATCGTCAGACCGATCTTGCCGCCGAAATGGCGGGCGTTGTATCGCAGTACGTCTGGCAGTGTCAGGCCCCTACCTGGGATCACGCCGGCAGCTCCATCGCCGCGTAGTCCGGCTTGACCACGAACGGGTACGGCACCTTTGGGCCATCACGCAGGGCAATGACGCCGATGGCAGCGCCGGCGGTCGAGACGTTGTTGTTCTGGTCCCGCAGCACCACGCGGCAGGTGACGAAACCCAGCCCGTCGATTTCCTGCTTGGCAATAGCCGTCGCCTCCGCCACGACCGTGTCGCCGGCCACGTCCATCTTCTCATATCGAAAACGGATCCGCCACAGCCAGGACTCCCGACCGAGCGCGTCCTTCATCAACTGTACTAGCACATGCTGCTTCCACGACCCGTTGACGAGCACGTCCGGCAGCTTGTCGTGTCCGGTTGCGAAGTGGTGGTCGTAATGGATGCGGTGCCAGTTTTCCATCGCGGCGGACCAGCGCATGATATGTGCTGTACTCATCGGTCCCTTGGTCAGCCGCAGCAATGGCTGGTGCAGCGGGATATCCTCATAGTATAGGGGTGCCACGCAGCATTACCTCCAGATCAGGGTTTGCCTGTTCACCAGCAGCATCTCGCCAGCCTCGGTAGCGAAGGTCGATTCGACCACAACCAGCAGCAGCGCTCCGCTCGAGCCATGCTTGACCGACACGTCGGCGTAGCGCGCGGTCACCACAGCCGTCTCGCCGAGATGCAGGCTGCGGAAGAACTCGATCTCGTTGCCGCCGTTCAGCAACCGCTTAAACGGCGAAACGACGGGCGGCAGGCCGAAGCCGATCGTGTCGTTCCCGGCCGTGCCGTCCGCGTTCGGGTCCGCAATGATGGAGTCCAGTGGGTCCGGCGTTCCCGGCGCTCGGCGGAAAGCGTGCACCGGATACAGCGGTGGCGCGGTGATGGTGGCGAAGCGGGATTGCGACGCGGCCTCATTGCTCCAGTAGATCGGGTCGTCATCCATGATCGCCTGGACGAACCGCCGAATTACGTCGCGCTCCAGCGGCATCGCAGCCGTTTGCGGCGGCGCCGTCATACCACGATATTGTGCGTATTCATCGGTCACCATCATTTTCCTCCGATTAGGCCGTTTCTGTGGCGTCCGGACCCGTCACGACACGGCCCGCAAGTGGCGGATCGGCCGGCCAGGGGCCACCGATTGCGCAGCCGCGATGATCCCCCGCGCGTCGATGCCAAAATGGCGGTACAGCTCGGCGATAGAGCCGGTCTGTCCGAAGTGGTCGACGCCCAACGCGCGTGTTCGATGACCGTGCACGGCGCCAAGCCAGGCGAGCGTGGCCGGATGACCGTCCAGCACCGTCACTAGAGCACACTGGCCCGGCACCGCGGCCAGCAGCCGCTCGACGTGGCTTTCGGCCGCTGGGTCGTCCGCCTCCCGCGCCTGGCAGGCGGCGATCCAGCCAGCATGCAGCCGGTCGGCGGAAGTGATGGCGAGCAGGCCGACGTCGCGCCGGTCTTCCGCCATGAGCCCGACCGCCTCGATCGCCTCCGGCGCCACGGCGCCACTATAGGCGACGACGAGTTGCGCGTTCGGGCCCGGTCGGCGCATCCAGTAGCCGCCAGCGGTGATTTCGGCAGCAAGCGTAGGAGTCATCATGCGCTGCGGCTGCTCCAGCACGCGGGTGGAGAGCCGGAGATAGACAGAGCCGCCGAACGCATCCCGTGGCCAGGCGGGCACGGGAGCAGGCCGGTCCTGTGACCATTGCAGGTGGGTGAAGGCCCAGGGCAGGATGGTCGCCAACTCGTCGACAAAGGCAGGTTCGAAGCTTGACAGCCCGTCCTGCGCCATGCCGATCAGTGGCGTCGCGATCGACTGGTGCGCCCCGCCTTCCGGCGCCAAAGTTACGCCGGACGGGGTCGCCGCTACCACGAAGCGGGCGTCTTGATAGCAGGCGTAGTTTAGCGCATCGAGTCCCCGCTCGATGAATGGATCATACAGCGTGCCCACCGGCAGCAACCGCTCGCCATGCAGCGCATGCGACAAGCCGAGCGCCGATAGCATGGTGAACAGGTTCATCTCCGCAATTCCCAACTCCAGGTGTTGGCCCTCTGGCGAGAAGGTCCAGTTGAAGGTGGAGGGAATGCGCTCGGCCTTGAACGTGTCGGCGAGCTCGTCTCTGGCGTAGAGACCGCGTCGGTTCACCCAGGCGCCGAGATTGGTAGAGACCGTGACGTCCGGAGAGGTGGTGACGAGCCGTTCGGCGAACGCGTCGCTCCGCTTGCCGGCCTCATGCATCAGCAGGCCGAAGCCTTGCTGAGTGGACATGGCGGCCTGCAGGTTCAGCGACAGCGTCGCGGGCACTGGGATCGGTGGCGCCTGGAAGCGCCGCTGGCCGCGCTGCACGAACGGCACCGCGGCAAGGAAGTCGCGTAGCGCCTGCACCGGATGGCTCAATCCTTCGAACAAATCCCACTCGTGTTCGTTGCGCACCGCCATGGCGCTGCGCAGCACCTCTACCTGCGCGGGCGTCATCAGCCCGGCGTGGTTGTCCTTGTGCCCCGCAAGCGGCAGGCCCATGCCCTTGATCGTGTAGGCGATGAAGCAGACCGGCCGGTCGTGGGTGCGCGCATCCTCGAACGCTTGCAGCAACGATGGCAAATCATGGCCGCCAAGGTTTCCCAAAAGCTGCGCCAGTTCCGCGTCGCTACGCCGGTCCAGCAGGTGCGACACGTCGCTCTGGTCGCCCAGGTCGTTCATCAGCCACTTGCGCCACGCTGCCCCGCCCTGGAAGGTGAGTGCGGAGTAGAGCTGGTTCGGGCAAGCCTCGATCCAGGCGCGCAGGCGCTCGCCACCCGGCTCTGCGAAGGCCGCTTGCTGCAGTACGCCGTGGCGCAAGATCACCACATCCCAGCCGAAATTGCGGAACATCGTCTCCAACCGAGCCCAGAGCCCCTCGCGGATCACGGCGTCCAGGCTCTGGCGGTTGTAGTCGACCACCCACCAGGTATTGCGCAGCCCGTGCTTCCACCCCTCCATCAACGCTTCGAAAATGTTGCCCTCGTCCATCTCCGCATCGCCGATCAGCGCGACCATTCGGCCCTCCGGACGCTCGCGCGCCCAGCCTTTCGCGCGCAAGTAATCCTGCACTAAAGAGGAGAACAGCGTCTGCGCCACGCCAAGCCCCACCGACCCGGTTGAGAAATCCACGTCGTCGGTATCCTTTGTGCGGGACGGATAGGATTGCGCCCCGCTATAGCCGCGGAAGTTCTCCAGCTTCTCCCGCGTTTGGTTGCCGAGCAGGTATTGGATGGCGTGGAAGACCGGGCTGGCGTGCGGCTTGACTGCGACGCGATCCTCCGGCCGCAGCACGTGCAGATAAAGCGCGGTCATGATGGTCGCGAGCGAGGCGCTGGACGCCTGATGCCCCCCCACCTTCAGCCCATCACCGTGCGCGCGCAGGTGGTTGGCGTTGTGGATGGTCCAGGTCGCTAGCCACAGCACCTTGCGCTCGAGCGCGGCCAGCAGTGCGAGTTGCGGATCGTCTGACTGCATCATGTTTAATCCGCCCACATCCCGCCGTTCACATCCAACACCTCGCCGGTGATGAAGCCGGAATCCTCCGAGAGCAGGAAGCGCACTGCAGCCGCCACCTCCGTGGCGCGGCCCATGCGTCCCAAGGGGATCAGCGCCTGCAACGCCGCCGGAAAACTGGTGGTCATGGCAGAGGCGATCGGCCCCGGCGCCACCGCGTTGACGGTGATGCCGTCAGCAGCAAGTTCGCGCGCCAGGAAAAAGGTCATAGCATGCACCCCGGCTTTCGATACGCCATAGGCGATGTTGCTGGCGCGGTCCTGCTCTGCAGGGTCGATCCAAGGACGCGGGTTGCCTCCATTCTTGCCTATGATCGAGCCGAGATTGACGATCCTGCCCCAGCCATTGCGGCGCATTGCTGGGATAACCGCCTGGCAGCACAGGAAGCTACCCTTGAGGTTGATGTCTAGCACGCGGTCCCACTCCGCCTCTACCAGCGTTGCGGCGGCCCCGGCCGAGACGATGCCCGCGACATTGACCAGGATATCGACTCGGCCGAACGCCGCCTCCACCTGCGCCACCATCGCGGTGACCGCTTTCCGCTGCGTCACGTCCAACTGCACGGGCAGTACGGGGCCGCCATGCGCCCGCAGGGCCTCCGCCCCGGCGTCAAGCGGTGCGGTGTCGCACAAGCAGAGTGTGGCGCCGGCCTGCGCCAGGGCAGTTGCCACGGCACTGCCGATGCCGCCGGCTGCACCGGTGATAATCGCAACCCTGCCCTTCACCGCTCCCATTCTCCTGCCTTCATCGCACTCTCCCGTACCGGTCAGCTCAGGTAGGAGCGGAACATTTCCGCGCTGTCCTGCACCTCGCTGGCCGGTGCGTGCATTACGACCGCGCCGTTGCGCATGACGTACACGGTGTCGGCCAGCTTCAGCGCCATCTGCACGTTCTGCTCCACCACCAGGATCGTCAGGCCGCCCTCGTTCAGCCGGCGAAGGATGCGGCCGAGCTCGTGGACGATGATCGGCGCCAGGCCCGTAGTCGGCTCATCCAACAGCAGCAGCGATGGGCGCGACATTAGGGCTCGGCCGGTCGCCAGCATCTGCTGCTCGCCGCCGGACAAGGACGCGGCGCGGTTGTCCACCCGCTCCAGCAAGCGTGGGAAAAGGTCGAATACCTCGTCCGTCAGCTTGGCGATTTCCCGCCGGGTGCGGGCCACCAGCGCACCCATTTCCAGGTTCTCGCGCACCGTCATCTCGGGGAAGAGCTGCCGACTCTGCGCCACCAACGTCATGCCGCGGGCGAAGATGCGATTGGAGGTGAGGCCCCGGATAGACTCTCCCCTGAATCGGATGTGCCCGCCGGACGCGGCAAGCAGGCCGGCCAAGACGTGCATGGTCGTGGTCTTGCCAGCACCGTTGCCGCCGAGCAGGGCCACTACGCCGCCCTCCGGCACGTCCAGGCTCAGCCCGCGCAGCACGCGCAGGTGTCCGTAGCCGGCGGTGAGGTCGCGCACCTCCAGCATCATTCCACCCCCATATAGGCGACCTGCACCGCCCGGTTGTTGGCGACCTCCTCCGGGCAGCCTTCGGCGATCAGCCGTCCGTTCTCCAGCACGGTGACGCGGTCCGATCGATTGAGCACCAGGGAGAGCACGTGTTCGACCAGCAGGATGGTCACGTCCCACTCGTCACGCAGGCGGTGCAACAGCTCGCCAAGTCCTTCGACCTCGGTCGGGCTCAGCCCGGCCGCCGGCTCGTCCAGCAGCAGCACGCGCGGCCGGCTGACGATGGCGCGGGCGATCTCCGTCAAGCGCTGCTCCGCGAAGGTGAGGCGGTTGACCGGGGTCAGGATCCTGGCGGCGATGCCGAGGAAAGCCAGCACGTGCTCAACCTGCGCTTGCGCCGCTGCCTCGCGCCCGCGTCGGTCCCGCCATCCCGGGGCTGTGAAGCTGGTGTGCAGGCCGATTAATACATTCTCTAGCACCGTCTGTTGCGGCAGGAGTTGCACTGACTGGAAGGTGCGGCGCAACCCGGCGGCGGCCCGGCGGTGGGCCGGCAGTGCCGTGATGTCCTCGCCACCTAGACGTATCAAGCCGCTACTAAGCGGGACCAGGCCGGAGATGGCATTGAAAAAGGTCGTCTTGCCGGCGCCATTGGGGCCGATTAGGCCTCGCACCTCGCCCGGCACGATGGCCATTGACACGCTGTCTACCGCGACCAGTCCGCCGAAGCGGATCGTCACGTCGCGCGCCTCCAGCAGGACCGGGCGACCCGTCAACCGCGTCGCTCCAACCTGCGCCAATTGCGGGCCAGGACCTCTCGCGGGAGAATGCCGAATCGCTTCAGCGGTCCCACGATTCCCTGCGGCATGACCAGGATGACCACCATAAGCACCAGGCCGTAGATGATTTCCTGCAAGGCCTGCACGTCGCGCAGGAACTCCGGCAGGGTGGTCAGAACTACGGCGCCGATCACCGCGCCGTACAGGCTCAGCATCCCGCCCAGCACAACGATAGAGAAATGCAACGTCAGCTGCCCCAGGCCGAATGAATCCGGCACGATGAAGCCCAGCGCCAACGCGTACAGCCCGCCGCCGATCCCGGCGTAGAACGCCGACAGGGCGAACACCAACGTCTTGGTCCATGCGACGCTGATGCCGTTGGAACGCGCGACGATCTCGTTCTCGCGGATCGCGATGAAAGCGCGGCCGACATGAGATTCGAGGACCCGGCGCGCTAGCCAGTACAGAAACACCGTAACCGGCAGAACGATGTAGAAGGTGTTGCGGTCACCCCTCATCCGCCAGCCGAACAGATAGGGTGCCCGCAGGTCCACGCCATCGGTGCCCAGCGTCACCGCATTCCAGTTGATCAGGACCCAGATGATCAGTTGCGCGAAGGCGAGCGTCACCAACGCCAGATACACCCGGCGCATGCGCATGGCCGGCAGCGCGGCGCCTGCACCGATCACGGCCGCCACCACGCCGGAAAGCGGCAGCGCCAGCCAGAACGATAGCCCCACCCTGGTGGTCAGCAATGCAGCGGTATATGCGCCAATACCCATGAGTGCCGCGTGGGCGAAGGCGAATTGCCCGGCGAACCCAAGCAAGAAGTTCAGCCCAATGCCGATAATCACGTATATCAGCACTAGGTTGACGATGTATTGCAGGTAGTTATCCATCACCTGCGAGGCGGCCAGCAACGCCAGAATCAACACAAAGGGGAATAGCCGCCGCAGCCAGGGGAGGCGTTCCATGCCGCTACACCCGGGCTAGGGCGCGGCGCCCGAACAGCCCGTCGGGCTTCAGGAACAAGACTAATATGATAATGAAGAATGCACTGACCTGCTGGAATACGGTGGACACGAAGCCGCCGAACAGCATCTCCACCACGCCAACGATGAAACCACCGACGATCGCGCCCGGTACGCTTTCGAAGCCGCCTAGAACCGCTGCGGCGAACCCCTTCAACAGGAAGTTGGTGCCCATGTCGGGATAGAGCAGCGAGAGGGGCGCGGCGAGCACCCCGGCCGCGGCGCCGATCATTGCGGCCAAGGCCCAGGTGGAGGCGAAGACATTGCCAGTGTTGATACCCACTAACTGCGCGCCGACGATCGTCTGCTGGGTCGCACGCATCTTCTTGCCAAGGGCGGTGAAGCGAAAGAACAGGTAAAGTGCCACTGCCAGCGATGCGGCCATCGCGATCGTGAGCAGGTGCTGCGGCGAGATCGGGATGCCCCAAAGCACCACCCGGTCTGCCTTGAACGCGGGCGGGTAGGTGTTGATGTCCCTACCGAAGGGAATGCGTGCCAGCCCCTTCATTAGTACCGAGAGCCCGACCGTCACCATCGCTAGGGTAATGTGATGCTGGTTGGCGACCCGGCGAAAGGCGACGCGCTCGATCACGGCGCCGAGCAGTCCGCCCAACAGCACCGCCGCCACGAGGGACCAGCCATAAGGCAAGTGCAAGAATGTGTAGGCCGAGAAGCCGATAAAGGCGCCTGCCATCAGGATTTCGCCATGGGCGAAGTTCACCACATCTTGCGTCTTGTAAATCAGCACCAATCCAAGCGCCACCAGGGCATACAGGCTGCCATTGGCCAATCCCGCGACCAGGAGGGTCAGGAGGTTCACCACTCGTCGCCTAGTTGGTGGGGTTCGTGGGCGACCAGGTCTCGCCGAGCGCGACGATCTTTCCATCCCGCAGCGTCCACATCTGCTGCGCCAAGCAGCCTTGGTGATTTTCAGGTGTGATGTTGATCTTGCAGAATGCGGGACCGGCGGGAAGGTTCTTGGTGGACTCCAACGCGTCGAGGAAGGCCTTGCGCGTTAGGTTCGGCCCGGCGCGGCGCAACGCATCCACCACCGCATAAGCGCCCGACATGCCGTAGAAGGACACCGATTGTGGCCGATCATCCGGATAATACTTCTTCAGCAGCGCGGTCGAGGCTGCCATTGCCGGGCTGCCCACCGGCCCGGCCACGAAGGCAGTGGCATAGACGTCCGTCGCCGCGTTCAGCCCGCCGGCGCGTTGCGCTAGGTCGAGCAAATCGGTCACCCCGTTAGTGCCGATGAAGGGGCCGGCAAGGTCGTATTTCCGTGCATCGCGCAGGAAGACGGCGCCCTCCGCTGGGTAGGTGACGAAGATCACAACGTCAGGCTTGGCGGCCTTCAAATGTAGGACCTGGGTGGTCGCGTCCGTGGCATTGCGGTCGAGCACCTCATTGGCAACAACGGTCAAGCCAGGCTGCTCCAGCGACGCGTTGATCGACTCCATTTTGGCGTTCGCCCATTCATCGACGTGACGCACGATGCCGACGCGCTTGACGTTCGGCATCGAGCGGATGAAGCGCACGATCTCCGCCCCGTCGGAGGTACCCGGCGGCGTCGTGGTGTACACGTAGCGGTTCACTGGCAGGCTGATCTTGTCCAGCGTGGCCGCCATCACCATGAACGGAACCTCCTCATCGATCATGGTGTCGCGTGTGGCGAAAGTTGCGCCACTGCAGCTCCCGCCGTGGATCGCAAAGACGTGGTCGCGACTGATCAGCTTCTTCACGGCCGCCCGCGACTTGGCCGGGTCGCAGGCATCGTCCTCCTGGATGACCTCGATCTTGCGGCCATTGATCCCACCGGCGTCGTTCGTGGCCTTGTAGACCGCGAGGGCGCCATCGTTGATCGGATACCCGTAAATCGAGACCGGCCCCGTTAACGGCCCAAACATGCCAACGCGGATCGTGTCCGCGGTGACGCCCTCTTCCGCCGCCGCCGGTGCGGCGCGCGCACCCATAAGGGCGAGAGCGGCGCAGAGCGCCAAAGCGGAGGTCGGCAGGATCCGGTACCGTTTCATGAGGTTGCTTCCTGTTCTGCCCGCTTGGCGCGGAGCTGTGTGGTTCTGGCGTGTCCCTCAGGCGGCGAGGCGGGCGCGACTGGCAGGCAGGGAGCCGCCGCGCATCACCTTGCCCGGCAGCGGTCGACCGATGATCTCCTCGGCGACGCGGGCCACCTCCAGCAATTGGTCGAGGTCCACCCCCGTCTCGATGCCCTCCTCCAGGCAGAGATGCACCAGGTCCTCCGTCGCGATGTTTCCGGCAGCGCCCTTGAACCCCGCATACGGACACCCTCCTAATCCACCCACCGCGGAATCGAAGTCGTACACGCTCATCTTCAGCGCGGTAAATGCGTTGAGCAGCCCCAGGCCGCGGGTATCGTGCAGGTGCAGGTTGATGGGGATGTCGGGCCAGCGATCCTGCACCGGGCCCACCAGCCGCTGAATGCCGGACGGCGTCGCCCAGCCCATCGTGTCGGCCAGCTGAATCAGCTTGATGGTCAGGCCATGGTCCATCGCCATTGCCATCAGCCGGTCGATCAGCTTCACGACGCGATCCGGTGCGACGGTGCCCTCGTAGTTGCAGCCGAATGCCGCCATCACACTGACCTGGTCGGCGGGAACGCCCCGGTCCTTCAGCATGCCGATCCGCTTCTCGGTTTCGGCAAAAGTTTCCTCGATGGTGCGGTTGGTGTTTTTCTTGGAGAAGGCTTCGCTGGCGGTAACGCTAAGCACACCCTCCATGTCCAGCTTGCCAGTCGCCAAGGCGCGATCGATGCCCTGGGTGTTGAGGTAGATTGCCGTGTAGCGCGTTCCCTCATGCCGGGTCATGCCGGCAACCACTTCGGCTGCATCCGCCATGTTCGGCACCCATTTCGGGCTGACGAAAGAAGTAACTTCGATCTCGGGAAAGTGGCATTTGGACAGCAGGTCAACTAGGCGGATCTTCTGCTCCGTCGAGATGAATTGCTTCTCAATCTGCATGCCTTCACGTGGGCCAAGTTCGTGTATGACGGCCTTTTGGGGCAAGGGCATAGCTACTCCTTTCCTGATTTGGCGGGTGTTCCAAGTCGGTCGAGGCCGTAGAAGGACATGACCTCCCGCGTGCGCTCCCGGTCCGGCTGTCCGGAAAACCAGCCATTCCGACTGGCGACGAGGCCGGTGTTGCGCCGTAGGTCGACTTGGCACTCGCATAGGTTGAGCGTGACAGCCAACCCGTCCAGCACCGGGACGTCGTCTACGCGGTTCACCCTCTCCGTCGCGAGCAGGAGATTGAGCGGCATCTCTCCAGGGATGATGACATCCGCGCCCTCGGCGATCAGCCGCCTGGCATCCTGCCGAAAACGGTCGATCAGCGGCCCCGGGTTGTCGAACCCGGCCACCACGTCGTGGAAGGTGAAGCTCGTGCCTCGAATGGCGGCGCAGCGGGACGAAAGCCCGTACTGCGCCAGTTGCTCGTGATACTTGGGCACCATCCGCTCAATGAAGATCATCAGGCCGAAACGGTGACCGAGCATGCTTGCCAGGTGGAAGCTGGCCTCACCATAGCCCACCACCGGAATATCCACCAAGGCTCGGGCCTCACGGATCATCGGGTTGGGTAGCGTGGCCATAGCGAACGCGTCGAACCCGGCCTTCTCGGCCTCCAGTGCGCGGACGATCCACTGCTGTCCATGCAGAGCGAAGAGTGATGAGAAGCCGAGATCGTTGCCGGGATACTCCGTCAGGTATGTGCCAGGCAGTACGCCATGCAGCACGACCTCCGTGTCCGGCCGGGTCACCCGGGCGGCGTGGTCCTGCATGCGCTGCGTATAGGCCGGCAGGTGCTCGATGACCGTGAAGCTTTGGTGCCAGAGACGCATGCTCATCGCGATGATTCCTCCTTCACCGATTTCCAGGAGGGTCCGATATTGGTGATCGTATCGCCGACCAGCGTCCAGATCGTGCCGCTGCTGCAGCCCTGGTGATTCTGGGCGGTCAGGGTGATGGTGCAGGCAGACGGCCCGGCCCTGAAATCCTTGATGGTGTCCAAGGCCTTGATGAAGGTCTCCCGGGTGAGGTTAGGACCAGCCCGGCGCAGCGCCTCGACGATCGTGTAGGCGCCGGACATGCCGTAGAAATCCAGGGCCTGCACGCTGTCGTTCGGGTAGTACGTCTTCAGCAGGTCGACATAGGGTTGCACCGCGGGATCGCCCGGTGCGCCGGACAGAAACGATGCGGTGTAAACGTCGGCCACCGCCTCGCGGCTGCCGGCGCGCTGCTGGATTTCATGCATGTCCATGCCGACCACCGGCGTCACGAATGGGCCAGCGAGGCCGTATTTACGGGCATCGCGCAGGAACACCGCCATTTCCGCCGGATACAGCATCACCACCGTCAGGTCGGGCTTGGCTTCCTTGATGCTGAGCACCTGGGTAGTTGCGTCCGCTGCCCCTCGCTCCTCCGAAACCTTGGCAACCATAGCAATGCCGGCCGCCTTGAGCACCGGCTCCAGCCCCTGCACCTGCACCACCGACCAGTCGTCCGGATGGCTAACGAGTGCAACCTTGTGTACGTTCGGCACCGTCTTGATAAAGGCGGCCATCGTCTCGCCGCTGTGCGAGCCGGTCAGCGTGGTGGTGAACACGTAAGGACTGACGGGCGCAGTGATTTTGTCCATCGTGGAGGCGAGCACCATCAGCGGCACCTGCTCGTCGATCACCTCCGACCGTACCGCGAAGGTAGAAGGACTGCACACGCCGCCATGTAAGAGAAACACGTTCTCCTGTGATATCAGTCGCTTGACGGCCCCGCGGCCCTTGCTGATGTCGCAACCGTCATCCTCGAACACGGCCTCGATCTTGCGGCCGTAGATGCCGCCATGAGCATTAACGTCCTTGTACACCGCTTCGGCGCCGTCATAGACCACGCGGTGTGCCGCATAAGACCCGGTGATCGGGCCGAACATGCCGATGCGGATCGTGTCCTTGGTCACACCGGTTTCAGCTTTTGCGGCGAACGGCAAGGCGCAGGCAAGCATCAAGCCTAACAGCAGGACTTGAACGAGACTGTGCCGCGATGTAGCGCTCATAGGACGGTTCTTTCTCTTGCTTAATGTTGTCAGGCCACGCGCAAGCCGGCGCGCTGCATCCGCGGCAGGACCTCCTGGAGGAAGAACGGGGCTTCACGCAGATAGTCGAGAAAGGCAATGGATGCTCCCGCCAGGCCTTGGGCGTGCATCTGCGCCATCTGGTCCGTAATTTCGTCCGGGGTGCCGATCAGCGGGTACGCGCCGGGATACGACCCGGAGTAGCTCTTGCCGGTGCCGCGCGAAAAACGCGTCAGCAGCGGCCGATCGACGAAACGCAGATCCGTCGGGTTCGCGAGTCCCTTTTGCTGCTTGTAGTAGTCGAGCGCGGAGCGATCGGCCATCTCTTCGGCGAAGTAGTAGTAATAATCCTCCGCCTCCGCCCGCGTGGGTCGGCAAACGATGTGCGCCATCGTATAAACGTCGACGTGGCGGCCATACGACCCGGCAGTGCGATGAACGTCGTCCACCAGAGTGCGCACTTGGTCCATCTCGGTGACAGTGGTGAATAGCACGTCCGCCGCCTGCCCTGCGAAGGCACGTCCTTTGGGAGAGAAGCCGGCAGACATAATGACCGGCCACGGACGCTGCAACGATGTCGGCGCAGTGTGCAGATTGCGAAAATGGTAGAACTCGCCGTCCCAGTCGAAACCGCCGCCGGTTTCCAGCAGCTTGGCAAAAATGCGGAACCACTCGAGGCCTTGGTCATAGC
>CALMVT010000046.1 GCA_937873175.1 uncultured Acetobacteraceae bacterium | reverse complement strand
AGTTGGTTGTCCCGCATGTGCGAGGCTAAGGTCGCCCGAGCGCCCGCCAGGTCGGCTGCCAGGCCTGCCAGGTGGAACATGGCGAACACCGAGCCGTCTTGGTTGATGCCCACATCGCGCGACCAATGGCCGATGTGCGGCAGGAACCGCAGCGTGTGCTTATCGGCTGCCATGGCGGACTTCTCCGAGGGGGTCCACGCTGTCGCCGCCCCAGCGCTGCCGATCGGCGAACATCGCGCCCGAAATCAGGGACAGGAACATGATGCGGGGGCGGTTGTGGTCCCGGGCCACCAGCCAGCGGCCGAGCAGGGTCAGGACCGCGATCGACACGAGCCACAGCGGGTTGCCGGTGATCCCGACCAGCACCATCGGCAGCCCGACAATCGGCAGGATGAACCAGAACGGCACGTTGAAGCCCTTGAGCACTGCCGGCCGGGTTGCCCCGACCGACAGGTTGTCCCAGGGCACCGTTTCGTCGCCCTGGTGCACCGCTAAGCGGCGCCGTAGTGGTTCAGGATGTAGGAGCCGCCGAACGCCAGGATCATCCCGCCAACAGCCGAGCCGACATACGGCCCGAGGTGGCGGCCTTCGGCAACGGCGTGCGTGCCTTTCCAGGCGCAGATGACCGGAATGGCGACGCCCACGACGGTCAGCATCCACGAGCCGAACGTCGTCAGGCCGACGCCGGGGTCGATGCCGCCCGCGATCATCGCGGCCTGTGCCGGCTGCATGGCAAGCGCCAGTGCCACCGTTGCCAGAGCATAGCGGTAGTCCTTCATGGGTTCCCCTTCGGAGTGGTTGGGTGATGGAGAGCGTCGGCTATGTCGTCGTCGGCATCCGACGACGCAGGACCGGCGTGGAGGGCGTCCTCCAGGCCGGGAGGGGCGCGGCGCGGCTCGGGCGCCCGCACGTCCTCTGATGTGGCCGGTTCCTGACTGGAACCGACAAGGCGGATGGCCGGCACGATCTGCGCCGCGCTGGCTTGCACGCGCTGGACGTAAGCCGTGCCTGGCGAGGGATGGCCGGCGTTGTAGCAACCGATGGCTGCCAGCAGCCGGGCTTGCGTGCCGGTGCCGGTCGCGCGTGTCCAGCACTCGGCCAGCACCTCCGCGCCGACGCGGAACGCCGTGCAGGGGTCAAAGGCGGCAGCAAGCGGCAGGCTCCGACGCTGGAGGTGCCCGGCGGCGACGTTCAACTGCGCTGCGCCGAGGTCAAGGTTGTGCCCAGCGGCAACGAGCCTAGACGCCAGCGCCACAGCGTCAGGCAGGGAGGATGGATGATAGGACCGGCGGGCCGTGTTGTCGCCTATGGCCCAGGTGTCGAACCTGGATTCGTTGTGGACAACCGACAGCCATGTGTCGGGCGAGACCGAAGGAGCGCAGGATGCGGCGAGCTGCGCTGCTACAGCAAGCGACAGCAAACTCATGCACTCAGCATCCCAAACACGCGGAGCCGCGAGGCTTGACTATTCCGCGCGATCAGCCTGCCTTCATCCATCGCGTCCGCCGGTTCTCAGGCGACACGGTAGTGCGCAGCCTGCTAGTTACGCTTATATGCGAACATAGTCTGGCTTAACAAGGATATTTGCGCGAGAAACGAGTAAAGAACAGAGTCAGTTTTTAGACGGCCAAAGACTCACTTTTTAGACGATTGGGCCGGTGGAGTTTCAACGCCCGGCAAAGGTCCCATCAGCTCCCGTGCGTCCACACCAACCACTGCGGCCAACCGTTTCATTGTTTCTATAGTCAGATTTGTCCCACCGCGCTCAATTCTGCTAATGGAAGAAATCACCATGCCAGTTGCAGCAGCGACATCTCGCAGCGTTAAATTCTTCTTCTGTCGTGCAATCTGAAAGTTTCTGCCAAACAAGGCTTGCAGATCGTCGGGACAGATTTCGTCAGTTGAGACTTTACGCGGTGCCCGCTTCTTGACAGGAGGCTCTCCAGAAGTGGACGGCACGCGTTTAGACATCAGGCGATGGTCCTATGTACGTTACCGTAGCCATCCCTAGCGCCTCACACGATTCCCACAAGCGGCATTGCAACGTTTCCGGCGTTGAATCGCATGTTTCCTTTCCGGGAAGGGCCACACCCCTTCTCGGCCAAGCTACAAACCTTCACTGCTGCCAAGCGTCAATCAGGCAAGAAGGATTGGACCCAGCGGTTCAGCCAGTCAGACGCTTGTTGATCTTCCCCCAACCATGCTCAACCACCGTTGAGCGTGGTTGGAGGACGCGATGCCGCTTCGGCTCGCCAGCTACCTGAGGGTCAGAGCCGACCGCCAGGGCGGAGGAGCTGCTAAGGGCGGAAGGGTGGTGGACGCTGAGCCATTCACCCAAGCCCGACCAGCACCTTGTCCGAGGTAGTCAGGGCAACATACGCGCAGCTTGGCCGTTGCCTGCCAAGCCGGGTAGCAGGCACGAGCTGGCAGTGAAGCGGTGCAGCTACGTATCCCGCAGCGAGGCAGCCAGCCGCTCCAAAGCTTCGGTGACCCGGTCCAGGACCTCGGCCGTCCTTCTCGAGTGGGCCAAGGCGCTGTCGATGCTTGTCGTCGCAACATCTTGGAACGCCGCCAACTCCGGGTCGCAGGCGGCGCTTCCCGCCGTTCCGCCGCGGCGTTCGCGAGCGGCCTTGACGATCAGGTGTGCCCGCGCGTCCTCGAGCGCCGCGAAGGTGCGGACCCCAGCCGCAATGGCCGCAAGGCTCGCCCGGGTATCATGGAGCTTGGCCGCCAGTGCCCGGTCTCGGCGGGTCAGGGGCAGCAACCGCCTTGCTCGCAAGAATCCACACCCCTCATTGTGCAACCGTGAACCATGCGGCGCTTGCTGGCAACGTGGCCAGGGCCATTCAGTTCTGATTACTGGGTTCCAAGAGCGAGTAGCTGATCGAAGCTGACAGCGTTGGCGTAGAGCGCCAGGCTGATGTTCTGGACGCCGTTGGCGCGCAGGACGTTGAGGGCGAGCGAGCGGATGCGGGCCATCACGCCGGGCCGGGTGCGGATGCGGCTGGCGTCCTCGCCCAAGGTCACATCCCGAACGTAATGGGCACGGTTCTCGATGCCCCAATGTGCGCGGATGGCACCGCCCAGGACCTTGGCGCCGTGACTGGCCTGGCAAGGGTAGTAGCCGACCTCCTCGCGCGTGGCC
>CALMVT010000045.1 GCA_937873175.1 uncultured Acetobacteraceae bacterium | reverse complement strand
GTCCCGGGGACTGTCGCAAGATTGTGGGTCAGGCGGCGGTCGCCATGGTCGGACAAAAATCGCTGGCTGGCTGAAACTTCTGTCCGAAGCCGGAGCCGAGCGTGCCTTTGCAGACGGCGCAACGGACCTGCGGCAGCAGGTCGGCGCCGCGCCGCGACCAGCGCATCTGCTGTGACTTGTTCATCCGGCGGTTCACCAGGACGTTGGCGGTCCCCTCGGTGCTTGCGGTGCCGACCCGCAAGCCGGCGCGGTGCCGCTCGGCGTAGTTGACCAGCTAGGCGCTTTGGCCGGTCAGATGGCGATCCAGCGTGTGCAAAGCGGCCCGCAGCTTCCGTGACGGCGCGATGGCCGTCCGCCCTTCCCGCTCGCCCTGGACATGGCGCACGGCCGCGCGGATGCGGTCGATGCCGATTTGGGCATCCCGGGCTTTGCCATTCCAAATGCGCCAGTGCAGGCGCTCAACCTCCTCGACGATCACCGCTTTCGCCTCGGCCCGCGCGAGGTCGTCAGTTGGCGGCGCGTCGGGGACCTGCTTCAGGTGCTGCAGCCGCATGGCGATGTGAAACCCATCCAGGATGGTCGGCTCGGCGCTGCGGCATCGGCGAGAATGCGCCGGAGGCCCGGGCAGCTGTCGGTAGAGGCGGTCAGCGCCGTGTCCTTGGTTCTCCCGACCGCGTCGAGACTGCGGCGGATCAGCGTCCGCGACTCACGCACCAAGGTCCCCAGGCACAGCGCGTCCTAGACCGCCACCGCAGGGCTTGATAAAGCCCTGTGGTGGGCAGAACGCGCTCCGGCCAAGCAAGGCTCTTGTGCGCCGAGGTAGGCCGGGGTTGATCGAGGTGACGGATGAGCATCAACGACTTGCGAACGGTGGATGGCAGCCGCCCGATTGAGACCGACCTTTGCCTGATCGGCAGCGGACCCGCAGGCTGGGCGATTGCGGAGGAGCTGAAAGACAGCGGTCTGCGCATCCTCATGCTTGAAAGTGGCGGCCACACGGTTGAGCCAGACACAGCAGCGCTGAACGAGATCGAAGACATTGGCACGCGGCTGTTCAACGGCCGCAGTCGCGTGCTCGGCGGCACCTCGTATTTGTGGAACGGACGCTGCATGCCGTTCGACGATATCGACTATGAGGAGCGGCCTTGGCTGCCGCGCTCAGGCTGGCCGTTCGGCCCTGAGACCATGGTGCCCTATGTAAATCGTGCATCTGAGCACCTGGCCTCCGGACCCTACTACAATGGCCGGACGCGGCGACCGGTGCCCCGAGGCTTGGTTTCGCGCCCAAGCGTCGATCCTGCTCTGATGCGAGCGACATGGTGGGAAAACCCGGCCTCCATCCAGTTCGGCCAGTTTCTGACTCATCGACGGAACCCAAACCTGTGGGTTCTGCTGCGCGCCACGGTCACCCATCTGAACACCGACCCGTTCGGACGGCAGGTGCAATCGGTCGAAGTGGCTGACGGTGCAGGCCGGCGGCTGACAGTCCGCGCGCGGGCCTTTGTGCTGTGCGCGGGCGGGATCGAGAATCCACGCATCATGCTTTACTCCAATCGCGTCAGCCCGAACGGCGTCGGCAACGAGCACGACACGGTTGGCCGCTTCCTGATGGATCACCCGCGCGATTTTGAGTTGATCGCGCGGGTGGATGCAGGCGACGCGGAGCGCTTTCGGGACCTGTTCGGCCCCCACGTGATGGACAACGAACGTGGACGTCACGACTTCATCTTCGGCTACACCCTAAGCCCAGAGCGGCAGCGGGCGGAACAGCTGCTGAACACCGCCGCGTGGCCCTACGAGGTCTATTCGCCTAGCGACCCGTTCGAAGCCGTGACGCGGCTGGCCAAGGGGCCGCGGGATCATGTGCTGCGCGACGCCATGATCGCCGCCGCCCATCCCACCTTGCTGCTGAAAGCGGTGCGTTCCCGGCGCATCCGCCAAAGGATCCGGCACAAGGTCGAGCGCATCGGTTTCTTGGTAAGCTCTGAGCAGGTTCCGAACCCCGACAGCCGCGTTCAGCTTAGCAAGGTCAAGGATCACCTCGGATTACCGATCAGCCGGGTGGACTGGCGGGTGCACGAGCTGGAAGCGAGGTCGCAGGCCGCTCTGGCTCAGTCCATTCAGTCGGAATTCGCCCGCTTAGGCTTGCCCGCCATCCGCATCGCCGACTGGGTGCGCAACGGAAACTGGAAAGACGCCAAGTTCGTGGATGGCTGCCACCCGATCGGCACCACTCGCATGTCCGTTCGCCCGGAAGACGGGGTAGTGGATGCGGATTGCAAGGTGCACGGCGTGGATGGGCTGTATGTCGCCGGCAGTTCGGTGTTTTCCACCGCGGGCCATGCTAATCCCACCCTCATGATTTTGGCGCTTGCAGTCCGGCTGGCCGACCATCTGCGGCGGTCGATGTCGATGAAGGCCGCCTCTGATGCTGCCCGAACGCAACCTACCTTCCAGGTTGCGGTATAGGTTGGCCAACCCCATGGAAGCTAATGGCATGCCGGGTACGGCGCACGCTCCCGAAAAGACCATTCCGCATGTTCCGCCCGGCACGACGGTGATTGTGACGGGTGGAACCGGCTTTATCGGCGGTCGCTTGGTGGAAAGGCTGGCAGAAGACGGAGCCGAGGTCACCTGCCTGATCCGCGGCAACGATGCGGGCATACGTCTGCACCGCGCCGGCGCGTATATCCGCAAGATCGACATGACGGACGCTGCTGCGGTCGACGAGGCGCTCCGAGGCGTGGACCTGGTCTTCCACCTCGCCTACGACTGGGGCAACACGGCTTGGAACTTCAAGGCGCTGCGATCCCTCATCAAGGGCTGCCACGCGAATGGCTGCAAACGTCTCGTGCACGTCAGCAGCTTCGTCGTGTACGACATCCCGGACCAAGGCGAGGTCACGGAGGACACTTCGGACACGCCGGCCGGAGAAGGCTATGCCCATACCAAGCTCGCGCTCGAAACCGAACTCCTGGTGGCAGTGCGCGAAACCGGCCTGCCGGCGGCCATCGTGCAGCCCACCATCGTCTACGGACCCTACTCTCGCCCTTGGACGCTCGACCCGGCGGACATGCTCAAGTTCGGAACAGTGGTGCTGCCTGATGCGGGCGAAGGCATCTGCAATGCCGTCTACGTCGACGACGTTGTCAGCGGGATGATCCTCGCGGCGATGCGGCCCGAGGCCGTCGGGCAACGCTATCTGCTGTCTGGCCCGGAGCCGATCACGTGGAAGGAGTTCTACGAAGGGGTTGCTCGTGCGATCGGTGCAAAGGGGCCGCGTTACCAGCCGGTGAACGGCATTCTACGCGCCAACGTCAAACATCGTAAGTTGCTGCGGATGGCATCTGATCCCCGAACCGTGATACGCAAGGTTGCAGGCATCGGGTTTGTGCGCAAGGTAGTGAGCAAAGGACTGCGTGTCCTGCCAAGCCGGGCACGGAGCATTGCACGGGATACGCTGTACGGGCCAGCTCTCCGGCAACGCGGCCGCGTCCACATGCCCAACCCTGGTCACCTGCAGTTCCTGCAAGGCCGCTCAACCATCCGCTCTGCCAAGGCTCGTCAAGAACTTGGCTATACGCCTGTGGAAAATTTTGAAAGTGGGATGAGGACGACAGCTCAGTATTTGGAGAGCATCTATCTTGAAGCGCCCTAGGTGGGTTGCAGGCGCCATCGGCGGTGGACGACGCGACCGAGGCCGTCACCTGGTCGAGCAAGGGACTCACTTGGGAGCCGTCGTCGACCTCCTTCCAGGGCGCGTTGTCTCGCGCTTAAGCTGGGACCTGGCGGCCCGGCACCGCACGGACCAGGAGGCCCACACGGCCGCCGCGTCGCCGTACATCGATGGGGTCATGGCCAAGACAGCACGGGCCGCCGCCGGCGAAGGCTGATGGTTATTCCGCGGCGGGCGTGTTGGATGATGAGCCGGGCGCAACAGGCCCTCCAGGACGATGATGCCTCTCACCGGCACATCGGCTAG
>CALMVT010000044.1 GCA_937873175.1 uncultured Acetobacteraceae bacterium | reverse complement strand
AGGCGCGCACGACATGCTCCAGATTGCTGTGAGAGAAGGCCACGCGCACGGGCAGTTCCGCCGCTTTGTGCACGGACTTGCCGGTTGCCCGGCCTTCCGTCACCACGACGACTCGCGCACTGTCTAGCGGCCCGAGGGCGTCAGAAAGTCCTTGGGTGCGCCCCCTTCTGCTCCATCCGCCGTGCGGCGCCAGAGCGACATCTTCTTGCCGCTCGCGGCGGGGAGTGTCAGAAACCTGGGGCAGCGTGCTTGCCTGTCCTGAGCTGATGGGTCTGGCTGACGGCTGACCACAGGGGCGGGCTGGATGCAGTGGACGGTGCGGCTGGAGGCAAGAACGAGCCAGGGTGAGGTGAAGACGACGGAGCTGGTGACGTTCAGCCGGCCGGGGGTGGTCAGCATGCTGGCGGACGTCGGCCTTGTGCTTGCCGAGACCAAGACGCTGTTGGCCAAGCTGCAGATGGGCATGCTGTGCGGCCAAGTGGCGGCATACGCGGCCCCGGCATTATGGAGCAGCCACACCTCACGGGAACGCGAGATAGTCGCTAAATGGTGAGTAGCAGCGCAGGCGCGCATTCTGTTGAGGTGGTCCTTCCGCACCGGGTTGTTCTGCTGGATGATCCATACAACCAGCCGGACGAAGGACGCTTCATGCAGTTCCGCCTCACCTATGAGGGCTTGCTCCTTGCGACCCAGCGAGACCCGCTCACGGGTCAGCAGGACAAACGGGGCAACCACAAGCACGACATTCGCCAGGTGTTCCATGCTCAACTCAAGCGGCTTTGGGACATTGTGCCACACCTCAAAGAAGGTGGCGGCAGCGGTCCAAACGCTTTGGTGATGGGCGGTGCCCCTGTCCTTCCTCAAGACATCGCCTCGGTTGCGGAGCGACACGGCCTTTATGGCTGGAACTTCGTTCCCTTGGTCACTCAGGAACTCAATCTGCTTTGTGGCCTGGACATCCTGTTTCTCCGTCCGGATCGACCTGGCGTTGTTCTTCGATCGGGCGACATCGACAACCGGTTAAAAACACTTTTCGATGCTCTGAGAATACCGGAGGCAAACGAGGGCTATTACGCAAGGGGACACGAGCCAGACGAACAACCGTTTTTCTGCTTGTTGGAAGACGACAAGCTGATCACAAAAGTCTCTGTCGAGACAGACCAGTTGTTGCAGTTCGTGACCTCCAAGCGAGACATGAATGAAGTGCGACTGGTGATCACGATCACGCTTCGCCCTTATGAACTGCATTTAGGAAATATGCAATTTGGCTAAGAGTGCTTAATGATTTTGTCTCCTCAAAACACGTTTCTCAAATGGTGCATCAATCTCAAATTGACGATTAGTTTACCTACTCCTCACAAATAGGTGTATGGGCGATGGCAGTCAGGAGCCAACCGCATGTCCCATCCGTATGTCGTCCAAGCTAAGCGAGACAAAGAAGGCTGCAACGAAATATGCGTGTCAGCCGGGGAGGCTCTTGTCTGCGCTAAGGAACTGCGTGAGCACAATTGGTCCCGCATCGCATTCGTCAATGATCAAGGAGATGAGGTGCCCAGTTCCGCCGTCAGGCAAAACGCCGCCGATGATCAAGCGCAAGCGGCGCTGCGTATAGCCTTCAAAGAATGATGAGCGAATGGTTTGTTGAATTCTACCCGGCTGATGCCGACAAACCCGAGCAGCCGGTCTATTTCGATGGCTTCACGGCTACGCTATCGCACATCCAAAGCGTCAGGTCCCGCATTCCCACGGGGCAACTCCGCGTTCGTGTGCCGGAGAGAGCTACAGGCGCGGAACGTCGGCGGATACGTGAGGAAGGCGCCATTCCAAACTAAGTCCGCGCGAGGGGTAGCTAGGCCGCGCCCTGCGCTATCAAACGTTCCATATGCGCTTCGCTGAAGGCTAAAAAGCCCCGTAGCTGGTCAAGCAGCGCGTTAGCATTCGGCAGCATCCTGTCGTGCCCATCCCGCGTCAGTCTCGCAATCAACGTTTCCTGGCGGCTGACACGCTCCCGGCCCTCGGTCACATGGCGTTGGGCCATCTGGAGCGGTGTTTCAGTTGTGTCTGACACGTTGGGCGCCCCTCGTTTTTACGGGTTATTGTATGGAATGACTGGCATTACGAGCAAGCACGTCTAAACCGCTTGGAAGAAAGTGCTCCCAAGCGGTCAAGGCAAGGAAGGTTAGCGGAACAGGTCCGATTGAGCCGGCGCTCGCATCGCCGGCACGATGGGCAAGCCCAATCCGAACCAGAGTTGTCCGGCAGCACGCACCCCGAATGTCTGGCGTGCTTCTCGCACCATCCGAAGCCGAGTGACTTCCGGAATGGCTTGGCTTGGTTCAACTGGCCGAACACTAGCTACTTGCCCCGTGCGGCGCATCGCCGGAAGAACCTCCCCCGTGACCCAACCGGCGGAACCGGTGAGCCAAGCTGCCCGGCGTGGTGGCCTGGCGCGAGCGGATGAGCAACGTGTAGAGCCCCCCTTCAGTGACGGCCAAGACTGTTTGTTCACCGCCAAGGGTGTGAATTGAAATCATACCCTTTTCGTCGCCGTCCAATGCAGAAACAGCCCGTCCCGCTTGCTTGCTGCCGACTGCACGACAAACATCTGCTGCCACGAACCACGGCGCACCAGCGCGGTCGATAACTCGTACCGTGACCTCGCCTTCAAACAAAAACGGTGTGACCTCTTTATCAGCCATGTCGATCTCCAAGCGGCGTGGGCGCTTACAGAAGCATCCTCACGTCCACGCGCCAGCATTTGCTGGACTGGACTTCCCCCCTGAGCGTGGAGGGATAAGATCAGAGCATCATGCGGCGA
>CALMVT010000043.1 GCA_937873175.1 uncultured Acetobacteraceae bacterium | reverse complement strand
CTAGCCCGAGAAGTCGCGGAGCACCCGGACCAGAGACGGGGGCAGGACCAACGACGATCTGGTCGACACTGCGCAGACTCGGCCTGTCACACAAAAAAACAGCCTGAGGGCGGCCGAGCTGGACCGAGCGGACATAGCCGAGCACCGCCGGATGTGGCGCGTGTGGCAGCGCTACATGGACCCGGACCGCTTCGTGTTCATCGACGAAACGGGAGCCGCTACGAACATGATCCGGCGCTACGGCTGGGCACCGCGCAGCGAGCGCCTGGTCGCTGCCGCCCCGCATGGACACTGGCGCACAACGACGTTTGCGGCCGGGCTGCGCAGCACCGGCCTGATCGCTCCGCTGGTGTTGGACAGACCGATGAACGGCCCTGCGTTCCTGGCCTATGTCGAGAAGTTTCTGGCACCCACGCTCCAGCCCAGCTACGTGGTCGTCATAGACCCGCGCAAATCGCTGTGCGATTCGCTGACCTTTCCGCTCACAAGGTGGCTGGTGTTGAAGCAGTCATCAGGGCCGTCGGCGGCAGCGCCCTTCATCTGCCGCCTTACTCGCCCGACCTGAACCCGATCGAGCAGGTGTTCGCCAAGCTCAAGGCCTTGCTCCGCGGTGCCGCAACCAGAACAAGGAATGCGCTCTGGACCACCATCGGTCAGCTCATCGATCGCTTCAGCCCAGCCGAATGCCGCAATTACCTGACCAACTCAGGATATGAGTTCACGTGAAGCGAAAATGCTAGAGTGGCGGAACGGGTCGCTCTCGTGGTCGCTGAACTCGGCGCCGACTCGGACTTGTCCATGCCGCACATCGACGACGCCTAGGCTGGGACGGAGCGGCGCATACCTCGCAAGCGCCCCCGCGGGCGCAGCCCGGAAAGAGCAGGCGAGTCTGTCGTTCCGCATTTGAGTGCTGGGCCAGGGACGAAGCTGCCGTCCGGCAAGCCTAGCATCTCCAGCCATTTCCGCGCCATGATGACCCATGTCCGACCCATTCGAGCCGGCGGGCGCGGTGCCGGAGGACGTGCTGCGTCTGGCCGAGGCCTATGTCTTCGCAAGCCCCGACCCGGTCACGGCCCGCATGCTGGCGCCGTTGCTGCCTCCGGGTCAGAACGCCCACGTCGTGCTGGACGCCCTGCAGGCCCACTGTGCCCGGCGCGGCGTCGTGCTGGCCGAGGCGGATGGCGCTTGGGCGTTCCGCACGGCGCCCGACCTTGTGGACCGCCTCCGGCTGGCGATGACGCCGCCCCGGCGCTTGCCGCGGGTCGCAATGGAGGTGCTGACCTTGATTGCCCTGCACCAGCCGATCACCCGGCCGGAGATCGAGGCGGTGCGCGGCGTGTCGCTCGGGCAAGGCAGCATGGACGCGCTGCTTGAGGCTGGGCTGATCCGGCCGATGGGGCGCAGGGACGCACCGGGGCGCCCGACGCTGTGGACGACGACAACGCATTTCTTGGCGCAGTTCGGCCTGCGTAGCCTGCATGACCTGCCGGGCGCCGGCCTGCCGTTGCCAACGGGGGCCGGCAGAGCAGGGGAGGGGGCTACCCCGGCCATGGACGGCGATGCTTCCACCAGCGCGAAGGGACCCGCATGGTTTGACCAATCGTAGCTCCGCCAAACCAGGTCCGTGGTGGCTTACACGCGATAACCATTAATTATCGCGTGTAATATATTTGCTAGTTGATCCGCCACAATCGGAGCCGCAAACTCCCGTCCATGGCGCTCACCCCAGATCACGAGACCCGTCGCCCAGCCCTGCCGGTATCGGAAAAGCGAACCCCACCGCTGCCAGCCGGCTCCGTGCAGGGCGTGGAGGGCGTACTCGATCGTCGTCCCATGTCGGTTGCGACCCACACCGGAATGGTGGCGTTGGACGCCGCGCGCGGCTACGCTCGCGAGGCACTTTCCCAAGCCACCCTGCGCGCCTACGAGGCCGACTGGGCCCACTACCAAGCCTGGTGCCGCGAGGCGGGCTGGGCGCCGCTCCCGGCGGTTCCCGCCGGCCTCGCCGCTTACCTGTCCTCCATGGCTGCCACCCATGGCCGCGCCACCATCCGCCGCCGCCTGGTCGCCATCGGCCAGCGCCACAAGCTCGTCGGCGAGGCTTGGGTCTCCGCGCACCCGCTGATCCGGGCCACGCTGCGCGGCATGCAGCGCCGGCACGGCGTGCCGGCCCGGCAAGCGGCCGCGATCGGCTCGCCCGAGGTCAAGCGGCTTGTCGCGACGTGCGATGCGGGGCTGACCGGCTTGCGGGACCGCGCGCTGCTCCTCCTGGGCCTCGCCGCCGCGCTGCGCCGGTCGGAGCTGGTTGCGGTGGCGCGCGAGCATTTGGATTTTCGGAGCGAAGGCGCTTTGCGGCTGCTGCTGCCGCGCGCCAAGGGCGACCAGGCGGGCGAGGGCGACTGGATCGGCCTGCCACGCGGCAAAGGGCGGGACACCTGCCCGGTGCGCGCTCTGGAAGACTGGTTGGCAGCGACGGACTGCCGCTACGGCCCGGTGTTCCGAAAGGTGGACCGCTGGGGCAACCTGTCCGAGGGGGCGCTGCATCCCGACGCGGTGCGCCAGATCCTGCTGCGCCGCGCTGCCCAGGCTGGGCTGAAGGTATCGGGCCTGGAGCGGCTCAGCCCGCACGGGCTGCGGGCGGGGTTCGTCACCGAGGCTTACCAGGCGGGCGCGCGGGACGAGCACATCATGGCGCACACGCGGCACCGCGACCTGAAGACCATGCGTGGCTACGTGCGCCGGGCGCGGCTGGTCCAGGACAGCCCTGCCAAGCTGCTCGGGCTGTAGCGGCGATGAAGGCCGGCGAGCCGCGGCGCCGTGGCGCGGACCGTCGAAAACGGCCGGAAGCTCCTTCCCCTAAGCGGCCCCGGGGACGGCCTCCCTTGCACGCGGTCCCGCCGAAACGCGAAGTTGCCGAATCGCCGAAACCCTTCGGGCTTGCGGCTGAGTTTGTGGCCCCGTTGCCGCAGCCCGGGCCTGCCGAGCCGGGGTCGGCAGCGCCGCCAATCCAGCCGCAAACGCGTCACGTTTCGGCGAGACCGCGCGCCTCTGCCGCCTTGTGCCTGCAAACGCCGGACTGGCTCGCCCACCGCCTGCTGGTGACCGGGCCCGTCACGCTACTGGCGGCCTTCCGCGCCGCCGCGGCCGGCCCGGGCATCATCCCCTGGCCGCTGCATGCGTCGGAGCTGGAGGAGGGCTGGTTCAACCAGCTCGTGGCGCCGCCGCCCGACCGGCGGGGCATCTCCGTCGAGGGCGCGCACATCCTGGCCGGGCAGCTCGTCGCCGCTGTCCAAGTCCTGCAGACGCAGGCCCTCGGGCAGCATCCCCTCGTGTCGTTTGACCTGCACGCGCTGGTGCCGGTGCCGGCGGAGGTGCTGCAGCTCGGGCCGGACGCGGCCGAGGCGGAAGCCTGGTTGTGGGAGCATTGGGGCACGACCTGGCCGCTGCGCGGCGTGGAGGAGGAGGAACCCACCGTCGTCGGGATGCGCCATCTGCCGGCTGGCCAGGCGGCTTGCTACCGCTTCCATTCCGCCGAGTGGTCGCCGTGGCGCGCGCTGACATCCCTGCGCGTCCAATGGCCTGGGTTGTGCTTCGATCTGCGGCCGGACTACGGTTTCGCAGAGTCCAGCGCACAAGCCAAGGTGCCGCGCTGCGGCGGCACGGTTCAGCACGGGCCAGGCACGCCTTGTCCGCCGACTCAGTCCCGCTGACGGCGCCGCCTGATCTCGCGTGGGCAGAGGGGGCGCCGGACACGGTGCTGCTGCACCTGGACGGGTTCGAAGGCCCGCTCGACCTGCTGCTCGACCTCGCGCGGCGGCAGACGGTGGACCTTGCCCGCGTGTCCGTGCTCGACCTCGCGGACCAGTACCTCCTGGCGACGCAAGACCTGGGCCGCGTCGGCCTGCAGCGCGCGACCGACTGGCTGGTCATGGCGGCGTGGCTGACCTGGCTCAAGTCGCGCCTGCTGCTGCCGCGCAGTCCCAAGGAAGCTGCCCAGGCCGAGCAGGCGGCGGCGGCGCTGGCGGCGCGCCTGGCTCAGATGGAGCGGGTCCGCGCGGTGGTGGCCTTCATGGAGGCGCAGCCGCAACTCGGGCGCGACGCCTGGGAACGCGGCGGGCGGAGCGAACCGCTGTCAACCGGGTTTGCAGAGCCGAAGCTGGCCCCGCTGTTCCGCGCCTGCCTTGCCGCCCTGCGCCGGCCGAGGCGGGTTGACGGCGAGCGTCCCCAGCCGCTGCCGCTGTGGCGGGTGCCGGACGCCCTTGTGCTGATGCGGCGGCTACTTGAGGCGCTGGCTGATGCGGGCGAGGGGAACGCCGTGGCGCTGGCGCGCTTCCTGCCGCGGGTTGCACGCAAGCCGCCCGGCTACGACCTGCGATGCCGGACGGCGCTGGCCAGCACGCTGGTGGCCAGCCTGGAACTCGCCCGCGCAGGTGAAGCCGCACTGGAGCAGGACGGTGCCTGGACGCCGATCAGCCTTCGGGCCACCTGGCACAAGGCAGCAGGCGCTGCGGCCCAGAGTCATGGATGAGATCGAACGCCTGTTCCGCAGCCGGTTTGTCGGTCCGTGGCAAGCCTTGACTGCCGGGGGCTTGCGGCCCTGATGTCCGCTCGATCAGCTAAGCCACCGTGTCGTCGAGATCAGCCGCAGCCTGCGGAGCGAAGTTCCGGAACTGGCCCATGCCGGGGCGGCGCCTTTCCGGGCGACCGTCATGCCAACCCGCGCTGCAACCTCCTCGCCTGTCAGGATGTCGTCGCGCTCGCCTTGCTGCTCGGCCGCCACCACCGGAGCCAACACCCACCGTCGCTCAAGCTGCTTGAGCCCGTCCAGCGCCGCACCCCACCTCGGACAACGGCAGCCTGCCTGCAGAACAGCCAATGCGACCGGGCGTCTTCCGCCCGCGTCGAAACCAGCAGCTTGGCCATGCCCTTGTTCGGGCCGTCCTGCGTAGCCGTCGGCTCGATTGTGGGTCAGTCAAACTGCAGAAGGTCCGCTGCCCGATCCCACCGTCCTGCCGACGCCAAAGGGACGGACGTTCCCGCTTTGGGAACAGATGGGGCTGCCTCGCTCACTGGGTTGCCGAGATCATGGCTTGGCTGGACGAAGTCGTTGTCCGCAAGTGTCTCAGCCTCAGACCCCGCGGCGACTGCGGACGTGTGCTTTTTGGTGCGGTCCAGGCTCGCTTCGGCTTCGGGCTGACCGGGCGCTTGGTCCTGCGGCTTCGCGGCACCGTCCTGGGTTGACGCGGCGGCCTCGGCGCCAACAGCTTGCTTCGGCTTGCGGTCCCGGCGTGCCGGGGCGGCAGCTTATTTCTCCCAGCAGTCCTCGGCGGTGACTTTGGTCAGGAAGCCCACAATCGCGGCCGCCTCGTCCAGCCGCGCAGCCGCGCCAGCACACGGGCGGCATCGCTTGGCGTTTTTGTTCCGTCCCATGCTCGCCCCGCTTCGGCCATCGCGCGAGTATCTGCCCGGCAATGTCGTGCGCCCCGCGCCAAAGTGGTGGGTGCCGCGTCCCGCCGGCCTCGCTCCATCGCCGGGCAAGATCCTTAAGGATCGGCAGGGTCACGGGCAGCCCGGCCTGGCTCAGCACTGCGAACAGTCGCCCCTGCCCGGCCAAAGCGCCAGGGCCGCCCGCTTGGAGCCGCCCTCGAAGAATGCGCCCTCGTTGCCGGTCGCTGGCGCGCCCTGACTGATCCAAGGCGTGATCCGACGCGGGACGCACAACTGCTTGCCCTCGCCGGGGCTGCTTGCGTCTGCGACCCCGGGCCTGTTTCATGGGAAACAGGTCCAGGCCGTCGCGCTGGAAGCTGCACGGCACGAATGTGGCGGCCCGGTGCCTTG
>CALMVT010000042.1 GCA_937873175.1 uncultured Acetobacteraceae bacterium | reverse complement strand
GGCAGTCTACGCCAACGTATCCGGTCTCAGGGCAGAACCCTGGCCAAGATGGAGATCCGCGCGTTCTGGTCCTCATAAGTTCCCCGGCGTCGAGCGCCACATGTTGTAACAGGGTTCCAGAACACCGGTCGACTGTCAGGCCATCTCGCTTTCACCACCCGCAGACCCTCACCAGTTGCCTGCCTCGAATTGAGGCGTGCGACTGATCTCTCAGGCTACGACGCCGTCGCAGCCTTCATGTCGAACCTTTGTCCGCTCCGCAGCACCGCCCAAA
This sequence comes from uncultured Acetobacteraceae bacterium, assembly GCA_937873175.1. Lineage (GTDB taxonomy): Bacteria > Pseudomonadota > Alphaproteobacteria > Acetobacterales > Acetobacteraceae > CAHJXG01. The sequence continues at coordinate 8,054 of CALMVT010000042.1, read as the reverse complement.
CGATCCGGGCCAGTTTGGCGGCGAGTGCCACGACCACGGTGTTCACGTGGGCCCGTGCCAACAGGCCGCGCAGCCAGCAGCCCAAAGGTGTTTCGATCTTGGACAGCGTCGGCAATGCCGCACGCGCCCCGTGGATCAGCATCTTGCGCAGATATACATTGCCCCGCTTACTGATGCCGAGAAGCTTCGGCTTGCCGCCTGTCGTCGCTTGCCTCGGCACCAGGCCCAGCCACGCCGCCAGATCTCGCCCGCGTCCGAACGTCTCGCCGTTGCCGATCGCCGCTGCCAGTGCGGTCGCATTTAGCGCGCCAACTCCCGGGATCGTCGTCAGCAGCTTGGCTGTCCCATCGGTGCGGGCCTGGGCGGTAAACTCGTCATCCAGAGCCGAAATGCGTTGGTCGAGACCCCTCCACTCGGCGCGGATGTCGTCGACGAGCAGCTGGGTACGCTGACTGAGCGGGTTTTTCTCCTGTGCCAGAAAGGCCTCAAGGAACAGCTCCAGCTTGCGCCTTCCTTGGGGAACAATGATGCCGCGTTCCAAAAGCACGGCGCGCAGCTGGTTGATCAACGCAGTCCTTTGACTCACCAGCCTGTCCCGCGCGCGGTGCAGGCTCTGCATGTCGAGCGTTCAAGGAGGCGGAGGAGATCACCGCCTACATGCTCGGCTTCGGCAGCTGGCGCGAGCTGGCCCGGGGCGGCGAGCAAGGCCAAGGCGGACCCGCCAGATGAGGAGTGCGGCGCCGAGGAGGTCCGGCGCCGCCGAGCCTACCAGGCCCACATGCTGGCGCTGCGCGTCGACATGGGGCCGGCTGCTGCCGACATCGCCGTCGAGGCGCTCCTGCCGACGGCCAGGGCGCCCCTGGCGATGCTGGACGCGCCCACACTGGTCCGCATGCAGGCCGCGTCTTACCGTATCCACCCGGCCAGGCTTCCAATTACCCACATCGTCGGCTTGAGGTTTGCCGTGCCTGAATCAGCTGTGATTCTGTCCATGACGCCGAATCACGGAGGCGTCGCGGATGAGCTCGGGTGCAATGGCCGGCGACGCCGGCTGGCAGGACGCCGAGATCGCCTGCGCGAGCTTGCCCGATCAGCGGCTCGCACGTCGCCTTCGCCAGCTCCTGGATCAGCTGTCGTCCGCGCCGGGCCAGCCGATGCCGGCTGCCTGCGGCGACTGGGCCGCGACCAAAGCAGCCTACCGCTTCTTCGACAATCCGCGCGTCACCGAGCACGGCATACTTGCTGGACACTTCGCAGCGACCGCGGCGCGCTGCGCGGCGAGCACGGGGCCGATCCTTGTCCTTCAGGACACGACCGAGTTCATCTACGGCCGCGCACACCCGGGCAAGATCGGGTTCACCAAGACAGTCAACGGCGGTCGGTACAAGGCAGGGCAGCCCAACGTGCACACGCTGTGCGGCGTGCTGATGCATTCCAGCCTTGCCGTCTCGCTGTCCGGCACGCCGCTGGGCCTCACGGCGACGAAGTTCTGGACGCGCACCAAGTTTAAGGGCACCTGGACCTTGAAGCGGCACGTGAACCCTACCCGCGTGCCCATCGAAACCAAGGAAAGCTATCGCTGGCTCGAGAACCTTCGGCAGTCGATCGCCCTTCTCGGCACGCCGGAGCGCTGCGTGCACGTCGCCGACCGAGAAAGCGACATCTACGAACTGTTCTGTCTCGCGCAGGACCTGCGCACCCGCTTCCTGGTGCGCGTACAAACCAACAGACTGGCGAAAGCGCCGCCCGCTGGGCGACGCGAGAATGCAGACCACCGCGTCTTCGCTCAACTCGATGCGGCCCCCTGGTCGGGAACCCATCGCGTGACCGTCGGCGGCAACGCCGAAGAAACCGCCTGCCTACGGGTCAAGTTCGCCACCATCACGACCTTGCCCCCCATCGGCAAGCAGAAGCGCTACAGCCCGCAGGCTCTCACCTACATCCACGCTCTCGAACTCGACCCACCTGCCGATCGCCCGCCGATCGACTGGAAGCTCGTCACCAACCTTCCGGTGGCCGATCTCGCCGGTGCCGTCGAGAAGCTCAATTGGTACGCGCTGCGCTGGAAGGCGGAAGTCTTCCACAAGGTGATGAAGTCGGGCTGCCGCGCCGAGGAAAGCCGGCTGCAGACCGCCGAGAGGCTGGTGAAGTTCCTCGCCCTCGTCACGGTCGTCAGCTGGCGCATCCTCTTTCTCACCATGTCGGCTCGCGTCGAACCCGATGCGCGGCCCGACACCGTCCTCACCATCGCCGAGATCAATGCGCTCGATCGCATCGATGCGGCGCGCCCGAAACCGCGGCTGCGTCGGCGAGCGCTGGCCGACTACCTCCTGCAGGTCGCCATGCTCGGCGGCTACCTCGCACGCAGCCGGGATCCGCCGCCCGGCACCATGGTCCTCTGGCGGGGCCTCACCCGCCTCCACGACATCGCACTCGGCATCACCATCGGCGCCCACCAACGATGTGGGTAATTGGAAGCCGGCCAAGGCCGCGGTGGCGGGCCGTCAGGCTGCGGCGGCGGTGTCCTGAATGGGTTTGCGCCAGTTCCAGGGCAGCAACTTGTGCAGGCGCGACGCGGGATGGCCGGCAATCCGGCGCACGACGTCGGCCAGCCAGGCGCGCGGGTCGACGTCGTTCAGCTTGGCTGTGACGATGAGCGAGTACACGGCTGCGGCGCGGTCGCCGCTGCGATCGGAGCCGGCGAACAACCAAGCTTTTCTTCCGAGCGCGACGCCACGCAGTGCCCGCTCGGCAGCATTGTTGCTGAGGCAGATACGCCCGTCGCCAAGGAACCGGCTGAACGTGTCCCAGCGCTTCAGCATGTAATCCACGGCCTTGGCGACCTCGGCGTGGCGCGACATCCTGCCGCGGGCAGCGCGCATCCAGGTTTCGAGGTCGGCCACCAGCGGCGCCACATGCTTCTGGCGCACGGCGAGGCGCTGCTCGGCGGGCAGGCCGTTGATGCTGCGCTCGACGTCGAAGATGGTGTCAATCCGCCGCACCGCCTCGGCGGCGAGCGGCGCACGTGCGACCTGGGCCAGATCGAACAGCTTGCGGCGCCCATGCGCCCAGCAGCCTGCCTCGGTGATCGGCCCGGGCCTGCGCCCCGGGTGGTAGAGATCGTTAAACCCGGCGTAGGCGTCGGCCTGCAGGATGCCGGCATAGCCGGCCAGATGCTTGTTCGGGTGCTCGCCCCGGCGGTCGGGTGAGTAGTGAAACACGGCGGCGGGCGGCGCCGGCCCGCCGAACGGCTGGTCGTCGCGCACATAGGCCCACAAGCGGCCGGTGGCCGTCTTTCCCTTTGCCAGCACGGGCACGGTGGTGTCGTCGCCATGGATGCGCCCTGCCGCCATCACGTGCGCTTCGATCAGCGCGGTCAAGGGCGCAAGCGTCGCGGTGCACGCGCCCACCCAGTCCGCCATGGTCGACACGTCGATCTCCACCCCCTCGCGGGCGTAAGTGTCGCTCTGCCGGTTGAGCGGCAAGTGCTGCCCGAACTTGGCTTCCAGGATCATCGCCAGCAGCTCGGGCCCGGCACGGCCGCGCGCAATGGGGTGGAACGGCGCGGGCGGCTGGGTGATCGCCTCGCACGCCCGGCAGGTGAACCGCTCCCGCACCGTCTGCACCACCTTCCACCGCCGCGGCACCACCTCCAGCGTCTCGGTCACGTCCTCGCCCAGCTTGGCCAGCTTGCCCCGGCAGCACGGGCACTCGGTCGGGCCCGGAACCACCACGCGCTCGCGCGGCAGGTGGGCGGGCAACGGGCCGCGCACCGGCTTGCGGCGGATGGCGCGAGGGCGAGGGGGCAGCCCCTCCTGGTCCGGACCGAGCGCCGCCTCGTCCTCGGCCGCCGCAGCTTCCAGCTCCTCGAGCTGCAGCTCCAGCTGGTCCAGCAGCTTGCGGCCGCGCTCGGACGAGGCGCCGAACCGGTCGTGCTTGAACTGGGCGATCAGCAGCTTGAGATGCGCCACCATCGCCTCGGCGCCCGACGCGCGCGCTTCCGCCTCGCGCCGCGCCAGCCGCTCGGCCGCAAGCGCCGCGCGCAGCGCCTCGATGTCGTCCGGAACAGGTTCGGTGGCGGGCGTCACGCGGCCGATCCAACCACATCCGGCGTCGGCTGTGTACCCCTTTGCATGCGCATTGGTCAGCCCGCCATCTCCGGCCGCCACGTCCGCTGCGGGTTCCGCCAGTCGATTCCTTCCAGCAGCATCGAGAGAGTTGCCGGGGTCAGCGAGACCACACCCTCCTTGGCCTGCGGCCACACGAAGCGGCCCCGTTCCAACCGTTTCACGTACAGCGACATGCCCGCGTCATCGTGCCAGAGACACTTCACCAAGTCGCCGCGGCGGCCCCGGAACACGTAGAGATCGCCCCCGTGCGGGTCACGCCCCAGCGCCTGCTGCACCTGCAAGGCCAGGCCGTTCATCCCGCGGCGCATGTCGGTCCCGCGCAAATCGCTTCGCGATTTCGCTGACCCCGCCGCAAGCCACACCCGCACTCCCGTCGGCGCCGGGATCACCCGCGCAACGCCGCCAGCACCCGCCGCAGCGCGGCTTGGTTCACGTCCGCACCCACCCGGACCGGGCGGCCGTCGCCCAGCTCGATCTCGATCAGGCCCGCCTGAGACCGCCCCGGCGCCGCAGCCGGAGCCGAACAAGGCGAAGGCGGTGACGGCGCAGCCGCCGGCGTCCCGAGCATCCGCACCGGCATGAACACCGGCAGGTCCGGTTCAACCAGCAAGCCCTCGCGCACCTGCCGCCGCCACGCAAACAGCAGGCTCTCGCACACCCCATGCCGCGCCGCGACATGGCAAACCCGAACACCCGGCTCAAGCGTTTCCCCAACAATGCGCAGCTTGTCCGCCGTGCTCCACCGCCGCCGCCGCTCGCGACCGGTGATGATCTCCACCACGCCGTCCATCAGCACACCTCAACCGCCACCTTAACCAGCGACTTAAAGCGGACGGAGGCTCACGCCCAGGCGGCCCTCGCCGGGCGGATACGTCTTACCTGCACGCCGACGCGCAAGGCGGCGAGGACCTAGACGAGGACCAGCTTGAGCACGGGTCTTTCGACGAGGACGGCGATCCCGCCGATGCTCTGGACATGCTCGGCGCCGGTCCGAAGCGCGACCCCCTGGCCCTGATGGGCAGCCTGAGGTGCATGCACCCGATCCAGCCGGACGTATGGCTCGGCATGATGGAAGAGCATCTCGGCTGGGTGTTCAGCAAGGTCGACGAGGATGCGGAGCTGGATGGCGACCAGGTGGCGGTGGCGGTCGGCAGCGGAGGGCGCCGCCTGCCGGTGTTCATGTCAGCCGTGACCTACATCCCGGGCGACCTGCGCGACGAGCACGTCGCCCGCCTGAAGGCCCGCATCGGCGCGGCCTATCCCGCCGGAGCCGTGCTGATGTTCAACAAGCCGGTCGGTTGGCAACCGGAACAAGGTCCGGGCGGCCTGCTTTATGGTGGGATGCTGTGGTGGGACAAGGCCTGGTCTGACTTCGTGCCGCGGCCGGGCGGCGGGCTCGACGACGCGCTCGCCCAGCGCGGGCGCGACCTCGCCCACCCGGATGCCCGCATCGGTGGCAGCGTTTGGCATCGTCGGCGCGCTCGGCCTTCTGCACAGCCTTACGGCCTATCTGGAAGGGCTGGAGCCGGACGAAGCGGACGTCCGGTTTCTTCGCTCCACTGGTGGCGCTGGCCACCCCACTGTAGCAGCCGCTTGTAATGCGAGGATTGAACCGCATCCGATCACCGCCGGCGTCGCCATTCAGGATGGAAACGTCCCGAGAGCGCAATTGGAGGCCAGCCGGGAAAGCGGCTGTGACTGGTCTGGAACGCAAAAGCCTGTCCAGCACCTTTCCATATCGGTAGCACGCGGGCTTCCGGCGCAAATCATCGCCAAGTCCGCATTCCATGACCTGCGCATTTCATGAAATGCTGATTTCATGGCTTCCTGCGTTTGTCTCGCAACTCCTCTTCGTCGACCTCGACACCCAGGGACTGCACCGCTTTCAGGATCAACGCCCGCATGCTGCAATCCTGTTCGGTTGCCATGATGAGGAGGCGTTTGCGGACGTGCTTAGGGACAGTGATTTGCAGAGGGACTTCTCCCTGCACGCTTCGTTCTGCTTTGTCCTCAGCTTGGACTGGAGGAGGCGCGGCAGCAGAAGCTACTCCGACCAACGCCGCCACTGGTGACCTCTCCACTGTCACCGACGGCGCATCATTCGACGATTCCCGCGTGGAACTCTCTTCGGCGGCCAGCGGCATTGCGGTCGCAGCCGGCACACTACGCAGGATCGCACCAAGCTGACGGCTGTGTTTTGGGTTCATGCGCGCACCTTAGCGGATGAGGACTTAATGATATGCGTTGATGCGTGCCCATTGATCTCCCGGACAATGGCGGCGATGTCGCGTGCGGCGGCGCCGTCCGGCTCAACGACGCTGGGCGCCAGGCCATCGATGCCAGCTTCCGGATAGGAAACGCGGTGGGCCATCTCTGCTGCGAGCAGGGGCAGACCAACCTCTTCGAGTTGCCGGCGCACATGCCGGGCAATGAGAGTGCTTCGAAGGGTCATGGTGAGAACCATTGCGACCGGGATAGGCTTGCCGCTGCGTTCAGGAGTTGAGTTGAGTTCCTGGAGCAACTGGTAGGTCGCCATGGCTCCCTCCACGTCTTCGGCCGACGGCTTGAGAGGAATGAGCGCCAGGTCGGTCGCGACCAGTGCAGCCACAGCCGTCCGGTTCCGAAACCCGGCCGTATCCACAATAATGGGAGTGTGCTTTGCGCTCAGCTCCGCAATCAAGTCCCCGACACTTTCCTCGGGTTCCTCGTGCATTGGAACTCCACCCAGAGGACCGTCGGGATTATGCCTTGCGGCTAGCCCGCGCTGTGGATCGGCATCGATCAGAGCCGGCCTGAGTCCGATGCTCAACCAATGAGCGGCAAGCGAGCGGGCAAGGGTGGATTTACCCGCCCCGCCCTTTGACGTGGCAAGCGTTATAACTCCGTATTTCATGATCTACGCATCTCCGGAACCACGGTTTTGCAGACAGCCACTGATGTTGGTCTCCAAAGCATGACCTTACGTGCACATCTCGCACAGATATAGCAAAACACGGAAAACGTTGAGCTTGGGCATGCGTATTTCCTTAAATACGGGAATACGCATGCCCGATTGAACGTAAGCGTCCGATCGCCACACCTTGACGGTCAGTAGCTGCTCCTTGGCGCTCATTCTCTGCGTTCAGTGTGCCGCGGGCTTCCGGCCGTAGATGGTCCAAGCGCGCGGCGTGGGGCGATGGGATCAAGAGTCGGAAGTTGGAGACCCGGCCGTCAGAAGATTGAACGACGGCCAGGGTTGGTGACAGGATGATGTCCCAGCTCGCGCAGCTTCCCAATCAGCTCGGGCGAGCCGTGCGCCTTTGCGAAAGCGGCTCCCACATCCGTAATGCCGGTGAAGCCGACCAGGGTCACGGTGCCGGACGGAAGCGAGAACCTCTGTGGGCCATCCTCCCGTTCCACCACGACGAGGTGCCTGATCTCGCATTCCGCGCGCCCGTTCAAAGGGGCTTGCAGTGCTACGCGGTTATCAAACGAGAAGGGTCAAGCATTCGGCAGGCGTCCCGTGCTGAGAAGAAGCTTGGTGGCTAGCAGGGTCTGGAGCGTCTTGATCGCCCAATTTCCCTGCTCGGAAACCGCAAAGGTGAGTTCCATCCCCGCCCCTGATGAGCCCTGCAGATCTTGGTCCTGCGGATCCGCATCCCACGGGTTCGAGTAGCCTGACGTGACGTACAACCAGGACTGGCGGTCGGCGGTAGGTGCGAACTCAAACACGCCGAGGGAAAGCCAGCGGGCGTCGATGTCGGTCCAGCCGAACCGTGTCGCGAAGACTTCGGCAGTGAGCGGGAAGATGCCGCGCGTCACCGGCCCGAACAGCGAGGGGTAAACACTTTCCACGGCTAGAGCATATTGCGACCGAACTGGATCGGGACGCTTGCCCGACGCGGGCGTGATCTGATTCAAGCTACTGGCTGGGGTTGGAGGCCA
>CALMVT010000041.1:1691-2202 GCA_937873175.1 uncultured Acetobacteraceae bacterium | reverse complement strand
GGCATCCAGAGCCTTGCCGCCGACCCGTGCCGCAGCCGCCGCATCAGCCGCAGCGCCGAACTTCGCAGCGGCATCCGGTATCTGTGAAAGGAAGGATGGCCCCATCGCCGCCAGTCCAGGACCTGGTTGTCCAACAGCACGCGGTCGGCGCAACTGCCGCACCTGGCGCAGCGAAGCGGCGTCGCCCTATCGCAATAGCGAGTTGACCGGCTGCCCCACATACGAGGCCCCGCGGGGTGCCAGCGGGGCCAGATCGTTGTGGCGCACCGCAAACGCTGGGGCAGCCTGCCGCTGCTGCTGCTGATGTGGACCGGCTCGCAACCGTGACCCCATCCAGCTTTCTGCTTGGTGCATTGACTAGGCTTAGTAAATTTAAATTAGGGTGGGGTCACTACCGGCGCCGGTTGTGACCCCACCCACCACGGCTTTCTACTTTGTAGATCAACCACTTGAGGCGTTTCGGGAAGGGGTCATCGGTCGGCGCTGATCTACATCCATGCCGTCGCCACGC
>CALMVT010000041.1:0-1681 GCA_937873175.1 uncultured Acetobacteraceae bacterium | reverse complement strand
ACCATGGCCGACGCGCGCGCCCCGCCGGCGAGGTCGGCGAACAGAGCCCGCACGTCGCGCGCACGCACCTCTGCGCCGTTTACCTGGTAGGCACTGCCGCTGCCGCGCCCAAGGTGCCGGGCGACCCGCAGCCGGGTTTCGTCCGCAAAGGGCGGCGGGAAGCGGCCCTCCAGCGTCAAGGTCACCTCGGCCGCGTCCCGGCCGGGGCGGGTCCTGGTTCCGGCGAAGATCAGGTCGTCCATGGCGTCGCCGCGCAGCGCGCCGGCCCGGCCCTCGCCCATGGCCCAGCGCAGCGCCTCGGCCAGGTTGCTCTTGCCGCAGCCGTTGGGGCCGACCAGGCCGGTGAGGCCGGGCAGGATGTCGAGGGTCGCCGGGTCGGCGAAGCTCTTGACGCCCGCCAGTCGAAGCTGGGCGAGGTGCGCGCCCATGGCGCTACTTAGATCCGGCAAGGCGGCGCAGGAGATTGGAGCGCGGAGGTGTGCGGACAATTCGGAGCATCGCCGAGCAGCATCGGCGGGCAGTCCAGCGCTGGCAACCCAAAGAATTGCGTTACGCGCGATAACCGCACTTGTCACGCGCTCTGGCTTTAACTCTGGACCTCATGCTGGGACAGCTGTCCGCCTCTATGGATTGGCCGAGCGCGCGTGTGGAGAACAATACTTTCCTGCCAAGGAAGGCATCACGACGCTTGTTCGAAGTAAGAATAATCCTTACCGTAAATGCATGATCACCAGTAGGCTCACCAGCAAGGCGCAGACAACGATCCCGCAACCGGTACGGGCGGCACTGCGCCTGCGCGAAGGCGACGAGATCGCCTACGCCATTGAGGCGGGCCGGGTCGTGCTGACCCGAGCCCGGCCCGACAAGGCGGCCGACGATCCGTTCAGGGCCTTCGCCGAATGGGACAGCACGGCCGACACCGAGGCCTATGCCGGGCTGTGAGGTGTGGGACCTGGTGAAAGTCCCGTTCCCCTACACCAACCGCCCAGTGCAGCAGCGCCGGCCGGCCCTTGTCGTGGCCGTCCCGGATGCCCCGGGCGCGCCGGAGCTGCTTTGGGTGCTGATGGTGACCAGTGCCGCCAACCGCGGGTGGCCGGGTGACGTGGCTGTGTCCGACCTCCATGTGGCGGGGCTGCCGGCGGCCTCCGTGGTGCGGTCCGCCAAGATCGCCACGATCGAAGCGCGCGATGCAGAGCGGATTGGGCAACTGCCACCCAAGGACCGGACCGAGGTTGTGGAAGCGTTGCGTGCCAGCCTTGCTCAAGCCCTGGGATAGAAGCTCACCGTCGCGATGGGCTGGGACCGACCGCCAAACACCGTTCCATAAAACTTGGATTCTGCGTCTGAAATCGGGGGATGTTCTTTGCGGCACCGTCAACTTGTTGGGTCGAGGTCGCGATGGAGCGCAATTAGCACGGCATGCCCGTAGCTACGCCGCAGCGGCAACGCCGGTGATCTCGGCCCAAACCTGATAGGCTTGGGTCCGGGCAGCTCGATACTGGGCGGCGGGCACTCGATGACGGCGAAGGCGGAAGAGGTTGTTGATCCCGTCATGGGCGGACAAGAAGCGTTGTGTCTGGCCGGCTGATTTGAACCGCTTCATCTGCCGCTCTCGCTGCCGCGTCGGCTGGTGCGAGTTTTCCGCCCTGTTGTTTAGCCCCTTGTGCGCCCTGTGCTCGAC
>CALMVT010000040.1 GCA_937873175.1 uncultured Acetobacteraceae bacterium | reverse complement strand
GCCGTGGACCTGGAAAGCGCCGCGGTGGCGCGCACCGCCCGGCGGCACGGCCTGCCCTTCGCCGCGTTGCGCGCGGTGTGCGACGGCGCCGGCCGAAACCTGCCGCGGGCCGCGCTGGTGGCGTTGGACGGCGCCGGGCGAATCGGCGGGTTGCGCGTGGCCTGGGCGGCGGCGTCGCGGCCCTGGGAGATTCCGGACCTGGTGCGGCTCGGCGGCGACGCGGCCCGTGCCCGTCATGCACTCGTTGCTCGCGTGCGGGCCATCGGTCAGCTATAGCCAGGCCGCATGGACGCATTGAAACCCGCTCGCAACTATCCCGTGATGTCGAACCCGCAGGCGCAGCCGCGCTACGTGGGCATTCCGACGTTCTTCCGCACGCCGCACACCCAAGACCTTTCCACGGTCGATATCGGCCTGATCGGCGTGCCGTTCGATGGCGGCGTCACCAACCGCCCCGGCGCCCGGCACGGCCCGCGCGAGGTGCGCAACCAGTCCAGCCTGCTGCGTCCCATCAACACCGCAACCGGTGCGCAGCCGTTCAGCGACCTGCGCATCCGCGACCTCGGCGACTGCTGGATCGAGGAGCCGTACAGCCTGGGCGGCGCCTTAGACGAGATCGAGGCGTATTTTCGCCGGGTCGTGGCTGCGGGCGTCACGCCGGTGGCCGTGGGCGGCGACCATTCGATCGCCTGGCCGATCCTGCGCGCCGTCGCGGCCAACCGCCCGGTGGGCATGGTGCACATCGACGCCCACGGCGACACCGGCGACGATTACATGGGGTCGCGCATCCATCACGGCACGCCGTTCCGCCGGGCGGTGGAGGACGGGCTGCTTGATCCCAAGCGGGTCATCCAGATCGGCCTGCGCGGCACCAGCACCGTGCCGGGCAGCTTATGGGAGTTCAGCGAGCAGAGCGGCATGCGCGTCATGCCGATGGACGAGCTGCACGACCGCGGCTGGCGCTGGGCGGTGGAGGAAGCGCGCCGAGTGGTGGGGAACGGCCCGTGCTACCTGTCGTTCGACATCGACAGCCTCGATCCCGCCTGGGCACCCGGCACCGGCACGCCGGAAGCCGGCGGCCTTTCCACCATCGAGGCGCAGCGCATCGTGCGCGGGCTGATGGGCCTCGACATTGTGGGGGCGGACTTGGTGGAGGTGTCGCCGCCGTTCGACGTGGGCGGCCTGACCGCGTTCCACGGCGCGTCCGTGCTGTTCGAGATCCTGTGCGTGGCCGCCGCCGCGCGAACGGCGCGCGGCGGCTAAACGATCCCGACGCCCGGCATCACTCCGCGGCGTCGGCCACCACCTCCGTCTTGTTCCGCGGCTTGTGCTTCAGCTCCGCCATCTTTTCCTGGACGTGCCGGCTGAACACGTATTCGGCCGGGCGCTGCTTCGACAGGTCGATCTCCGGCGCCATCGGGCCGGTCAGCTTCGGGCCGCGCAGCGCGGTTTTCATTGTCTTGAGCGGCGACTTCACCGCGTCCATCACCGCCGTGGTCTCGTAGCCCGAGTGCACCATGCAGTCGGCGCACTTCTCGTAGTTGCCGGTGCCGTACTTGTCCCAATCCGTGCTGTCCATCAGCTCGGCAAACGTCTTGGCGTAGCCTTCCCCCAGCAGGTAGCAGGGGCGCTGCCAGCCGAACACGTTGCGGGTCGGCTTGCCCCAGGGCGAGCACTTGTAGTTCTCGTTGCCCGCGAGGAAGCTCATGAACAGCGGCGACTGGGTGAACTTCCAGTTCTTGCCGCGGCCGTAGGTCAGGATGTCGCGGAACAACTGCTTGGTCTTTTGCCGCGACAGGAAATGCGCCTGGTCCGGCGCGCGCTCATACGCATAGCCCGGCGAGGTCATGATCCCGTCCACGCCCATCGCCATCACGTCGTCGAAGAACTTCCCCACCCGCTCCGGCTCCGCGCCGTCAAACAGGGTGCAGTTGATGCTGACGCGGAAGCCGCGGCGCTTCGCTTCCTTGATGGCGGCCACCGCCCGGTCGTAGGTGCCGGCCTGGCTCACCGAGCGGTCATGCACTTCCCGGTCGCCGTCCAGGTGCACGTCCCAGGAAAAATCGGGGTGCGGCTTGTACTGGTCCAGCTTCTTTTCAAGCAGCAACGCATTGGTGCAGAGATAGATGAACTTCTTGCGCGCCAGCAGGCCCTCCACAATCTGCGGCATCTCCTTGTGCAGCAGCGGCTCGCCGCCCGCGATAGACACCACGGGCGCGCCGCAGTCGTCCGCCGCCGCCAGCGCATCCTCAACCGACAGGCGCTGGTTCAAGATGGGCGCGGGATAGTCGATCTTGCCGCAGCCGGCGCATGCGAGGTTGCAGCGGAACAGCGGCTCCAGCATCAGCACGAGCGGATAGCGTTTGCGGCCCAGCAGGTGCTGCTTGACCACGTAAGCGCCGACACGCGCGACCTGCCTCATCGGAACGGACATTGATAAACCCCCTCGGCCTAGCTCAACTCGGCCGGAAACTTGAACTTCACGTCTTCCGCGGCGCCCGCCAGGGTGGACACGTCCACCTGGCGGAACCGCCGCAACCCATCCAGCACGCCCTGCACCAGCATCTCCGGCGCGCTGGCCCCAGCCGTCAGGCCCACGGACTCCACCCCCTCGAACCAGTCGCGCTCCAACGCCGAAGCGTCGTCGATCAGGTAGCTGGGCTTGCCCAGTTCCTGCCCGATCTCCCGCAGCCGGTTGGAGTTCGAGCTGTTCCTCGATCCCACTACAAGGATCAGGTCCACCAGCTTCGCCAGGTCGTGCACGGCCTGCTGCCGGTTTTGCGTGGCGTAGCAGATGTCGCGCACGTCGGGACCCACGATTGCCGGGAAGCGGCTCTGCAATGCGGCGATGATGCTTCGGGTGTCGTCCACCGAAAGCGTCGTCTGGGTGACGTAGGCCAGGCGGTTCGGGGAGCCGACATCCAGCGTTTCGACGTCGGCAACCGTTTGCACCAGGTGCACCTTGCCGGGGATCTGCCCGATGGTCCCCTCCACCTCCGCATGCCCGGCGTGGCCGACCAGCACGATCTCGCGCCCCCCTGCGGCGTAGCGCCGGCCTTCCGCATGCACCTTGGCCACCAGCGGGCAGGTCGCGTCGAACACCGGCAGCCGACGCTCGGCGGCCAGCTCCTCCACCCGCTTCGCGACGCCGTGCGCGCTGAACACCGTCATGGAGCCGGGCGGGATCTCGTCCAGCTCGTCCACGAACACGGCGCCGCGGGTGCGCAGATCCTCCACGACATGCCTATTATGCACGATCTCATGCCGCACGTAGATCGGCGGCCCGAACTTGGCCAGCGCGCGTTCCACGATCTCGATTGCCCGCTCCACACCGGCGCAGAAGCCTCTGGGTTGGGCCAAGATCACACGCATCATCCGCAGCTTTCTCCAATGGCCGGGTGCGGCCTCGGCGATCATATTGCATTCACGTGGGAAAACGGGGCGCGGCAAACCACCGATGTGTCGGTTATGGCTCAGCACTGTGACGGGAATGCCACATTGCAGCAAGATGAGCCGGGTGGTCTGGCGAGACGCCGCCAGGTTGTTTAGTGTCGTGCCGTGCTACACGGACGTAACAATGTGCGCCGACGAGGATCGTCATGCCGGGACGCTGCGGCCGCTCCGGCTGGGCGACGGCCCTTCAGCCCGGCGTGGCGCCGGTGCCGCACCGGGCCGGCATTCGGCGGCGCCCCGGTGCGGGCGGCAAAACAATCTCCAGATTAACGGTTTCCGCGTACAAGCCAGCCGTATTTGATCCAGAAACCATTGAGCCTCGCGGCGCGTCCCGCGGGTGGAGCTGAGTGACCCCATGAACGCGAGCCTCCCGCTCCCACCCCGTCCCGCCACCCCGACGCTTGACCGCGTCCAGATTCCGTCCGACCTGCGCAACTTCTCTGCCGAGCAGCTTCGGCAGCTTGCCGACGAGCTGCGGGCCGAAACCATCGATGCGGTCAGCACCACGGGCGGGCACCTGGGCGCGTCGCTGGGCGTGGTGGAGCTGACGGTTGCGCTGCATGCCGTGTTCGATACGCCGCGCGACCGCCTGCTGTGGGATGTCGGGCACCAGGCCTATCCCCATAAGATCCTGACCGGGCGGCGCGACCGCATCCGCACCCTGCGCCAGCCTGGCGGACTTTCGGGCTTCACCCGGCGCAGCGAAAGCGAGTACGATCCGTTCGGCGCGGCGCACAGCAGCACCAGCATCTCCGCCGGGCTGGGCATGGCCGTGGCGCATGACCTGCATAACCAGAGCGACCGCCATGTGGTCGCGGTGATCGGCGACGGCGCGATGAGCGCCGGCATGGCCTACGAGGCCATGAACAACGCGGGTGCCCGCAAGTCGCGCCTCCTGGTGATCCTGAACGACAACGACATGTCCATCGCGCCCCCAGTCGGCGCAATGAGCGCCTACCTGTCGCGCTTGATGAGCAGCCGGTCGTTCCTGAACCTGCGGGACCTCGCGTCCCGCATGGCGACGCACTTCCCGCGCGGCATCCAGCGCACGGCGCGGCGGGCGGAGGAGTACGCCCGCGGCATCCTGACCGGCGGCACCATGTTCGAGGAGCTGGGTTTCTATTACGTCGGCCCCATCGACGGGCACAACCTGGACCACCTGCTGCCCGTGCTGCGCAACCTGCGGGAAGCGGAGGAAGCCGGCCCCATTCTCCTGCACGTCATCACCAAGAAGGGCCACGGCTACGCCCCGGCGGAGGCCAGCCCCGACAAGTATCACGGCGTCAGCAAGTTCAACGTAATCACCGGCGAGCAGGCCAAGGCGCCCCCGGGGCCGCCGCAATACACCCGCGTGTTCGCCGACGCGCTGATCGCGGAGGCCGCGGCGGATGACCGCATCGTGGCCGTCACCGCCGCCATGCCGACCGGCACCGGCCTCGACCGCTTTGCCAAGTGCTTTCCCGACCGCTGCTTCGATGTGGGCATCGCCGAGCAGCACGCCGTCACCTTCGCCGCCGGCATGGCGACGGAAGGGCTGCGTCCGTTCTGCGCCATCTACAGCACGTTCCTGCAGCGGGCCTACGATCAGGTCGTGCACGACGTGGCGATCCAGAAGCTGCCGGTGCGTTTCGGCATTGACCGCGCCGGGCTGGTCGGCGCGGACGGCGCGACCCATGCCGGAAGCTTCGACCTCGCCTATCTCGGCTGCCTGCCCGGCATGGTGCTGATGGCGCCGTCGGACGAGCTCGAGCTGATGCACATGGTCGCGACCTCCGCCGCGATCGACGACCGGCCCTCCGCCGTGCGCTATCCCCGGGGCGAGGGCACCGGGGTTGACCTGCCAGAGCGCGGCACGCCCATCGCGGTCGGCCGCGGTCGCATCATGCGCGAAGGCTCAACCGTCGCCATCCTGAGCCTCGGCACCCGCCTGGCTGACAGTTTGCGCGCCGCCGATGAGCTTGCGGCGCGCGGCCTGTCCACCACCGTCGCCGACGCGCGCTTCGCCAAGCCGTTCGACGCCGCCATGGTAGAACAGCTCGCCCGGCACCATTCCGTGCTGGTGGTGATCGAGGAAGGCTCAATCGGCGGGTTCGGCGCCGCCGTCCTGCAGCACTTGGCAGGACGCGGGCTGCTCGACGGCGGCGTGCGAGTGCGATCGATGACCCTGCCCGACCGCTTCATCGACCACAACGCCCCGGCCGCGCAGATCATCGAGGCCGGGCTGGGCGCCAAGGACATCGTGGCCACTGTGATGGGGGCGCTCGGCAAGGACGAGGCCAAGGCGACGCTGCTGGTGCCGGCGCGATGAGCCTTGAGAGGCGCAGGTTGCTGGGCGCGCTGGGGGGCGGGCTGCTGCTGCCCGTCCTCGGACGCTCCGCGCTTGCCACCGATGGGGACGCGGCGGCGCCGATCGCCGCGCTGAACCGCGGCCTGCTGACCGCCATGCAGGCCGGCAAGGCCACCCCGTTCCCGCAACGCTTCAGCGCGCTGGCGCCGCTGGTGGAGGGGGCATTCGACGTCCCGGGCATCCTGCAGGCGTCCGTCGGCCCCCGCTGGTCGGCGCTGCCGCCGGCGCAGCAATCGCAACTGCTCGACGTGTTCCGCCGCTTCACCGTGGCGAGCTACGTCGCCAACTTCGACAGCTTCAACGGGGAAAAGCTGGAGGTGCTGCCGGCCAGCCGCGCCGTGGGCGCCGATCAGGTCGTGGCCACGCAGATCGTGCCGTCGAGCGGCTCGCCGACGCGGATCGACTATGTGATGCGCCGCACGCCTTCGGGCTGGCGCGCGGTGGACGTGCTGCTGAACGGGTCCATCAGCCGGGTGGCCGTGCAGCGGTCGGACTTCCGCTCCTTGCTCGGCTCCGGCGACGCGGGGGCGCTGATCCAAAGCCTGCAACGCAAGACCGCCGACCTGTCCGGCGGCGCGATGACCTGACGGGACGCCCTTGCTCGATCTCCTGACGATGGGCGCGGCCGGGCTGACGGTCGCGGGCCTGGCGCAGTCCAGCGCCGGGTGGCTCGCGGTGGAGCGGTTTTCCCGCCGCGCCGTGGTTGTTCCATCCCGGCGCCCGCCGGTCACGATCCTCAAGCCGCTGCACGGCGACGAGCCGCTGCTGGAAGAAGCGCTGGCCAGCTTCTGCACCCAGGACTACCCCGAGTTCCAGATCGTGTTCGGATTGCAGGACCCGGCCGACCCGGCGCTTGCGGTGCTGGCCCGGCTGCGCCAACGTTTCCCCGCGCTCGACATGGCGGTGGTGGTGGACCCCACCCCGCACGGCACCAACCGCAAGGTCGCGAACCTCATCAACATGGCGCCGCGCATCCGGCACGACGTGCTGGTGATCGCCGACAGCGATATCCACGCCGCCCCGGGCTACCTGACCCAGTTGATCGCCACCCTCCTGGCGCCGGACGTCGGCCTGGCGACCACGCTTTATGCCGGGCTGCCGTTCGGCCGGACGCTGACCGCGCGGCTCGGCGCGGAGCAGATCAACCATGCGTTCCTGCCGGGCGCGCTGATGGCGCGCGGGCTGGGGCGGCAGGATTGCCTGGGCGCCACCATGGCGCTGCGGCGGGAAACGCTGGACAGCATCGGCGGCCTGCCGGCGCTGGCGAACTACCTGGCGGACGACGCCGAGCTGGGCCGGCTGGTCAAGGCGCGCGGCCTGTTGGTCGCGCTGGCCGGGACGGTGCCCGCGACTACCGTGGCGGAGGCGCGGCTGCCGGAGCTGTTCGCCCATGAGCTGCGCTGGGCGCGCACGATCCGCAGCCTTGCGCCCGTCGGCTTCGTGATGTCCGGCGTGCAGTATCCGCTGTTCTGGTCTGCGCTGGCCGTGGCCGTGTCGGGCGGGGCGGGCTGGGCCTGGCTGGCGTTCGCCTTGGCGTGGCTGGTGCGGGGCGCCGCGGGGCGCGGCATCGATCGCGCGCTCGGCCTTCCGCGCGGCGCCGGCCTCTGGTGCTTGCCGTTCCGCGATCTCATGTCCATCGCCATCATGCTGGCAAGCTACCGGACGAACCAGGTTGCCTGGCGCGGGCAGATCCTCCGCACCAAGCGGCCGGTCCTCGTGCCGGGCAAGCATTACATCCGGCGTGAGTTAGATCCGGTGAGAGACAAACTGGCATGATGAAGACCCTGTTCCTGCAACCCCCGTCGTTCGGCGGCTTCGACGGCGGCGCCGGCTCGCGCTACCAGGCAAAGCGCGAGATCAAGTCGTTCTGGTATCCGACCTGGCTGGCGCAGCCGGCGGCGCTGGTGCCCGGCTCCAAGCTGATCGACGCGCCGCCCGCGAACCTTGGCCTGGAACCGGTGCTGGCCGCGGCCCGGCAGCATGAGCTGTGTGTCATCCACACCAGCACCCCCTCCTTCGCGTCCGACGTGCAGGTGGCGCAGGCGATGAAGGACGCGAACCCGGCGCTGAAGATCGGCTTCGTCGGCGCCAAGGTCGCGGTGCAGCCGGCGGAAAGCCTGCAAGCGGGCGCGGCCATCGACTTCGTGGCGCGCAACGAGTTCGACTTCACCTGCCTGGACATCGCGGAGGGCCGCGACCTCGCCGCCATCGACGGCATCTCCTACCGCGACGGCAACGGCCGCGTGGCCCATAACAAGGACCGCGCGATCCTGCAGGACATGGACCAACTGCCGTTCGTGTCGGACGTTTACAAGCGTGACCTGCGCATAGAGGACTACTTCATCGGCTACCTCATGCACCCCTACGTCTCGATCTACACCGGGCGGGGCTGCAAGAGCCGGTGCACGTTCTGCCTGTGGCCGCAAACGGTGGGCGGCCACACCTACCGGGTGCGCAGCCCCGGCCACGTGGCGGACGAGGTGCGCTCCATCCAGCGCAACTTCCCCCAGGTGCGGGAAATCTTCTTCGACGACGACACCTTCACCGACAACCTGCCGCGCGCCGAGGCCATCGCGCGGGAACTCGGCAAGCTCGGCGTCACCTGGTCGTGCAACGCCAAGGCCAACGTGCCGCGGGCGACGCTGAAGGTGCTGAAGGATAACGGCCTGCGCCTGTTGCTGGTCGGCTACGAGAGCGGCAACCAGCAGATCCTGCACAACATCAAGAAGGGCATGCGGATCGAGGTCGCGCGGCAGTTCACCCGCGATTGCCATGAACTCGGCATCAAGATCCACGGCACCTTTATCCTCGGCTTGCCCGGCGAAACCAAGGAGACCATCGAGGAAACGATCCGCTTCGCCACCGAGATCAACCCGCATACCATGCAGGTCAGCCTGGCCGCGCCATACCCCGGCACCTTCCTGTATGACCAGGCGGTGCAGAACGGCTGGCTGGACGCGGAGCATGCCGAACTGATCGACGAGCGCGGCGTGCAGATCGCGCCGCTGCACTACCCGCATTTGTCGCACACGGAAATCTTTGGCAGCGTCGAAGAGTTCTACAAGCGGTTCTATTTCCGCGCGCCGAAGATCGCCTCCATCGTCGGCGAGATGGTGCGCAGCCCGCAGATGATGAAGCGCCGCCTGCGGGAAGGCGTGGAGTTCTTCCAGTTCCTGCGGGAGCGCCAAAAGGCGGCCTAGCGGCCCTGGCGTCCCCGCGGGTCATCATCTCCGCCGACGACTTCGGTCTATCGGAAGGGGTGAACGAGGCCGTGGAGCAGGCGTGCCGCGGCGGCCTGCTGACCACGGCCAGCCTGATGGTCGCCGGCCCCGCCGCCGCCGATGCGGTGCGCCGGGCGCGTGCCCTGCCGCAGTTGCGGGTCGGGCTGCATCTCGTGGTGATCGAGGGGCCGGCGGCCGGCCCGGCGCCGGGCCTGCTGGACGCGGACGGGCAGTTCCCGTCCGATCAGTTGCGGCTGGGCATCGACTACTTCTTCTGCCGGGGCGCGCGCCGGGCGCTGGCGGTGGAAATCCGGGAGCAGTTCGCCGCATTCGCCGCCACCGGGCTGCGCCTTGACCACGCCAACGCCCACAAGCACATGCACCTGCACCCCACGGTTGGGCGGCTCATGCTGGAAGCGGGCGCGGCGCACGGCCTGCCGGCGGTCCGCATCCCCGCCGAGCCGCCGGCCACGATGCGGGCCTGCGGCGCGGCGCAACATCTAAGCGACCACCTGCTTTACGCCGGGACGCGTGTGCTGCGCGCCCAAGCGCGCCGGGCCGGGGTACGGACCAACGACCACGCCTTCGGCATCGCCTGGAGCGGCCACATGACCGCGGATCGCGTGATCCGGCTGGCCACCCGCCTGCCGCCCAGGGTGAGCGAGATCTATTTCCACCCGGCCACCGACCGGGACGCGCGCCTGACCCGGCTGATGCCGGGCTACGAGCATGAGGCGGAGTTGGCGGCGCTGCTCGACCCCGCCGTGCGCCAAGCCTTCATGCGGGCGGGCGCGGTGCAGACGAGCTATGACGCCTTGTAGGCGACCGGCACGTGGAGCTGCGCGGATTGCGTCGGCACGACATGCGCCGTCGATTGCGTTCGGACGGCCACCCAGCCCAGCACCAGCGCCACAATGATCATGCAAGTCCGAACGAACGCCATAGCCTTGAACCTTCTGTACCCGCCCGCGAAACTGCCCGGGGATTGCGGCGGCTTTTAGCGCCGAGGTGACGATATTGTGGCAAGCAGGGCCGGGACAAATATCATGCTCGCGATCAGCGTACAGCAAAGGCTAATTAACAGCAGAGCACCCATGCTTGCAGTGCCTGGGTGGCCGGACAGCGCCAGGGAGCCGAAGGCCGTGGCCGTGGTGAGGGCCGAGAACATCACCGCCCGCGCCGTGGGCGACGCCAAGTGCGACCGCAGCCCCGCCCGCCAGTTCATGATGAAATAAATGTTGAACGACACGCCGACGCCCAGCAGCAGCGGCAGGGCAATCACGTTGGCGAAGTTAAGCGGCAGCGGCAGCCAGGCCGCGACGATCACCGTCAGCAACGCGGACAGCAGCAGCGGCGCCAGCACCAGCGCCACGTCACGCACCCGACGCAGCGAGGCGAACAGGATCAGCGTGATGGCCAGGACGGCGCCGAACGCCGCGCGGATGAACGCAGAGATGATGGTGTCAGCCGTGGCGGTGATGGTGGGCGCCGGGCCGCCGGCGTCGGGCACCACGGCGCTGACCTGGTCCACGAAGGCGTGCAGCCCCTCGGCGCGGGCGGCGTCCGGCTTGGCGCTGACCTGCACCCGCATGCGGCCGTCCGGCAGCGTCCAGTCCTGCGCGATGTCCGGGGGCACGTCCGCGGGCGTGACCGGGCCGGCGCGCATGGCCGCGCGTAGCCGCGCGATCTGCTGCGGCAGGAAGCGGGTCAGCGCCGCATTCACCGCCAACTGCATTTCGTCGCCCGCTGCTTCCAGCGTTGCCAGATTGGCGGCGATGGCCGCAAGCGGATGATCGGGCGGCAGCCGCGGCACGACGCGCGCCAACTGTGCCGACGCCGTGCGTGCCGCGAGCCGCAGGTCCTCCAC
>CALMVT010000039.1 GCA_937873175.1 uncultured Acetobacteraceae bacterium | reverse complement strand
CGCTTCTCGGCGCGGTCGGCAAGCGGGGCGAGCACCTGGATGTGTTCGCCACCTTCGGCCTGCACGACGAGTTCGCGCTCTACGCAGTCGTGGCGCTGCTGCGCGTGGCGGGCGACCCCGAGGGCGCCGTCTGGTCCGTCGCCAAGGCGGTCACCGGATGGGGGCGGATCGCGGCCATCGAGCGCCTTGATGGCACCGCACGGCCCGAGATCAAGCGGTGGCTCGTGCGGCAGGGCTACCGGAACCGGGCCATGAACGAGTACGCCGCGCTGATCTGCGCCGAGGGTCCTGCGGTCGGCATCTCGCGTTACCGCGCCGCGTCGAGGGCCGTGCGCCTGTACGTCGGCCATGTCCGCCGCGGGCCGGTCGGCACGTCCGAGCTGAATGCCTTGCTGGCGATCCGGAACTACCTCGGCGCCCAATCCGACGATCCCGAAGACCGGCTCGACGCCTGGACGGAAGAGGAGCATGCGTCATGCTCGGCCCTGGTCGGAACCCTGGTGGCCCCGGACCTCCATGCCGGGCGACTGCGGGAGGAGATCGTGTCGGGCACCGCGGACGAGAGTTGGTCTGCACGCCATGCGGCCCCGGGGCTCGGCCTCGATGTCTGGGACCACGTGTTCACGCGCCTGTGGTTGGACCCGCTCGCCGAAGCCGCGCCCTGGTGGGACGCGATGCAGACCGGCGACGGCAGCCAGGTCCGGGCGGTGGCGGACCTCGCGGAGCGGGCGCTGCCGCTCGATCGCATGGCAAGCGGCCCCGCGCTCGACATGTGGCCGACGCGCGACGCCGCGGCGCACGGCGCGCTGGACTACGTCCTGCAGGACCTCGGCCCGCATCCGGGCGTGGGGGCGGCGCTGATCCGCGCGGGCCTGCGCAGCCCGGTGGTCAGGAACATGGCGTTGCGGGCGCTGTCGGGATGGTCGCGAGACCAGAAGGCCGCCGACTGGCAGCCCCTGGTCGACACTGCCCACGACGCTGAACCGCACCCGGACGTGAAAGCGAGGATCGCGGCGCTCCGGGAGGAGTGCGCGTCCGCCGCCGGGCAATCGACCGATGACGGAGAGGAACACGGTTAACCGGTGTGGCGGCTTGCACTGGTCCGGGAATGGGGGCGATCGTGAGGGCACCGTCAACTTGTTGAAATGGGATTGCGATGATGCGCGAAAAGGGCGACCTGCTGGTGATTGCGCCGACGCGGCGACGCCGGTGACCTCGGCCCGGCATTGAAAGGCTTGGCTCCGGGCGGCTCGATGCTGGGCGGCTGGAACGTGATGGCGGCGGAGCAGGAAAAGGTTGTTGATCCCATCATGAGCGGATAAGAAGCACTGCGCTTGGCCGGCTGGCTTGAGCCGTTTCATC
This sequence comes from uncultured Acetobacteraceae bacterium, assembly GCA_937873175.1. Classification (GTDB taxonomy): domain Bacteria; phylum Pseudomonadota; class Alphaproteobacteria; order Acetobacterales; family Acetobacteraceae; genus CAHJXG01. The sequence continues at coordinate 2,767 of CALMVT010000039.1, read as the reverse complement.
TGCCGCTCTCGCCGTCGTGTGCGTGAGTTTTCGGGCCAACCAATGCTATTTGACGCTGCTGGCGACTGCGTTGCCATGCTGCGTCCAGCGGACGGCAGATCCGACTTTGCAGGAGCGCGAGTTGAGTTGGATCACTGGCGTTGGCCTGACGCCGTTCGGCCGCTTGGATGGCCGAACGACCCTGGACCTGATGAGCGATGCCGCCTCGGCCGCCTCGGCCGCCCTGGCCGATGCCGGGCTGCGGCGCGATGAGGTGGACGGCTTGATCACCGGCTACTCCACGACCTTGCCGCACCTCATGCTCTCGACGGTGTTCGCGGAGCATTTCGGCCTGGTGCCGTGCTACGCCCACGCCATCCAGCTTGGCGGCGCGACCGGCTTCGCCACCGTCATGCTGGCGCACGAGCTGGTGGCGGCCGGCGTGCTGCGCCATGTGCTCGTCGTCGCCGGGGAGAACCGGTTGACCGGGCAATCGCGGGACGCCGCGATCCAGACGCTCGCCCAGGTCGGGCACCCGCGCTACGAGGTGCCGCTGGGGCCGACCATTCCCGCCTACTACGCGCTGGTCGCGTCGCGCTACCTGCACGAGACCGGCACGGCCGCGGCGGACCTGGCGGAACTGGCGGTGCTGATGCGCCGCCACGCCGCGCTGCATCCCGGCGCGCAGTTCTGCGAAGCCATCGGCGTGGCCGACGTCCTCGCCTCCAAGCCGATCGCCGCGCCGTTGCGCATCCTGGATTGCTGCCCGGTGTCCGACGGCGGCGCCGCGGTCGTGGTCAGCCGCGACCGCACCGGCGGGACGGGCGTGCGCATCATCGGCTGCGGCCAGGCGCACACCCATCAGCACGTTTCCACGGCCCCCAGCCTCACGTCGTTCGGCACGGCCGCCGCTGCGGCCCGCGCCGGGCTGGGCACCAGGGTCGCCCTCGCGGACATACGCTACGCCGTGGTCTACGACAGCTTCACTATCACGCTCGCCATCCTGCTGGAGGAGCTGGGCCTGGCTCCGCGCGGCGGCGCCGGCGCCTTGGCGCGCGAAGGGCATTTCAGCCGGGAAGGGGCGATGCCGCTGAACACCCATGGCGGCCTGCTCAGCTATGGCCATTGCGGCGTCGGCGGCGCGATGGCGCACCTGGTGGAAGTGCAGTTGCAGATGACCGGCCGCGCCGGGTCGCGGCAGGTCAGGGACGCCTCGATGGCGCTGCTGCACGGCGACGGCGGCGTGCTGTCCTCCCATGTCACCTTGCTGCTGGAGCAGGCCCGATGACCGACTGGACCGCGGGGACGGCTGCGGTCGCTTTCCAGCATTGCCCGGCGTGCGACGCCGTCTGGTACTTCGCCCGCGGCTTCTGCCCGCACTGCGGCAGCGCTTCGCCGGAAACGCGGGTCGCCTCCGGGCGTGGCCGGATTTATGCTGTCACCACCGTCACCCGTGCGCCGTCCCCGGAGCTGCGGGCGCTGGCGCCCTATCGGATCGCGCTGGTGGACATGGAGGAGGGATTTCGCGCCATGATGCACGCCGCACCGGACTTGGCGATCGACGACGCCGTGCAGGTCGGCTTCGTGAGGTTCGGCGACCTCGTGATCCCCCGGCGCCACCGGCTCGGGGATCGCGCATGAGCACCGACCTGCGGCTGGCGCTGGACCCGCGGTCGATCGCCATCATCGGCGCCTCGGAGAACCCGGACAAGATCGGCGGCCGCCCGGTGGACTACCTTTCGCGCTTCGGCTTCCGCGGCCGGGTGTTCCCGACCAACCCGAACCGCGCGCAAATCCAGGGGCTGAAAAGCTTCCCGGGCCTGGCCGCCCTGCCGGAGCCGCCGGACGTGGCGATCATCGCGGTTCCGGGTGCTGCCGCCGTCGCCGCCGTGGAGGCCTGCGCCTAGGCCGGCGTCAAGATCGCCATCATGATGGCGTCCGGCTTCGGCGAGACCGAAGGCGGCAAGGCGCAGGAGCGGGAGATGGCCGCGTGCGCCCGGGCGCGAGGGCTGCGGCTGGTCGGCCCGAACTCCCAGGGCCTGGCCAACTTCGCCACGGGCGCCGTCGCCAGCTTCTCGTCCATGTACATCGAGGCGCCTCCCCAGGACGGCCCGGTCGCCATCGTCAGCCAGAGCGGCGCCATGAGCGTGGTGCCCTACGGCCTGCTGCGCGGCCAGGGCATCGGCATCCGGCACTCCCACGCCACCGGCAACGACTGCGACGTTTCCGCTTCCGAGTTGGCGGCCGCCGTGGCGCAGGACCCGGGCATCCGGCTGCTGCTGTATCTCGAAAGCATCCCCGACCCGCATCACCTGGCGGAGGCCGCCCGCGTGGCGCACGCCCGGGGCTTGCCCGTCATTGCGCTCAAGCCGGGCCGCACGGAGGCCGGCCAGGCGGCGGCACGGTCGCACACCGGGGCGCTTGCCAACGAGGACCGGGTCGTCGACGCCTTCATGGAGCGGCACGGCATCCGCCGCGTTCGGGACATGGCCGAGATGGTCGATGCGGTCGCGCTTTATCTGAAAGGCTGGGTGCCGCAAGGGCGTCGGCTGGTCGTCATCAGCAATTCGGGTGCGACCTGCGTGATGGCGGCCGACGCCGCGTCCGACGCCGGGATGCCGCTGGCCACGCTGTCCAAGGAGACCCAGGCTGGCCTGCGGGCCGTGCTGCCCCCCTTCGCCGCCACCGCGAACCCGGTGGACATCACCGCGGCGCTGCTGACCAACAGCCGCCTGTTCAGCGAGATCCTGCCGGTGATTGCGCGCGATCCGGCCGCCGACGCCTTCAT
>CALMVT010000038.1 GCA_937873175.1 uncultured Acetobacteraceae bacterium | reverse complement strand
GCAGCTTGCCGCATGGGTCGCGCAGACGACCGCGACGATGCGCGCCACCTATGGCCGGCTGCTGGACGCCACCCGGTTGCGTGAAGGGCCGAAAGTTGCTGCGGTGCATATCCAAGCAGCCCCTGGGCGCACGCACCTCGAAGTGAAAGCTACTTCCACACGGCCCAGGCTCGTAGAGCGAGGGCCTGTCCCCGGTCGGTAAGGACGGGGAAGCTGGGTCACTATGTCTTCACGAACTGTCCCGTCCGAAACGGCAGCACTTCGCATGACGTCGAGGGTTGCCGCCCCAGTCACCGAAGTGGTCTATTTCCAGGACCGATCAGGAACTGAACATTCAGGCCGGGTAGACAAGGCTGGCGCTATGCTCGAGTTTGGGCACGTTCTAGGGGTTCGGCAACCAGGGCGTGCGAGGGATCGTGCTGTTTGACCTTGCTGCTTCGGCTGAACATTAAGAGGGTTCCAGCACAGTGCCTTTGGAGAAACCGGGAGCTCTCGTCTGGGACGCGAAACGCCTGCGCATCGCGACCAACGCGGCTGGCGTCGCACTGTGGTCATGGAACGTCGACACCGACGAGGTCGCCATGGACAGCCGCGCGCACGATCTCTGGGGGGTGGTGAAGAATGGGCCAGCCACCTTCGAGGAGCTGTCCGCGTGCATCCATCCGCATGACGCCGACAGGGTGAAAGCAGCATTCGCGGCCACCCGGTCGGTCCTGGGCGCGTTCGAGATCGACTTCCGCATCATGCACGGCGATGCGGTCCGGTGGATCTCCGCCCGGGGGCAAGGCGCCGACGCGGGCGTCGTTGACCGCGTCATGTTCGGCGTCTTCCTCGACGTGACCGGACGCAAGCAGGCAGAGGAGGCCCGCGAGCTGCTCGCGGGCGAGATGAGCCACCGGGTCAAGAACCTGTTCGCCATCGCCTCCGCCCTGACCGCGATCGCGTCCCGCTCCGCCGCGACCACGACGGAGATGGCGCGCGACCTGACGCAGCGGCTGACCGCGCTGGGGCGCGCCCACGATCTGGTCCGCACCATCCCGGGCCAGGGGGAGCCAAGGGCCGCGCTGCTCAGCGACCTGCTCGCCGTCTTGCTGGCAGCCTACGACAAGCAGGATGCCGTCAACGGCCGTGTCCAGGTCTGCGTGCCGGAGATACGCGTGGGGGGAACGGCGGCGACCACCCTGGCCCTGATCGTCCACGAGCTGGCGACCAACTCCATCAAGTATGGCGCCTTGTCGGCAGCGGGCGGCACCGTCGACGTGTCGTGCACGTCCAGTGACAGCGAGGTGGCCCTGATTTGGACGGAGCGGGGAGGCCCGCCGGTGACCGCCCCCACGAAGCCTGCGGGTTTTGGGAGCAAGCTGGTCATCCAGAGCGTTTCCGGCCAGCTTGGCGGTTCGATCTCGTATGAATGGCCGGCAGCGGGCGTAGTGGTCACGTTGCGGATGGACAAGGCCCGCCTTGCAACCTGAGTGGCATGGCCAACCTGCCGAGGGCTGAGGGACGGACTAGGGCGTTGCGGTCAAACGCCTGACGACGGTCACGACCTCGTCCAGGCTGTAGGGCTTGCCGATGAAGGCGGCCGCCGGGTCCAGCACGCCGAGGCGGGTCACGAGCTGCGCCGCGTAGCCGGACACGACGAGCACCGGGATCCCGGGACAACGCCGCCGCGCATACATGGCCAAGTCCAAGCCGTCGAGCGTGCCCGGCATCTGCACGTCGGTGAACAGGATGTCGAAGCTGTCAGTACCGTCCAGCAGCCGTGCGGCCTCATCACCGTTCCAGGCTTCTACCACCTCGAAACCCTCATCCTCGAGAGTTTGCGAAGCCACTAGACGAATGAGGCCCTCGTCCTCGACGAGAAGCACCCTGACCGCCATCGCCACCACTTGCTCCTTTCACCACAGGGCTCCGTGGGTGGATCCAGTGGAAAGGGTCTAAGTACAAAACTTTGCCTGCGTTCCAATCAGGGACGCTCAGAGTGCGACAGTTGAACACGATGCCGTGCCAGGCCCGCTTGCTGCGTGGGGTCAACCTTGGTCCCCTGCTACCTGTAGTGACCCGAATTCACTTGGGCTTTGGCCCGCAACGATCGTGGCTTTCTGGCTCGGATTGCGTGATCTTATCCGGTGCCTCTGACCCACATGACTGTCCCGGAACCCGCACTTCCTGAAACGGACCCGCAATCACCTGTACCAGCCTCGCGGATGACGTGTCTATATCGTAATGATAAGCTGCGAGCTAACGTGCACCCGTGCTACGTCGCCGTGGCTGGTTGGCTGCACTGAGGGACGCGATGAGCGATGTGATGACCTCCGAAGCCGACATCCGCGCCGAGCGGGTGCGAGCCATGTTCCAGCAAACACCTGTCACGATGATCGTGGCGGTGGTCAATGCATCGATCATGACGGCCGTGCTCGTCGCCGTCGAACATGACGGTCGAGCTTACGCCTGGCTTGCGCTCGTTTTCGTCCTTGCGGTGCTCAGGCTCGGGCTCTGGTGGGCTTACCGCCGGGCTTCGCCTCAACCCGACCAGAGCAGGATGTGGGGGATCCTTGGCGCTTGCGGGGCCCTTGCTTCCGGGCTGGTTTGGGGCGGTGGGTCGGTTCTGTTGTTTCCGCAATCCGAGACGTATCAGCTCCTCTGGGCATTTCTCATTGGCGGCATGTGCGCCGGTGCCGCCGCGTTCCACTCGGCCCACCTGGCGGCCGTGCTGGCCTACATCGTCCCCGCTTGCCTGCCCCTTGCCGTCCGGTTTGCCACCGACGGATCGGGGCGTTCCCTTGCCGCTGCCGCGATGAGCGCGGTGTTCCTGGCTTCACTGACAGTCTTCAGCTTGCGGTCCAGCCGGCGCTTTGGGCGTACCTTTCGGCTCCAGCTCGATCTTGCCCAACGGACCCACGAGCTCAGCGCCACCAATGCCAAGCTCAGGATGGAGATGGCCGAGCATCGCGCAACAGAGGCCACGCTCCGGCACGCGCAAAAGATGGAGGCGATGGGACAGCTCACCGGCGGCATTGCACACGACTTCAACAATCTGCTCACCGCCGTGCTGGGCAGCCTGGAGCTGCTTGCCAAGTACCTGCCGCCAGCCAATCAGAAGGCCACGCGCTTGCTCGATACGGCCCTGCAAGGGGCCAAAAAGGGATCTGCCCTCACCCAGCGCCTGCTCGCATTCGGCCGCCGCCAGGCACTCGAGCCGGAGGTCGTCGATGTGCCGCGCTTGGTGCACGGCATGGCGGACCTGCTGCGCAATTCGCTCGGCGCCGGTGTCCGGATTGAGGCGCACTTCCCGGTGGCTCTTGCACCTGCCCATGTGGACGCCAACCAGCTGGAGTTGGCGTTGCTCAACCTGGCCGTGAATGCGCGCGATGCCATGCCGGGAGGCGGCAAGCTCATGATTGCAGCACGCGAGGAAGAGGTGGGGCCGGGCGCGGCAGCGGGTCTGCCATTGGGATGGTATGTCGTACTCAGCGTGGCGGACACTGGCGAGGGCATGGACGAGGCCACCCTGACGCGCGCCATGGAGCCGTTCTTCACGACCAAGGGGGTCGGCAAGGGCACCGGGCTGGGCCTGTCGATGGTGCACGGCCTTGCGGCCCAGTCCGGCGGTCAGCTCCTGCTGCGTAGCCGCAAGGGCGCGGGCACGGTCGCCGAGCTGTGGCTTCCACGGGCTGAGATCGCCGCCATCCCTTCGGTGCCGGCCTCCAAGCCAGTCCAAGCGAGCCCGGCAGGCACCGGCACGATCCTGGTGGTCGATGACGATCCGGCTGTGCTGGCGAGCACGGTCGCGATGTTGCGGGAGCTTGGCCATGCCACAATCGCCGTCGCGTCGGGCGAGGAAGCGTTGCCGATCCTGCGAGCCGGCGCAAAGGTCGACCTCGTGATCACGGACTATGCAATGCCTGGCATGACCGGCATCGAACTCGCCGAGAAACTGCAAGAGCTACGGCCCGAGTTGGCGGTCTTGCTTGCGACGGGCAACGCGGAGCTGCAACGTGGTGTTGCGTCCAAGCCGAAACGCCTTCTGAAGCCTTTTGGCCTCGAGGCGCTGGCCCAGGCTGTGGAAGGGTGCCTTGATCGGCAGGCCGGCATGGGATCAAAAATCCTCCCGTTTGCACCGCGCTGAGTGGAACGCCGACTTCCCTGAAAGATGCGGTGTCGTGCGCGATGCATGCCATTCGCACAGCATCTTTGCGGGCAATTGTCTTCGATGGCTACAAGTGACTCCTCGGCATGCTCGATCAGGAAGCGACGTAGGGTTCTCCCCGCCATTGCAGGATCTTCCACACGCCGTCCGCGGTGGCCACCGTGCGGTCGCCCACGGTCATAGAGCCGCGCAGGAACACCAAGCTGCGGGTAGCTTTGACCACCTCTGCATGCACGAACGCAAATTCGCCCAACTTCACGGCTTCGATG
>CALMVT010000037.1 GCA_937873175.1 uncultured Acetobacteraceae bacterium | reverse complement strand
GGGCATAACCGACGTATCCGATGAAGTCGTTCCGGTTCCTCCTCCGCTCGCCACGTTGCCGCCGGATGTGCCGCCCCAAAATATCCCAACTTCTCCGTAGGTCGGGATGATCTGCGCTGGAAGACCGTTTGAGTTCACTACTGACGGATTGGTCTGTGCTTGTGCAACACTGGATGCCAGCATGGTGCCGAAGACAGCGCGTGCGCAACGTAACTTGATGCAGACCATTTCCGGACACCCTCAACGAAACGCGAAAAGGGGAGTGCCGTTTGGACGCAGACCGGCAACAGTGCATGTCCCGTGCGGATTGATGTCAGAGTGATAAGGTTTAACAGTGGAGGCTGGGATGAAACCAATCTTGCCGTTATAGTGAAGCACTTCGGCGTAGCCATCGACCCAGCCGATTGAGGCCGCAACCATTTGCTGCGTTTGTCCAATCACTGGGGCACTCGGATAGGGTGAGGCCAATACAGGCTGCCAAGGAGTTGTGCTCATACACACCCATAGGTGATTTGTTGGAATAATCCTTTCATGCGGCGTCGGCACGGGAGCGGGCAAATCCGGTCGGGGCTTCATCTGTGCGTTGCGTTCCGCCGACAAACGATCCAGGTAATCGAGGTTGCTAGGCTTCTGCGCATGAGCTGAGTACGTGAGCGCCAGCCCTAGCAGAGTAGGGACGAGAAGGACACAACGGCTAGACATGGTAAATCACTCCATCCCAGGTTGCTGACCAGCTCAGCATCGCACTGGCGGACGCGAGTGGCTCGACCCTAGCGATCCCGAAAACGAAAAAATGAGGCTCTTGTCGGGTTCCGGGGTGATGGGCCGAGGTCATGTGACCAGGGCTGCAACGAGGGCGCCAAGCAAGGCTTTGCCGCGCCGACGAGCGTTATGCACGAATTGGAAGAAGCCGAAGTACAAGGGCAGCTTGTCCTGCGAGATGCCCCGGTGCGGGCGCAGCCAGGAACGCAGCAGCGACCAGAAACCCTCGATGGTGTTGACGTGGACCTCGCAGAAGCCGTCGCCGTCCTCGTCGCGGGCGTACTCGCCACGCCCGTGGCAGACGGTCTTGTGTTGGTAGCCCCAGGCCGGCAGGCGAGCGTAAATGCTGTATTCGTCCGTGTGGATGAGGGTGCCCTCGGTCACGGTCGCCTTGATGATCGGCTTGATCGTGGCCTGCTGCACGTTGGCCAGCATGCGCAAGACCACCTGTCCGCCGCGCTGGATCAGGCCGAGGATCGGCGGCTTGTCCTTTTCCAGCGTGCCGCGGCCCG
>CALMVT010000036.1:17987-21403 GCA_937873175.1 uncultured Acetobacteraceae bacterium | reverse complement strand
TCGTTCGCCAGGCCGCAACCACGGCCTGACTGCCCGGGGATCTGCCCCGGTTACGGTGATGCTGGATCTGAACGCCGCCTGGGCGTATGACGCAGTCCACCTCCTCGCCCGTGCGATCCGAAATGCGAACAGCACGGAGCCGGAGGCGATGCGCTCCGCGATCCTCGCCATCAAAGGCTACCTAGGGGCCGAGGGTGAATACAATTTCGACACGAACGGCGACGGGCTGCACGGCTACAACATTGTCAAGAACGATGGCGGCAGGTTGGCATACGTGCGTCGGGCGGAGTTTCCCGCGGAGTAGGAAGCCATACAGGGAGACCCGTAACCCGGTCGGCTCTTGGGTTCGGGATTGCTGAATCCGGTCCCGGCCTGCTCTACACCCTCCGGTGATCGACAAGCTCGCCTACCTGGTCGCCGTGGCGCGGGAGCGCAGCTTCCGCCGGGCGGCGGAAGCGTGCGGCGTGGCGCAGCCGACCCTATCGGCGGGAATCAAGCAGCTTGAGGATGAGCTGGGCGTCATGCTGGTCCGCCGCAGCTCCCGCTTTTACGGCCTGACGCCGGAAGGGGAGAAGGTGCTGGACTGGGCGCGGCGCATGGTGGGCGACGCCGCCGCCATGCGCCAGGAACTGCAGGCCATGCGGACCGGGCTGTCGGGCCACCTGCGGATCGCGGTGATCCCGACCGCCCTGGCCACCGTGCCCCGGCTGACCGGCCCGTGCCTGCTCCGGCACCCGGCGCTGCAGTTCACGATCCTGTCCCATTCCTCCGCCACCATCCTGCGGATGCTGGAGGACATGGAGGTGGACGCCGGCATCACCTACCTCGACAACGAGGCGGTGGGCCGGGTGCAGGCGGTGCCGCTCTACACCGAGCGGTACCGCTTCGTTTCCGCGGCGGACGGCGCGCTGGGCGGGCGGGACAGCGTGACCTGGGCGGAGCTGAACCAGGTGCGCCTGTGCCTCCTGACGCCGGACATGCAGAACCGGCGCATCATGGACCGCCTGATGCGCGGCGCCGGGGCGGAGCCGCGGGCGGCGCTGGAGAGCAACTCGCAGGTGACGCTGTTGGCGCACGTGCTGACTGGGGAATGGGCGACGGTGCTGCCCGAAAGCCTGGCGGAAACGCTGGCGCTGTCGCCGCGGCTGCGCCGCATCCCGATCACCGAGCCCGACGCGACGCACGAGATCGGCCTGGTGCTGCCGCACCGGGAGCCGATGCCGGTCCTGGCCGCCGCGCTGCTAGCGGAGGCGCGGCTGCTGACCCGGCCGCGTTGATAGAACTTCGCTATCGCAGCACTCGGAACAGGGCCTTGATTGCTACGGGTGCAGGCCGAGTATAGTATTGACGGATCTATAAAGTGGCCGAAGGAGCGAGCAAACGTCGTGACAGCATTGGCCAGCCAACCAGCAGCAATGGATGGGCACTGGGATGCCGCCCTGGCCCGTGAGATCATCGCCGCGAATGCCGGGTTGGAGGGTGCCATGCTGCCGATCCTGCACGCGCTGCAGGAGGAGTTCAGCTACGTGCCGAAGCAGAGCGAGGCGATGATTGCCGACGCGCTGAACCTGTCGCGGGCCGAGGTGCACGGGGTCGTTTCCTTTTACCACGATTTCCGCCGCGCAGTCCCAGGCCGGCATGTGCTGCAGGTGTGCCGGGCTGAAGCATGCCAGTCCGTGGGTGCTGCGGCGATGGCGGACCGGCTGCTGGGGCGGCTCGGCATTGCATGGGGCGGCACGACCGGGGACGGCAGCCTGACCGTGGAACCCACCTTCTGCCTGGGCCTGTGCGCCTGCGGGCCGGCGGCGCTGCTGGACGGCGAGCCGTTGGCCCGGCTCGACGACGCCAAGCTGCTTGAAGCGTCCGAGGAGGCACGGCGTACATGACACGCATCTTCTTGCCGAAGGACGTGGCGGCACTGGCGCTCGGCGCCGACCGCGTGGCGCGGAGCCTGCAAGCTGAAACCGCGCGGCGCGGCCTGGCGTTGGACTTGGTGCGGACCGGCACGCGCGGCGCGGTTTGGCTGGAGCCGCTGCTGGAAGTGGAAACTCCCGTGGGCCGCATTGCCTATGGCCCCGTGGGGGCGGCAGACGTGGCGGGGCTGCTGGATGCCGGGCTGCTGGACGGGGGAGCGCACGCGCTGCGCATCGGTCGCCCGGAGGAGCATCCGTGGTTCGCCAGGCAAACCCGGCTCACCTTCGCCCGCTGCGGCATTATCGACCCGGCGTCGGTAGAGGATTACCGCGCCCATGGCGGCTATGCCGGGTTGGAGCGGGTGCTGGCGTTGGGCGACGTGGCCACCGTGGATGAGGTCAAGCTGTCCGGCCTGCGCGGGCGCGGCGGCGCCGGGTTTCCCACCGGCATCAAGTGGAACACGGTTCGGCTGGCGGAAGCGGACCGCAAGTACGTTGTTTGCAACGCCGATGAGGGGGACAGCGGCACCTTTGCCGACCGCATGCTGATGGAGGGCGACCCGCTCAGCCTGGTGGAGGGCATGACGATTGCTGCCGTCGCGGTGGGCGCGAGCAAAGGCTACATCTACACCCGGTCCGAATACCCGCACGCCATCCGCGCCATGCGCCGGGCGATCGAGGCCGCGCGCCGGGCCGGGATGCTGGGTCCGGACATCATGGGGTCCGGCCGTGACTTCGACATCGAGGTGCGAATGGGCGCCGGGGCCTACATCTGCGGCGAGGAAACGTCGCTCTTGGAAAGCCTAGAAGGCAAGCGCGGCATGGTCCGCGCGAAGCCGCCGCTGCCGGCCATCGAGGGGCTGTTCGGCCGCCCCACCGCCGTGAACAACGTGCTGTCGCTCGCCAGCGTGCCCTGGATCATGGCGAACGGCGGCGCGGCCTACGCCGCGTTTGGCACCGGGCGGTCGCTCGGGACGCTTCCGGTGCAGCTTGCCGGCAACGTGGCGCATGGCGGGCTGGTTGAGATCCCATTCGGCGCGGCCATCCGCAGCTTGGTCGAGGACTGGGGCGGGGGCACCGCGAGCGGCCGTCCGTTCCGCGCGGTGCAGATAGGCGGGCCGCTCGGCGCGTACTTCCCGGAGGCGCTGCTGGACACGCCGCTCGATTACGAGGCGATGGCCAAGGCCGGCGGCCTGCTGGGCCACGGCGGCGTGGTGCTGTTCGACGACACGGTGGACTTGGCGCAGCAGGCGCGCTTCGCCTTCGAGTTCTGCGCCACTGAGAGCTGCGGCAAGTGCACGCCCTGCCGCATCGGCGCGGTGCGCGGCATGGAGGTGATCGACCGCATCGTGGCTGGCATCGAGCCGGCCAAGAACTTCGCCGTGCTGGACGACCTGTGCGAAACGATGACTGACGCCTCGCTCTGCGCCATGGGCGGCTTGACGCCGGTGCCGGTGAACAGCGCGCTGACCCACTTCCCCGAGGATTTCGACCGCGCCGGGC
>CALMVT010000036.1:0-17887 GCA_937873175.1 uncultured Acetobacteraceae bacterium | reverse complement strand
ATCGTGCAGATCGAGGGCCGCCGGGGCTACCCGGCCTCCTGCACCACCCCGGCGGAAGAGGGCCTTGTGGTGCACACGCAGAACGCCGGCATCGCCAAGCGGCGCCGCGGGGTGATGGAGCTGTATATCTCCGACCACCCGCTGAACTGCCTGACCTGCTCGGCCAACGGCGACTGCGAATTGCAGGACATGGCGGGCAAGGTCGGCCTGCGCGAGGTGCGCTACGGCTATGACGGCGCGAACCATCTCGACGCGCCGACGGACGAGAGCAACCCGTATTTCAGCTTCGAGGCCAGCAAGTGCATCGCCTGCTCCCGCTGCGTGCGGGCGTGCGAAGAAACCCAGGGCACCTTCGCGCTGACGATGGAGGGCCGCGGCTTCGCGTCCAAGATTTCCGCCGGCGGCACGGACTTCATGGGGTCCGAATGCGTGTCCTGCGGCGCCTGCGTGCAGGCTTGCCCCACCGCGACGCTGAACGAGAAGTCGGTCATCGCGCTGGGCACGCCCGAGCATTCGGTCGTCACCACCTGTGCGTATTGCGGCGTCGGCTGCTCCTTCAGGGCGGAGATGAAGGGGGAAACCCTGGTCCGCATGGTGCCCTACAAGGACGGCAAGGCCAACGCCGGCCATTCCTGCGTGAAGGGGCGCTTCGCCTTCGGGTACGCCACCCACAAGGACCGCAAGACGGTGCCGATGATCCGCGCCGCGATCACCGACCCGTGGCGGGAGGTGACGTGGGAAGAGGCCATCGCCCATGCGGCGGGCGAGTTCAAGCGCATCCAGGCGAAATACGGCCGGGACAGCGTGGGCGGCATCACCTCGTCCCGCTGCACCAATGAAGAAACCTTTTTGGTGCAAAAGCTGATCCGCGGCGCGTTCGGCAACAACAACGTCGATACCTGCGCCCGGGTCTGCCATTCGCCCACCGGCTACGGCCTCAGCGCCACGCTGGGCACCTCGGCGGGCACCCAGGATTTCGCCTCCGTCGATCATTCGGACGTGATCCTGGTGATCGGCGCCAACCCGACGGACGGACACCCGGTGTTCGCGTCGCGGATGAAGCGGCGGCTGCGTGCCGGCGCCAAGCTGATCGTCGCCGACCCGCGGCGGATCGACCTCGTGCGCTCCCCGCACATCGAGGCGCAGCACCACCTGCCGCTGCTGCCCGGCACCAACGTCGCCCTGCTGAACGCCATGGCCCACGTGGTCGTGACCGAGGGCCTGGTCGCCGAGGACTACGTGCGGGAACGCTGCGACCTGGCGGAATTTGAAAGCTGGGCGCGTTTCATCGCGTTGGAGAAGAACTCGCCGGAAGCGAGCGAGGCGCTGACCGGCGTGCCGGCTGCCGAGGTGCGCGCGGCGGCGCGGCTGTTCGCCACGGGGGGCAACGCCGCGATCTACTACGGGCTAGGCGTCACCGAGCACAGCCAAGGCACCACCACCGTGATGGCGATGGCGAACCTCGCCATGGCGACGGGCAACATCGGCAAGCTCGGCGCCGGGGTGAACCCGCTGCGCGGCCAGAACAACGTGCAGGGCGCCTGCGACATGGGCAGTTTCCCGCATGAGCTGACGGGCTACCGCCACGTTTCGGACGACGCGGCGCGGGAAATGTTCGAGGACCTTTGGGGCGTGCCGATCTCCGCCGACCCGGGCCTGCGCATCCCCAACATGCTGGACGACGCGGTGGAGGGCACCTTCAAGGCGCTTTACATCCAGGGCGAGGACATCGCGCAGTCCGACCCCGACACCCAGCACGTCACCGCCGGGCTGCGGGCGATGGAGTGCATCGTAGTGCAGGACCTGTTCCTGAACGAGACGGCGAAGTACGCCCACGTCTTCCTGCCGGGGTCCTCGTTCCTGGAAAAGGACGGCACCTTCACCAACGCGGAGCGGCGCATCAACCGGGTGCGCCGGGTGATGTCGCCGCTGGGCGGGCTGGCCGACTGGGAAGCGACGGTGGCGCTGTCCAACGCGCTCGGCTTCCCCATGAGCTACGGCCACCCCGGCGAGATCATGGACGAGATCGCGCGCCTTACCCCGAGCTTCGCCGGCGTGTCCTACGCCAAGCTGGACGCGGAAGGGTCGCTGCAATGGCCGTGCAACGAGGCGGCGCCGCTGGGCACGCCGATGATGCACGTGGACCGCTTCGTGCGCGGCAAGGGCCGGTTCATGCTGACCGAGTTCGTGCCCACGGAGGAGCGCACCGGCGCGCTGTTCCCGCTGATCCTGACCACCGGGCGCATCCTGAGTCAGTACAACGTCGGCGCGCAGACCCGGCGCACTGAGAACAGCCGCTGGCACGAGGAGGACGTGCTGGAGATCCACCCCTTCGACGCCGAAAGCCGCGGCGTGCAGGACGGGGATCTGGTGGCGCTGGAAAGCCGCTCCGGCGACATCGCGTTGCGCGCCCGCGTCAGCGAGCGGATGCAGCCCGGCGTGGTTTACACCACCTTCCACCACGCCAAGACCGGCGCCAACGTCATCACGACCGACTTCTCCGACTGGGCCACCAACTGCCCGGAGTATAAGGTCACGGCGGTGCAGGTGCGGCGGACCAACCGGCCATCCGACTGGCAGGCGCGCTTCTTCGAGGAGGACGTGTCGCTCACCCGCATCGCCGCCCCCCTGGATGCCGCGGAGTAGCGCCGCATGACCCCGGAAAAGCTGGCGCGGATGGCCAACGAAGTCGCGGCCTTCTTCCGCGCCTACCCCGAGGAGCAGGCCTGCGCCGGCGTCCGCGACCACCTTCTGGCGTTCTGGACGCCCAAGATGCGCTCGACGTTCCTGGCCTTCGCCCGGGCGGGTGGCCCCGGCCTTGATCCCTTGGTGGCGAAGGCGCTGCGCACTTGGCCCGACGCCGAAAGCCCGGTTGCCCGCGCTACCGCGCCGGCGGAGGCGGTCGGCCAGGGCGCCAGCGACGCCGGCTGATCCCTATGGGCATGGTGCGGTTGAACGAGATCAGGGCGGGCGAGACCGCCGCCGCGCTGCCGGCGGCCCCGGATGCCGGGGTGTTCTTCATCGGGCGCATCCACACGCCCTGGACCGACCGCCTTCATTGCCCTCGGCAGGGCCGGCTTGAAGGCCCGACCTGCCGGATCGAACTGTTCGCGCCCTGGGCACCGGCCGGGCTGGAAGGCGTGGGGCAATACGAGCACCTGGAAGCGCTGTATTGGCTGCACCTGTCCCGGCGCGACCTGCTGCGGCAAAGCCCGGCCAACGACGGTTCCGCCCGCGGCACCTTCTCGCTCCGCTCCCCCGTGCGGCCCAACCCCATCGGCACCAGCCTGGTGCGCCTGCTCGGAATCGAAGGGAACAGCCTGCTGGTGCGCGGCCTCGATTGCCTGGACGGCACGCCGCTGATTGACCTCAAGCCGGACCGTTGCACCTTCACGCCCATCGCGCCGCGCCAGTCGGGCGACGACGAGGTGGCGACGTAGCGCCGCTCAGGTCCCTTGCACCTGCCGTAGCCAGTCCTGCAGGTTGTAGAAATTGTTAACCCGCGCGATCCGGCCGCCGCGCAGCGTGAAGAACGCCCCCGCCGGAAGGACATAGGCTTGGTTCCGCGCTTCCGGCAAGCCGGGGACAGTGTGCTTGTAGGTGCCGTGCACCACGAACTCGGCGGCGGCGCGGGTGCCGGAGGGTTCCGTCATCACCACCAGGTCGGCCAGGCGCTCGCTGTAGCTCTCATCCATGCCGGCCATGAAACGGGCAAAAGCGTCCTGCCCGACCTCCCGCCCGCCCTGGTTGATGCCATGCTCGACATCGTCGGTCAGCAGCGCCAGCATGGCGGGGAAGTCCCCGGCGTTGAACGCCGCATAGTAGGCCCGCACCAGGGTTTCGGCTTCGGTCATCGTGTGTCCTCGAACAACTGCAATTCGGCCACCGCCGCCGGCTCGGCCCGGGACCAGCCCAGCGGCCAGTCATGGTGGTTGCGCACGGCGCCGTGCTCCCGCACCGCGTGGAGCCGCGCCGGGTCAAGGTCGGCCCAGAGCCAGCCTTCGGCGTCCGCGCCCTCGGCGATCACGCCATCCTCGGGGAAGCCATGGTCCGCCGGGCCGTACACGCCGGGCCGTCCGCGGTTGCTGTCCAGGGTGGCGAGCCACGGCGCGTCGCCCACGGTGGGGGACACGGCGACGAAGCATTGGTTCTCGACCGCCCGCGCCCGGGCCGACAGGCGCACGCGGTTGAAGCCGTGCATCGTGTCGGTGCAGGTGGGCACCAGGATCAGCCAAGCGCCGGCCTCGATTTGGGCGCGGACGACGGAGGGGAACTCCGCGTCGTAGCAGATGGCGACGCCGATGCGGCCCCAGGCGGTCTCGAACACGCGCTGTGGGTCGCCGGCGCCGATGGCCCAATGCTCCGCCTCGAACCGGGTCATCACCTGCTTGTCCTGGAACGCAAGGCGGCTGTCCGGGGCGATCAGCGGCGCGCGGTTCACGATGCGCGTCCCGGACCGCCAGGGCAGCGTGCCCGGCAGCAGCCATACGCCGTGGCGCCGCGCGGCGTCGCGCATGATGCCCAGGATGTCGCCGGACACGGCGGAGACCGCGTCCCGCTCCGCCACCGGGTCCGGCGCCGTGCCGAAGGCGGCGGCGGTCTCCATGCAGGCGTATTCCGGCATGACCAGAAGCTGCCCGCCTCCCGCCGCGCCCGCCGCGACCAGCCGGTCCAGCTTGCCGGCGTACTCGGCCAGGCTGTTGATCCGCGTGACCGGGTACTGCAGCACGCCCAGGCGCAGCGTCATGCCGCGTCCCCGACGAGGTGCTTGGTCCAGAACTGCATCGAGTGGTCCGTTTCGCCTCCTTGCCCCAGGTCGCGCCAGCGCATGGTGCAGAGGAGGCCCGGGCGCGGGGCGAAGCCGCGGCGGCGCCAGAACCCGTCGAGCGGCACAGCGTCCGCCGGGCGCATCGGGTAGTCGTCCGGGCGCTGCACGGCGCAGAACGCGGCGTGCTCGTAGCCGCCGAGCGACCGCGCGTGGGCTTCCCGCTGCTCGAAGAACGCGACGCCCACCCCGGCGCCACGGTGCTCCCGCAGCAGCACGCTTTCCCCGAAGTAGAACCAGCGCGCCGGGTCCAGCCCGGCCGCGCGGAACGGCGCCACCACGTTGTCGGTCTCGTCCAGGAGCGGCAGGCAGGAGGACATGCCCACCGCCTCCGCCCCGTTCCAGGCGATCGCCAACGCCGCCTGCGGGCAGCGCGCGTAGGTGGCGAGGTACTCGGCCTCGTAGGCGTCGTCGCCGTCGTACAGGTAGGGCCAGTCGCGGAACACGATGCGGCGAAGCCGGGCCAAGGCGGAAACGTGCGGCAGGATCGCGCTGCCAACGACGGTGGCGACCTCAAGCATCGCTGAGCGGTGCAAAGCGGGAAAACATCGCGCAGCCTTACCCCGCCGGGCCAGGTCGTTCAATGCCGGCGTCCCAAGGCGGCGGGTCGCGGAACCGGGCAGCGAGGAAATCGACGAAGCGACGCACCTTCGGCGACAGGTGCCGGGCGGAGGGGTAAACGGCGTATATGGCGTAGTCCTCCACCAGCCAACCCGGCAGCACCGGCAGCAGCCGGCCCGTCCGCAGCGCCTCGCCGACGATGAAGGTGGGCTGCACGACGATGCCCTGGCCGGCCAGCGCCGCTTCCATCAGCACGTCGCCGTTGTTGGCCACCAGGCTGCCGGACACCCGGACCTCCTGCTCCCCGTTCTCGCCGCCGAAGCGCCAAACGGCGCCGTAGCTGGCGTAGGAGTACACCAAGCAGTCATGCCCAAGCAAGTCCGCCGGCGCCGCGGGCGAGCCGCGGCGCTCCAGGTAGCCCGGCGACGCGCACGCGACGACGCGGCAGGGCGACAAGCGCCGGGCGATTAGGCCGCTGTCCGCCAGCCGCCCGATCCGCACGGCCACGTCGTAGCCCTCCTCCACCAAGTCCACCACGCGGTCGTTGAGCACCAGCTCGACCCGCAGCCGCGGATTGCCCCGGCCGAACTCGGCGACGGCGGCGGCGAGGTGGCGCGTGCCGAAGCTCATGGGCGCGTTGACCCGCAACGTGCCGCTCGGCTCCGCCTGCCGGTCAGCGGCGCTGGTTTCCGCGTCCTCCATCTGCTCCAGGATGCTTTGGGCGCGGGCGTAGAAGGCGGCCCCGGCTTCGGTCAGGCTTTGCCGGGCGGTGGTGCGGTTGAGCAGCCTTGTGCCCAGCCGGTCCTCTAGCGCCTGGATGTAGCGCCCGACCATGGCCGCGGTGACGCCCAGCTCCCGCGCCGCCGCGGCCTGGCTGCCGCGGTCCACGGTGCGCACAAGCGCCGCAAGCTGCAGGAACCGGTCCATGCGGTCGATATAGCAGGTATCGAGCGCCCCAAGCAGTCCGGCATTCCCCATAGCCCGGCGATGCACCACCCTGCAGGTCAGCCATTGCATTCGAGGCACCGCCCATGGACACGCCCGCACAGCGACGCCCGCCTGATCCGCCCGGAGATGGGGCCGAGTGGCTGCGCATCGGCGGGGTGGCGCTGGCCGTGCGCGACCTCGGCCGCGTGGCGGCATTCTACCGCGACGTGATCGGCCTTGAGGTGGTGACGCAGGACGGCAACACCGTCAGCCTGGGCGCCGGCGGCGCCGCGTTCCTGGACCTGCAGCACCGGCCCGACGCGCTGCCGGATGACCCGGCATCGGCCGGGCTGTTTCACACCGCCTTCCTGTTGCCGTCCCGCGCCGATCTGGGGCGCTGGCTCGTGCATTTCGGGGCGCTCGGCGGACAGCTCGACGGCGCGGCCGACCACCTGGTGAGCGAGGCCGTTTACCTCCATGACCCCGAAGGCAACGGCATCGAGGTGTATGCCGACCGGCCCCGCGCCGCGTGGCGCTGGCACGGGGACGGGGACGGGGCGGAACGCCGGGTCGAGATGGCCAACCAGCCGCTCGACGCGCCGGGCCTGCGCCGCGCTGCCGAAACGCCGTGGACCGGCGCGCCGACCGGCGCGCGGATCGGCCATGTCCACCTGCGGGTGGGGGATGTGGGGGAAGCCATACGCTTCTACGGCGGCGCGCTCGGCCTGGACCTCACGGCGGCCTTGGGCAAGGCGGCGTTCCTGTCCAGCGGCGGCTACCACCACCACATCGCCGCCAACACTTGGCACAGCGCCGGGGCCGGGCGGCGCGACCCGGCGCGCGCGGGCCTCTTGTCGGTGACGCTGGACGTTGCGGACGGGCCGGCGCTGGCGGACATCGCGCGACGCGCCGGCACCGCCGATCACGGTCTCGCCGATCCCTGGGGCACCATGCTGACCCTGCGCGCGGCCGAGCCTTGCGGCCGGCCCGCTTCTCCGCCACACCGTTCATAAGGAGCAGACCATGGCAACAAACCTTTTGATCGCCTTCTATTCCCGCAACGGATCGACGGAGGCGCTGGCCCAAACCATCGCCGAGGGCGCGCGGGCGGAGGGCGCGGAGGTGCGCCTGCGCCGGGCGCGCGACCTGGTCGGTCCGGAGGTGATGGCGAAGGCGCCGGGCTGGGCGGAGAACGCGGCGCGCATGGACGCGGCCTACGAGGCGCCGACCGAGGCCGACGCGGAGTGGGCGGACGCGATCATCTTCGGCACGCCCACGCGCTTCGGCGCCGCGTCCACGGAGCTGAAGGCGTATATCGACAGCCTCGGCGGGCTGTGGTTCCAGGGCAAGCTGGTGGGCAAGGCGGGGGCAGGCTTCACCTCGACCTCCAGCACGCATGGCGGCAATGAGAGCACGATCATCTCGCTTTACACGCCGATGGCGCATCTGGGCCTGATCATCGTGCCGCTCGGCTACGCCGACCCGGCGTTGTTCCGCGCCGGCACGCCATACGGCGCGTCCGCCGTTTCGGGCCAGGCCAACAACCCGCCCACGGCGGACGACCTGGAGGTGGCGCGGTTCCAGGGGCGCCGGGTCACGCAGGTCGCGGCGGCGCTGAAGGCGGCACAGATCACCCGAACCAAGAACTGAAAGAGGCACTTTAATGGATCACACCATGACTAGGAGCCGGGTGTCCGGCTTCGACGCCTTTATCGCCGAATGGGCGCCGCGGATGCTCAGCGTGCTGCGCATCGTGGCCGCGCTGCTATTCATCGAGCACGGCACGCAGAAGCTGTTCGGCTTTCCCGCCCCGCCGGCCAGCGGCTTGCCCGCCCCGCTGACGCTGATCTGGGACGCCGCGGTCTTGGAGTTCGCCGGCGGCCTGCTGCTGCTGTTCGGCGTGTTCACCCGGCCGGTGGCCTTCGTGCTTTCGGGCGAGATGGCGTTTGCCTACTGGATGGCGCATGGGCCGCGCAGCCCCTTCCCGGTGCTCAACGGCGGCGACGCCGCGATCCTGTACTGCTTCGTGTTCCTTTACCTGTTCGCGGCGGGCAGCGGGGCGTGGAGCGTGGACCAATACCTGCGGCAGCGCCGTGAAGATCACTACTAAGCGCGTCGACGCGGCGCCGGGCCGCGCCATCCTGGCAGCTCTCCGCCAAGCTGTGCCGTGATCGCGTCCGCCTTGCGGCGGACGAGGTCGCCCAGCAACGGAATGCGCTCGTCCGGGATGCGTGCCATGGGGCCGGACAGCGACACGGCCGCGACCGGCTCCGCCCCCTCGTTGAAGATCACCGCGGCGACGCAGCGCATGCCGACCGCCTGCTCCTCGTCGTCGATGGCGTAGCCGCGCGTCCGGGCCTGCGCCAAGTCGCCGCGCAGCGCCGGGGTCGTGGTGATCGTCTTGACGGTGATGCGGGCCATGCCCTGACGGTGCAGCACCCGGGCCAGGTCGCCGTCCGGCATGGCCGAAAGCAGGGCCTTGCCGACGCCGGAGCAATGCAGCGGCACCCGGCCGCCCGGACGCGCAAAGGCCCGCATCATCTGCCGGCATTCGACCTGGGACAGATACACCGCCTCCGCCTGATCCTCGACGGCGAGGTTCACGGTTTCCTCGCTTTCCTCCATCAGCGCGCGCATGTGCGGGCGGGCGGCGCCCACGAGGCTACGGGTTTTCAGGAAAGCGTTGCCGGCGACGAAAGCCTGCACGCCGACCGACCACAGCCGCCGCTCGGCATCGAAATGCACATAGCGTTCCTGCTCCAAGGTGGTGAGCAGGCGGTGCGCGGTGGAGGGCGACAGGCCGACCTGCTGCGCCACCTCCGTCAAGGTGACGCCCTCCTCGGCAGCGGCGAGCCGGTTGACGATGGCGAGCGCGCGCACGAGCGACTGCACCTGGTCCGAGCGCTCCGGCGCGGGGCGGAGCGGCGGGCGGGTCGGTTTGCTGGGCTGCGCGGATGGGCGGGGTGCTCGCACGGCGTTCTCTCCTGATCGCCGCTTTGTAGCGCAACTGCCATGTTTTCGCAATGCAGCATAATATTGATTTTGCTGTAGAATCCAGGTGGCTTTCCACATTGCGGGAACGCTCGCAAATTTTCTGGCTTATTTGGCCGGGCTTGGCGATGCTGGCTCCAACAACAAAAGGGCGGGAGCAGCAAATGGCCAAAATGAAAGCGATCGATGCCGCGGTACGCGTGCTGGAGCGGGAAGGCATCACCGTCGCCTTCGGCGTGCCCGGCGCCGCCATCAACCCGCTCTACGCCGCGCTCAAGGCGCGCGGCTCCATCCGCCACATCCTGGCCCGCCACGTGGAAGGCGCGTCGCACATGGCGGACGGCTACACCCGCGCCAAGCCCGGCAACATCGGCGTCTGCATCGGCACCTCGGGGCCAGCGGGCACCGACATGATCACCGGGCTGTATACCGCGCTGGCCGACAGCGTGCCCATCCTGTGCATCACCGGCCAGGCGCCGCGCGCCAAGCTGCACAAGGAGGACTTCCAGGCGGTTGATATCGAGACGATCAGCAAGGGCGTCACCAAGTGGTCCGTCTGCGTGCGGGAACCGGCGCTGGTGCCCATGGTGTTCCAGCAGGCGTTCCACGTCATGCGCAGCGGGCGGCCCGGCCCGGTGCTGATCGACCTGCCGATCGACGTGCAGATGGCCGAGATCGAGTTCGACGACGACACCTACGAGCCGCTGCCGGTGCACAAGCCCGCCGCCTCGCGCCGCCAGGCGGAAAAGGCGCTATCGATGCTGAACGCGGCGGAGCGCCCGTTGCTGGTCGCCGGCGGCGGCATCATCGGCGCAGATGCGTGCGCCCTCCTGGTGGAATTCGCGGAGCTGACCGGCGTGCCGGTGATCCCGACCTTGATGGGGTGGGGCAGCATCCCGGACGACCATCCGTTGATGGCCGGTATGGTGGGCCTGCAAACCAGCCACCGCTACGGCAACGCGACGTTTCTGGACAGCGACTTCGTGCTCGGCATCGGCAACCGCTGGGCTAACCGGCACACCGGGTCGGTGGAGGTTTACACCAAGGGCCGCAAGTTCGTGCACGTCGATATCGAGCCGACGCAGATCGGCCGGGTGTTCGGCCCGGACTTCGGCATCGTGTCGGACGCCAAGGCGGCGCTCGGGATGTTCATCGCCGTGGCACGCGAGATGAAGGCAGCGGGAACGCTGCGGGACCGGGCGGAATGGGCCGGCGCCTGCGCGCACCGCAAGGCCAACATGCTGCGCAAGTCCCACTTCGACGCCGTGCCGCTGAAGCCGCAGCGGGTGTACGAGGAGATGAACCAGGTGTTCGGCCGCGACACCTGCTATGTCACCACCATTGGCCTGTCGCAGATCGCAGGGGCGCAGTTCCTCAGGGTGTACGAGCCGCGCAACTGGATCAACTGCGGCCAGGCCGGGCCGCTCGGCTGGACGTTGCCGGCAGCGCTCGGCGTGCGGGCGGCGGACCCGGACAAGCCCATCGTGGCACTGTCGGGCGACTACGATTTCCAGTTCATGATCGAGGAGCTGGCAGTCGGCGCGCAGCACAAGCTGCCGTATCTGCACGTCGTGGTGAACAACTCCTACCTTGGGCTGATCCGCCAGGCGCAGCGCGGGTTCCAGATGGATTTCGAGGTCAGCCTCGCCTTCGACAACATCAACGTCGAGCCGGATGGGGACGCGCCGCGCGGCTACGGCGTGGACCATGTGGCGGTGGCGGAGGGCCTGGGCTGCAAGGCGATCCGGGTGAAAAGCCCCAACGAGTTCAGCGACGCCTTCGCCCGGGCGCACGAACTGATGCGGGAGCATCAAGTGCCGGTCGTCCTGGAATTCATCCTGGAGAAGGTCACGAACATTTCCATGGGCACGGAGGTGGACAGCGTCAACGAGTTCGAGGACATCTTGTGCCTTGACCCGTCGCTGTCGATCCGCAAAAGCCAGGACATGGGCGCCGAGCCGCCGAAAGTCCTGGAACCCGCCGTGCGCTGACCTGCTGGGAGTGAAAAATCAATGAGCAACATCGGCTTCATCGGCCTCGGCATCATGGGGCGGCCCATGGCGGGCCACCTCCTCGCGGGCGGGCACAGCGTGTTCGCTTACAACCGTTCCCCGGTGAAACAGGAACTGCTGGACCAGGGCGCCCGCGCCTGCGGCAGCCCGGCGGAGGTCGCGTCGTCGTCGGACGTGATCATCACCATGGTGCCGGACACCCCGGACGTGGAGGCGGTGCTGTTCGGGGAGAATGGCGTGGCGGGCGGCCTGTCGCCGGGCAAGGTGGTGGTGGACATGAGTTCCATCTCGCCCATTGCCACCAAGGAGTTCGCGAGGCGCATCAACGAGCTCGACTGCGACTACCTGGACGCCCCGGTGTCCGGCGGCGAGGTGGGGGCCAAGGCGGCCAGCCTCACCATCATGGTGGGCGGGCCGGAGCAGGCTTTCGCCAAGGTCAAGCCGATCTTCGAGCTGATGGGCAAGAACGTCACCCTGATCGGCGGCAACGGCGACGGGCAAACCACCAAGGTCGCCAACCAGATCATTGTGGCGCTGACCATCGAGGCGGTGGCGGAGGGGCTGCTGTTCGCCTCCAAGGCCGGCGCCGACCCGGCGCGCGTCAGGGCGGCGCTGATGGGCGGGCTGGCGACCTCGCGCATCCTGGAGGTGCACGGGGAGCGCATGATCAAGCGCTCTTTCGACCCGGGCTTCCGGATCGAGCTGCACCAGAAGGACCTGAACCTGGCGCTCGCCGGCGCCCGCGCGCTGGGCGTTAGCCTGCCGAACACGGCCACCTGCCAGGAACTGTTCAACGCCGCCGCGGCGGCTGGCGGCAAGGCGTGGGACCATTCCGGCATGGTGCGCGTGCTGGAAAGGCTGGCCTGCCACGAGATCGGCGAGGCGCCGCCGGGCTGACCGGCGCGGCTACTTGCGCCGTCGCGCCCAGTCCACGGCGTCGCGGAGCGGGCGCGTCGCCCGCCAAGTGGTAGAGGTTTTAAGCGCCGCCACCTCCGCCCGTAGCGCCGCGATCTCCGCGTCGCGCGGGTCCGGGCCGGCGGCGACTGGGGCGATCACTGGGGCAACCGTCGGGGCGTCGGGCCGGGGCACGCCGAACTCGGCCTGATACCACCCGGCGCCGAACACGGCTTCGAGCGCTTCGTGCGCGGCAAAGCGGCGGCGGTTGAATCTCTGGCCCGGCCAGTTGTCGCCCAACGGGTCAAAGATCGGGCTGGCAGTACGGCGAAAGAACGCCGTCGTCCGCGCGTCGCCCCGGTGTTCCCACATCTCATCGTCGCGCAGGAACTCGTATAGGCGATGGATCGTCGGGATGTGGATGTCGTCAATCACCAGCACGCCGCTGGGGCGGATGTGCGGGTAGATGGAGTAATACTCCAGGTCCGGGAACGGGTAAGCGTGCGGGCCGTCGATCAGCGCGAAATCGACGGGATCGGAGAACTGCCACTTCGGCACCATCACCTGGGACGGGCCGACGACGAACTTCGTCGTCTCGGGCCGCAGGTAGGGGTGGTTCTGCGTGTTCTGCAGGCTGTCGCCCAGCGGCAGGGTGAAGGCGGTGTGCCGTTCGCTCAGGTTCGACAGCAGCAGCGTGCTCAGGCCGCAGCCGGTTTCCACGGACACGCGGGCGCGGGCGTCCTGATGCTCGTGGAACAGCTTCCACAGCACGTCGGGATACAGCGACCCGCTGGCGTGGAAGAACGGGGAAACCTCGTCGATGATCCTCTTGGCCATGTCCGCCGCCTTGGCGGTGCCGAGTGTCTGGCCCGGCGCTGCGGCGTTCGGTTTGGCGGTCATCGGGCGGCGCTGATCGGCTTCGCTGCGGAGGCGCGGCTGGCCGATGGCTGGCGCCGGGTGGAGGGTCTGTGGACTGTCACGTTCATCGCGCCTGCGCCTGTGTTCAAAGGCCGGCATTCTAAGCCTCGGTTTTGCCGAAACGCAAAGCGCCGGCCCGGCGGGGCAACGTTTGTCAGCCGATCAATAAGCCAAGCACGCCGCGCCCATGGCAATCGCAAGACAGGATGTGATCCGGCGCGCGGTCAGCTTCTCCTTGAGGAAAACCCGTCCAATGATGGCCGCGTAGACCACGCTGGTTTCCCGCAACGCGGACACCACGCCCATCGCGTCGTGCTGCATGGCCCAGATGACAACACCGTAGGCGAGGATGGAAACGATGCCGCCAGTGAGCGCCATCGCCGTTTGCGCCCTGGTGTATGCCGGCGGCTTCCCGCGCATCGCGTAAAAGATGGGGGGCATGGTGATGCTCCACAGCAGGAACATGCTGTTCGAGTAAGCCAGGCTGTTTCCGGAAAGCCGCACGCCGATCCCATCGACGACGGTATACGCCCCGATCAGGACGCCGGTGGTGAACGCGGCGGGAAGGAAGTCGGCGCGCACCGTCTTGCCTTGAAAGGCGAGCGAAACGATGCCGCCGGACACCAGCGTGATGCCGATGGCGGCCACGACGCCGATGGCTTCCTGCGCGAACACCGCCGCGCCCAGTGCAACGAGAACAGGCGAGGACCCACGCGACACGGGATACGTTTGCCCGAGATCGCCGGACCGGTAGGTTCTTACGAGGGACAGGTTGTAGCCGGTATGGATGACGGCCGAGGCGATCACGTAAGGCCAACTCGCCGGGTTGGGCCACGGCACCAACACCGCTCCGATCGCCGTGGCGCCGGCGACCGCGATCATCATCAGCGTCATCGACCATAGCCGGTCGCTTGCGCCACGAAGAACGGCGTTCCAGCCCGCGTGCATGATCGCGGCGCAGGCCACGCAGGCGAAAACAAACGGGGTCATGCGATGCGCTCGAAACAACCGGCGCCGCGGTTGAAGGTTGCGATGCGCGGGAACCCGGCCTTGCGGCCGACGACGATGAACAACAGCGACCGCTCCCAGAATTCTGGTAGAACAGCATATCTATTGCAGATACGACCCGCAAACCATTAAACCTGCGGCTACTGAACAGAAAAACTCACGCGAATGCCGCGCTCCCTGCCGCCCCTCAACGCCTTGCGCGCCTTTGAAGCCGCCGCGCGCCTCGGCAGCTTCAAGGCCGCCGCGGGCGAGCTGGGCGTGACGCATGGCGCAATCAGCCAGCATGTCCGCCTTCTTGAGGACTGGCTGCGCGCGCCGCTGTTCGAGCGGCATAACCGGCGTGTCGTGCTGACGCCCGCGGCGCGCGCCTACCTGTCCGAAATCGGCCCTGCACTTGATCGGGTCGCTTCCGCGACAACGAGGTATGGCCACGACGACGGCGCGGTGCTCCGGGTCAACGCCCCCGCGACCTTCGCCCTGCGTTGGCTGGTTCCAAGGCTGGCAAGGTTCCAGGACCAGCACCCCGGCGTCAGGGTCAGGCTGGAAACCTCAAACGAGGCGGTAGAGGCTCTGCGGGACTCCTACGACATCGTCATCCGGGGCGGCCCGGACGCATTCTATGGCTACTCGGTGCGCCCCTTCTTGTCCGAGGAGCGGCTGCCCGTCTGCAGTCCGGCCCTGCTCGACCGCCTGCCGCTTCGGACGTTCGGCGACCTGAGGCGACATACGCTTCTGCACACCTTGAGCCTTCCCAGGCTTTGGGACGACTGGCTTGCCAAGGCTGGCGCCGCGGACCTTGAGCCGGACGCGGTGCTGATCCTTGATCACTTCTACCTCACGCTGCAGGCCGCTCTGGACGGGATCGGCGTCGCCATGGGGCCTACGGCACTGGTTTCTGATGACCTGGCGCACAACCGCCTGGTCGCCCCGTTCCCCGGCCCATTCCTGCCGGCCCGGAGCTACTGCACCTACGTGTCGGAAACCAAGAAGGACGCGCTCGCTGCCGCGTTTCGTTCGTGGCTGGAGCGGGAAGGCAACATGCCGGATGGAAAGGAGGGAAAGCCGACGTTCCGTCGGTCCTGAACCGCGCGACAGACTGCCCTTGCCCACCAAGCCTCGCTAAGCCGAGGCACTGTCCTTGTCCTGCAGGGCTTGACGCCGGGCGGCGGTACGGAACTGATCCGGCCTGACGCCGATGCGCCACGCGCGGCGGGCGCGAACGGGGGGCAAGCGGGGTTGATGGCAGTGGAAGGCGTTTCAACGTGGCGGCAAGCCTTGGCCGAGAACTGGGAAGAAATGCGCTCACTCACCGATTGGATGGGCATCCCGGCCATGCACGACCATGTTGCCGAGCTGCATACCGGGTCCGCGCGTGCGGTTGGCGGCGATTGGGTGGACCATTCCCTGCACCGGCACCTCCGCCCGCTGGCGGAGCGCTTGGCCGCCCGGGACGGCGCCCCCGGCCGCTTGCTGTCCATGGTGTCCTTCGGCTGCGGCACCGGGCAGATCGAGCAGGCGGTGCTGTCGCGCGGCTGGCCGGTCGGGCGGATCGTCTGCCGGGAGTATGACCCGGCGCTGCTCGGCCGGGCGCGCGACAACCTCCAGGGCCTGTGCCCGGACCAGGCTTTCCAGCAGTTCGACTACAACAACCCCGAGGCCGTGGGCGATGAAGCGTTCGACGTGGCGTTCTTTTGCCACTCCATGCATCACTGCACCGACATCGAGCGGTTCCTGCCGTTCCTCAACCGGGTCGTCGCCCTGGACGGCGTGATCCTGGGATTGGACTACTTCGGCCCGTCCCGCCTGCAGATCACCCATGACACCAAGCGGCTGCTGGACGAAATGTTCGAGGCATTCCCCGAGCACCTCCGGGTCAACTTGCTGACCCGGGAGGTCGAGCCGGCGCTGGTCATCGACACGGCGGCGGAGGTGGCGCGGGCCGACCCGAGCGAGGCGCCGCGCAGCGCCGACCTGCGCAGCCTGCTGTTCTCCTCCTTTCCGGTGCAGGAAGTGTCGCCGATGGGTGGCACGCTGCTGCGCACGCTGCTGGCCCGCCGGGCGGGAAACTTTCGGAGCGCGGGCGACCATTGCATCCTGAAGCTGCTGATGATCCTGGAGCGGGAGCTGATACGGTCGGGCCGGCTTTCTTCGGACAACCTTTACTTCGTGCTGGGCCGAAGCGACCGGCTGAACTAGCAGGGGCCGCCGCCGGGTGCGGCGGGCCTTCGATCAGGATTGAACCATGGGCGAGATATTCCAACGCGCCGCGCCGTCCTCCGCGCTGGCCTGGACGGGCGAGCGGCTGACCACGGAAACGGGGGGGCAGGTCGAGATCGAGCACCTGCACCGCTACTTCTTCGCACGCAGCCTGTGCCGCGGCATGGACGTGCTGGATGTGGCGTCGGGGGAGGGCTACGGCGCCGCCCTGCTGGCCCAGGTGGCGCGCAGCGTGGTCGGCGTGGAGATCGCGGAGGACACGGTGGAGCACGCCCGGGCGGCCTACGGCGCGCCGGGCCTGACCTTCCTGCACGGCGACGCGCGGCGCATCCCCTGCCCGGACAACAGCTTCGACGCGGTGGTGTCGTTTGAAACGCTGGAGCACTTCTACGAACACGACGAGTTCATGGCCGAGGTGCGCCGGGTGCTGCGCCCGGGGGGGCTGTTCGTCATCAGCTCGCCCGAGCGGGACGTGTACTCCCCGGCGGGCGGCACCCCCAATCCCTACCACGTCCGCGAGCTGACCCATGCCGAGTTCGGCACGCTGCTCCGGGCGAGTTTCGGCCATGTTTCGATGTATGCGCAGCGCCCGCTGCTGGGATCGGCGCTGGTCGCGGAGGAACTGCCGGCCGAAACCGCGCCCCTGCTGACGTTCGAGAAGCGCGATGACCGGCTGTTTGAGGCTTCCGTCGGGCTGCCCCGGCCGATCTACCTGGTGGCCATCGCCTCCGACCAGCCCTTTGTGCCGAGCATCGGCAGCCTTTACGTCGAGACCAGCGGCGTCGAGGCGCTGCTCGTCGCGCCGGCCGCCGCCCGGCAGGAGATCCAGTCGCTGACCGAGCGCTTGCAGGAACAGGGCGACTATGCGCAGCGCGTGCAGGAAGAGCTGAACAAGCGCGACGTCCAACTGGCCGGCCAGGTGGCGGAGGCGCAGGACTGGCATCGCCAATTGGTCCAGCGCAACGATGAGCAGGCGCGGCTCGGAGCCGAGGTGGCGTCCCTGACCGAGCGCCTGCTCCGGGCGGAAGCGCGCTTGCAGGACGAGGCCGCATCGCTGGGCGAACGCCTGGCCCAGCGCGAAGCGGAAACGCGCGGGCTGGCGCAGCAGCTTGAGCAACGGCATGCGGACTACGACGGCCTCGTCCAGGCGCATGGCGCGCTGCTGCGGCGGCGGGCCGAGCGCTATGCCCGGCACGAGGCCGCCTACCGCGCCGAGCTGGAACGCCAGGCCGAGCGGTCCTCCACGCGGGACGCCGGCCTGCGCGCCAAGCTCGCCGAGGCGGAGGCGATGGCGGCGATGTGGCACGCCGAAGCTCTGGCGCAGCAGGCCCGCGCGGAGGGGGCCGAGGACCATTTGCGGGCGGTGCTGTCCTCGTCGAGTTGGAGGCTCACCGGGCCGGTGCGCGGCATCGCCGCCCGGCACCCGAAGGCCATTGCCCGGGCACACGGTTTCCTGGAACGCCACCCGCGCGTGCCGCGGGCGGCGGCCCGGTCGGTGCGGGGCGCTTGGCGCGCGCTCACCCTGCGCTCCGTC
>CALMVT010000035.1 GCA_937873175.1 uncultured Acetobacteraceae bacterium | reverse complement strand
CGGGTAGCAAGACATTCTGTTCGCGATTTTCAGAAGCGCGTTTTCACACAGCCTCCACCCGAAGCGGCCCGCAAGACAACCCGGTCGCCGACGAACAGAACGTCACGAACTTCCGGATCATTTCGGACCGTGTCACTGCCCTCGCCCAAAGCTGGCTGAACAACCTCCAGTCCTTTGAAACCGACAACCCCCGCGCTTTCTTCGGCACGCAACTTGTCCTGCTGTCGCAGCGGCTTTCTGTCGTGGCGCGGCCAACCTCGGATTCCTTTCCGACCGCCTCCTATCGGTCAGAAAGCCGCCGGCCCTCGCGGCGGGAACCTACGACGTCCGCTTCACGCAAAACGGTTTCCGGGACACTGACGTTCTCGGTGGTGGCCTGACCATTCTTCCGTAGGAGTCGCGTGGAGAGTTCCACAGATGGCGACCCAACGAGACTACCAGGGCCTTTACGATCGGATAGCCGCCTTGCGCAACACGGTGGCCAGCCGCCTGGCGTCTGACCTGATCACCAACCCACAGCTTGCCGACGCGCTGACCAAGCAGATCGACGGCATGCTGCAATCGGTGGTGGACGCCGACGCCAGGGCGCCGCACCCGTCCAGGCCCCGCCGGCAGCGGGGGAGGTTGAGGGCAGCCGCCATGCGGCGCGGCTGGCGGCGCAGCCCGGTTGCGCCTAGCGGGCCTGGTCCAGCACGATGATCTCGCGTGTCGCGGGCAGGTGGTCGGGATCGATGAGCAATGACGGCCCGTTGCGGCGGCTGATCAGCGCCTCAGGGTGGCGCTGCAGGAACCGATCGACCGGCTCGATCTTGAGCACGCCCCGTGGGTGCCAGTAGTGCATCGGAATGACGATGCGGGGAGCGATGGCTGCAATTGCCCGGTCGAGGTCATCAAGGGCGATCGTCGCATGGGCGCCGGCCAGGGCCAGCAGCACGTCCACCTGTCCCGCCAGGGCATCCAGGACGGCGGGCGCGACAGGGTTGCCGACGTCGCCCATGTGCAGCACCCGCACGCCCCCAACGGTGAAGAGGTACATCGCGTTGGCATCGGGGTCGCGCCCGAAGTCGAAGGTCAGGCTCTCGCTGGTGGGAAAGGCGCGGATCGGCACGCCGCGCACGGTGATCCCGCCCGGCGGCACGTCCAGCAGCGCGTTCACCACCACCGGGTCGCCGCGGACATGGCTCGGGTCGGAGTGGAACCGGTCCGTGGCCGAGCTCATGATGACGAGGTCCGCCGGCTCGTCGATGGGTCCGAAGCCCGATGCCCCGGGCGTGTACGGGTCGGTGACGACGCTCACCTCCGGCGTTTCCAGCCGAAAGCTCGCATGCGCGTAGAAGATCATCCTCATGCCGCCTGGTCCTCCTGCTCCCCGGTCGGGATCCAAGGGCGCAAGATCGGTCGTCCGTGCCGCCCCGTCCAGGATCAGACCCCTCATGCCCCGGGCCGTCCAGCCGGCCCGATGAGGTTCTTGTCAGGGTCGCGCATCCGCGCCGCCAGCGCCTGGCGCAGCAGGGGCAGGTTGCCCAGCCGCAGCGCCCCGTTCCGCAACAAACGCGCCGGCATGTTGTCCCCGGCCGCGTAAAGCCGCATCAGCGCCTCCGCCCCGGCAAAGAACAGCCGCGTTTCGGCACGGTGCGCCGCCTCATAGCGTGCCAGAACCGCCGGGTCGGCCACGTTTCGCCCGGCCGCCAACGCGCCCCGCAGTTCCCGCGCCAGGGCGTGCTGCCCGAGCATCCCGAAGTTGAAGCCGTGCGCGGTTGTCGGGTGCATGCCGACCGCGGCGTCGCCCAGCAGGGCGAAGCGCCGGCCGACGAAGCGGGCGGCATAGGCCGTCACCACCGGCACGGCGTGCCGCCCGCCGACCGGCCGCATGGCGCCCAGCCGGCCACGGTAGCGCCGGGTCAGCTCGCGGCCGAACCCCGCGTCGTCCATCTGCAGCAGCGCGGCCGCGTCGGCCTCGCCCACCGTCAGCACGGCGGAAGACCGGCCGCCGTTCAAGGGCAGCGTCACCAGGGTCTGGCCATACTCGAACCAGGCCGTGGCCGTTTCCCCGTGCGGAAGGGGATGCGCGACCGGGCAGACCAGCATGCGTTGCCGGTAGTCGTGCAGCGCCGCGCCGATGCCCTGCTGCCGACGCAGCCGCGACCGCCTGGTGTCGGCCGCGACCACCAACGCCGCCGTCAGCGCCTGGCCGTCGGACAGGGTGGCCACCGTGCCGCGCCTTTGCGCCTGGACCGCGGCGACCGACAAGCCCGGCAGCACGGCCACGCCGGGGAGATCCCGCACGACGGCGTGCAGGCTGCGGCGAAGCCAATGGTTGGGCACGAAGCGCCCCAGCATGCCGCCGCCCGTCCCGCCGTGCCCGAGCTGCATCGCGTAATCGGAGGGTCCGTTGAGCACCTGCATGCGGCGCAACGGCGCGACCTGGCCCGCGGGGATCTTGGCCCAAGCGCCGGACGCCGCCAGCATCGCCACGCTGCGGTCGGTCAGCGCGATCTCCCTTCCGTCATCGGCGGGGTCCGCCAAGGCTGCTTCCGCCTGCGGGTCCACCAGCGCGATCCGCAGCCCGGCGCCGGCCAGCGATGCGGCGAATGCCAAGCCGACCGGCCCGGCGCCGGCCACGACGACATCAAAAGCCCGTTCCACGCTGCTCCACCCGATCCTGTCCCAATCTAGATGAGGCGGCGGCGGGCAGCCGGGAAGGCCCGGTCAGGACATGATCAGCCCGCCATCCACGTTGACCGTCTGCCCCGTGATGTAGGCGGCATCGTCGCTTGCCAGGAATGCAACGAGGCCGGCCACGTCGTCGCCGGACCCGGCGCGGGCCATGGGGATGTTGCGCACCCATTCGGCCATCAGCTCGCCCGGCGCGTAGTTGCCGAGCAGCTTGCCCCAGGCCGCATCGTTGTAGGCCCACATCTCGGTTTCGATGATGCCGGGGCAGAAGGCATTCACGGTGATGCCCTCCTTGGCGACCTCCTTGGCCAGGCTCTGCGTGATGCCGACGACGCCGAACTTCGAGGCGGCGTAATGGGGCGTGTAGATGAAGCCTTGCCGGGCCTGGCCCGATGCCGTGTTGATCAGCCGGCCGCCGCCCCCGTGCCTGCGGATGCGGCGGATGGCTTCCTGGCAGCACAGGAACACCCCCTTGGCGTTCACGTCCATGACCTTGTCCCACTCGCTTTCGGACATCGCTTCAACCTTGGCGATGGTTATGACGCCGGCGTTCTGGACGGAGACATCGACCCGGCCAAACGCCGCCTCTGCCGCGTCGTAAAGCGCGACCACGCTTGCCTTGTCGGTCACGTCGCCGACGAAGCTCGCCGCCTTGCCGCCCTCGGCGGTGATCGCGTCCGCGACCTCCGCCACGCGCGGCTCGTTCGCGCTCACCAGCACGGCGGCGCCCTCGCGGGCGAAGCGTCGGGCGATGGCCGCGCCGATGCCGCGGCTTGCGCCGGTGATCACGACGGTCTTGTCCGCGAAGCGGGTGGAGGCGGGGGTCGGCACGGGGCTGCTCCTTTCGTTGGGGTTTTATCGTGGCGGGCCGGCGCCGGGCGCCACGAGATGTCCGGCCGTGGCGTCAGGCGCAGCGAGGCGCTCGGCCGTGAAGTAGTCGGTAATCAGGACATCGAGGTAGCCGCCTGCAAGGGCGGCCCGGATCGCCGCCGCCTTGCGCGCGCCGCCGGCCACCGCCACGACGCGCTTGGCCGCCTTCACCTCCGCCAGCGTGATGCCGATGACGCGGTCGTTCAGGGGCGTGACGACGGGGGCGCCCGCGGCGTCGAAGAAGCGCAGCCCCATGTCGCCCACGGCGCCTTGCGCGGCGAGATCGTCGAGTTCCTGCCGGGTAAAGGCGTTGCCGGAGTTGACCAGCATCTTGGACGGGACCATGGCGCCGATGCCCACCAGCGCCAGGGTCAGCCGCGAGAAGCAGCCCAGCGTTTCGGCGACAAAGGGGTCCCGGAGAAGGATCTGGCGGCTTTCCGCGGAGCCGGCGACGCCCGGCGCAGGCAGGAACTGGGCCGTGGCGCCCGTCAACTGCGCCATGCGCGTCACGAGGTGCTGGGCATGCGACTGAACGGCGGGGCTTCCGATGCCGCCCAGGATCTGCACGACCTTGGACGCCCGCACACGCTTCAGCGGCGTGATGGAATCGACCATGCGGAGCAGGGAGGAACTCCAGGACGACATCCCGATCACCTCGTCGTCGGCCACCGTTGTTTCGACGAAGTGGGCCGCGGCGTCGCCGATGGCAGCGGTGACGGACTCCTCCTTGTCGCTCACGCTTTCCGCGACGATCGCCTGGTCCAGCCCGTAGCGGTCACGCAGCTCGGCTTCCAGCTCCACGAACACGCCGGGCGGCGGCGAGATCGAGATGCGCACAATGTTCTCGTCCACCGCGCGCTTGAGCAGCCGGGAAATGCGGGCCTGGGGAATGTGCAGCGCTTCGGAGATCTCGGCCTGCTTGCGGTCCTCGACGTAGTACATCTGGGCAATGCGGGTAATCAGGCGCAAGTCATCGGACCGGGACATCGTGTGATTGCTCGCTTGCTGTGTCGCACCTCGCCGAATCCGGGAAGCAGCCTCACCAGCACTCGAAGCCGCCATCCACCAGAAGGTCAACGCCCGTCACGAAGGACGCCGCGCGGCTCAGCAGGAACACGACCGGCCCCACCATCTCATCGACGCTTGCCATGCGGCCCATCGGGGTTTCGGCCTCGAAGCGCTTGACCTGCTCCGCCACCTTCGGCCGGAGGTTCATGGGCGTCGAGGTGTAGCCGGGGCTGACCGAGTTGACGCGAAGCCCTTGCCCCACCCACTCCATCGCCAGCGACTTGCTCAGGTGGACGACGCCGGCCTTGGAGGTGTTGTAGTGGGCCTGCAGGATGCCGCGGTTGACGATGGAGCCGGACATCGACGCGATGTTCACGATGGCCCCGCGGCGGCGCGGCAGCATCACCCGGGCTTCGGCCTGGCAGGACAGGAACACGCCGGTCAGGTTGATGTCGAGCATGCGCTGCCACTGCGCCAGCGGCATCGCCTCGGCAGGCGCGGCGTTGGCAATGCCGGCGCAGTTCACCGCAAGGCCGAGCGGCCCCAGCGCCGCCTCGGTTTCCGCCACGGCCCGGGCGAGGTCGTCAGCCTCCGTCACGTTGCCGGCGAGCGCGACCGCGCGGCGGCCATGCCTCTTGATCGCATCGAGGGTGCCCGCGATGCCGGGCGAGTCCGGCAGGTCAAAGCAGGCAACGTCGGCGCCGGCCTCCGCAAGCCCGGCGGCAAGGCGCTGGCCGATGCCGCTGCCCGCGCCGGTGACCAGGGCCACCTGCTTGCCCAGACTGAAGAGTTCCATCCCGTTCGTGCTCCCTTTCAACCGTCAGTGCGTCGCCCGCTCCATCACGGAAACGCGGTTGGCTTGCGTGTGGTCGAGGATGCCCCGGTTGGCGCCGCGGCTCAGCACCATCACGCGATGGGACAGGCCCAGCACCTCGTCGAGGTCCGAACTCACCACGACCACGGCAAGGCCCTCCCGGGCGAGCGCCGCGATCACGTCGTAGATCTGCGCCCGGGCGCCCACGTCGATGCCGCGCGTCGGCTCGTCCAGGATGACGACCCGGGGCTTCCGGGCGATGCTCTTGGCCAGCACGACCTTCTGCTGGTTGCCGCCCGACAGGTGGTTGGCCGGCTGCCCGGCCCGGCCCTTGATGCCGAAGCGCCGGATGTTCTCCTCGGCGAAGCGCCGGACCGCGCCCGGCGCCACGAAGCCGCTCGGCGCCACGCAGGGATAGTTGCCCAGCGCGATGTTGTCGCCGATCGTGTGTTCCAGCACGAGGCCCTGCGCCTTGCGGTCCTCCGGAACGAGGACGATCCCGGCCGCGAGGCTGTCGGCCGGGCTTTTCGGCGCGATCGGCTTTCCTTCCACGGTGATCGTGCCGGACGCGATGGGATCGGCGCCGGCGATGGCGCGCATCAGCTCCGTCCGCCCGGCGCCGACAATGCCGGCCACCCCGAACACCTCGCCGGCCTTGACCGAGAAGGACACCCCGCTGAACGCCCCGCCGGGAGAGGTCAGGCCCTCGACGCGCAGGACTTCCCGACCGTTCGTCGGCTCTATGGTGGGGAACATGCGCTCCAAGGAGCGCCCGACCATGGCCTCCACCAGTGTTTTCACCGGAACCTGGGCCGTTTCGTAGCTGCCGGCCATCTGGCCGTCGCGCAGCACCACGACCCGGTCGGCGATGCGGGCAATCTCGTCGAGCCGGTGGCTGATGTAGACGAAGCCCATCCCGGCGCCTTTCAGCCGTTCGATCTGCGCGAACAGGTGATCGGTTTCTTCCCCGCCCAGCGCCGCCGTTGGCTCGTCGAAAATCAGGAACCGGGCGTTGAGGGTCAGGGCCTTGGCGATCTCGACCTGCTGCTGGGCCGCGACCCGGAGTTCGCGCACAAGGGTCGCCGGCGACGCCTCAAGCCCCAGGCTGCGGAGATTGTCGGCGGCACGCCGCGCCATGGCGGCCCGGTCCACGCGGCCGTTCCTCGTCGGCAACCGCCCGACGAAAACGTTCTCCGCGATGGACAGGTCCGGCAGCAGCCGCATTTCCTGGTGGATCAGGCCGATGCCCGTGTGCAGCGCGTCGGCCGGGCTGGACGGGGCATAGGGCTGGCCGTTCCAGAACATGACGCCCGCCGTGGGCGGCACGAGGCCGGCGATCACGGAGGACACCGTGGACTTGCCCGCCCCGTTTTCCCCAAGCAGCGCCACGGTCTCGCCGGGCTTCACGTCGAGATTGACGTCGCGCAGCACCGTGATCGGCCCGTAGCGCTTGGTGATCCCGCGGATCGACAGCCCTTCGGCGAGAATGGGATGGTCGTTCGACATCAAGCTCTCCCGGCCTGCTCGCCCTGCCGTGGCGCTCCGCCCACATCGGGGCGGCGATTGCTGCGGCGTAGGCAGCGGTGCGCGACCCGCGCACCGCTGCCCGGCCGATCAGGGATGGTTGGCGATGAAGCCGTCCACGTTCTCCTTCGTGGTCAGCGACGCGTCCTGCAACTGCTCGGCCGGGACCTTCTTGCCGGCCACAAGGTCGAGCGCCGACTGCAGGGCGAGCTTGCCCATGAACTGGGTGCGCTGGGTCATGGTGGCATCGAGCGCGCCGTCCTTGACCGCCCTCAAGCCGGCGAGGTCGCCGTCGAAGCCGAACACGTAAACCTTGTGGTCGATGCCCGACGCCTTGACCGCCTGCGCGGCCCCGAGCGCCAGGGCGTCCGCCCGGCCGAAGAACATGTTGATGCTCGGGTTCCGCTGCAGCATGTTCTGCGCGATGTTGAAGCCCTCGTCCTTCATCCACATCTTGGACGCTTCGCGGGTGGCTTCCTTGATGCCGGGGCAGCTTGCCATGGCCTCCTTGAAGCCCTTGTCGCGGTCCTGCTCGGGCGTGGTGCCGATCTGGCCTTGGATGATGGCAAGCACGCCCTTGCCGCCGCTCTGCTTGCAGGCATAGTCGCCGAGCGCCTTGGCCGCGGCCACCGAGTTGGTGGCGATGAAGGTGTCCCCCGGCGCGTCCGTTGGGTTGCGGTCCACAGCAACCACCGGGATGCCGGCGGCCTTGGCGGTCTTGACCGGGATCGCGGCGGCGGCGGCGCCGGCCGGGATGTAGATCAGCGCCTGGACCTTCTGGTTCACAAGGTCTTGAATCTGGCTGACCTGGGTGGCGCCGTCGCCCTTGGCGTCCACGGTCACCACCGTGGCGCCCATCTCCTTGGCGTTCCGTTCGACGGATTGCTTGATCTGGTTAAAGAAGTCGGCCTGCAGGTTGGCCACCGCGAGGCCGACCTTCACCGGCTCGGCGGCGCCTGCGGTGCCCAATGCCAGGGGCGAAGCCGCCAGGGCGGCGGCGGCAAGCATCAGGGTGCGTTTACGCATGGTGTTTCCTCCGTGATAGGGTTTCTCTGGCCATCGGGGCGACAGCGCTGCGCCGGCCCGATCTGGTTCACCGGCGTCGCCGGAT
>CALMVT010000034.1 GCA_937873175.1 uncultured Acetobacteraceae bacterium | reverse complement strand
CCTTCTGGACGTTGAACGAACTGCGCCGCCCCCAGACCGTCAGCATGGAAATCCCTTTCCGGTGTGACCCGACATCACCCGCTCCTCTCGTCCGCTTCTCCCAAGGTCTCGGCCCGCGTCCGGTCCTGAAACCCGCTCGTCGCAACAACGCTGCCACACTCACGGGCGTGAGGGTTTCCTAAAGATCAAAGGCGCCGCGGATCAGCTCGGCGTTCTGCGCCGGCGTGGTCATGGTGGTGTCGATCTCCAGGTCGTATGCCCTGCCGCGGTGGACCCGCTCGTATTGCCACCGCGCCAAGCCGATCTCTCGGTCCCCGCGCTCCCGCTCTCGGGCCTCCAGCACGTCGAGCGGGGCGAACAGGCCCACCAGGCGCACGCCGAACTCGGACAGCAAAGCGCGGTATTCCCGGTCCTGGCCCTCCCGGATCATCACGTCGTCCACGACCAGGTTGTTCCCCTGCGCCGCCATGGCCGCGACCGCGTGCCGCATGCCCCGCATTGCACGGTCGAGGGTGGGGCCGCTCCTGACCGCCACGGCCGGGCGGCCTTCCCCGTCCCGGCCCGCCTCGAACACCAGGCCATCGGGGTGGCCCACCATTGCCTCCGGCAGCATGTCGAGAAACGCATCCATGGCGACGTGCAGGAACGGCTCGGCGGTGATCGCCTGGAGCGCCCGGGCCGTCGAGCTCTTGCCCACGCTGCCGACGCCGTTGAGGATGACCACGCGCGGACGCGGCGCCGGCATCCTCGTGTTCTCCTCCTGCCACACGCTCATTCTGTCCCTCCCTCCGCATGTGGTCGGCGCTCAATCAGAACCAGGCCGCCCGCCACGATCAGCGCGATGCCGAGCCATGTCACGGGCGCTGGAAGCTGGCCGAACACGAGCAGGCCGAGGAGCGTGCCGCCGAGCAGTTCGAGGTACACCAGCGGCGCGAGCAACGACGCCTCGGCAAGGCGGAACGCCGCGATCACCAGCAAGTGGCTGACCGCGGACACCAAGCCCATGAGCAAGATGAGCAGCCACGCCGCCACGGTCGGAACACTCCAGTGCAGCAGCGCCGGCACGAGCAGCAGCAGCACGCCGGCCACGTACTGAAAGGCGAGGGTGGCCAGAGGCGAGCCGGACTGCGCCCGTGCCCGCGTCGCCACCATGTAGCAGGCGAAGCAGCCACCGGCACCAAGGGCGTAGGCCGTGCCCGCGCCCATCGTGACGCCCGGCCGGGCGACCAGGAGCGCGCCTGCGAACCCGACCCCCACCGCGAGCAGGCGCCGCGGACCTAGCGCCTCCCCGAGCACGGCGGCCGAGAGCAGCGCCGCCAGGATGGGCGCGACGAAGTAGGCGCCGACGGCGTCGGCGAGAGGGATGCGGGCGATGGCCAGGTAGTAGAGGCTGACCGCGCCGACGGCGAAGGCGGCCCGAAGCGCCTGGATCGGGACGTGCCCGCGCGCGATGCCGGGAACATAGGTGCCGCGGCCGGTGAGGAGGAGGGCCGGAACGACGAACGCCGCGCCGGCTGCGTAGCGCGCCCAGGCCAGGAACAGCGGCGCGTGCTGCGTGCTGAGAAGCTTGGCGATGGCGTCGCCGCACGGGAAGGACAGCATGGCCGCGGCCATGAGGGCCGCACCCAGGGCACGTCGCGGCGCGGCGGTGCGCAGGTCCCGCATCAGCGGGACGCCTTGCCGTGCTGCACGGAGCCTGTGCGGTCGGAGAACAGGTTGGAGCCGTCCGCAGCAAGTCGCTTGCTCATGTACACCGCCGGGCCGAGCTGTGGATGCGCCTCCTCGCGGTCCACCCGGTAGCCGAGCCGGCCGTAGAGCCGCAGGTTCTCGACGAAGCGCCCGTTCGTGTAAAGCCGAACCTCGCCCAGGCCGCGCGACCGCGCGACTTCCTCGGCGTGCGCCATCAAGGCGCGGCCGTGACCCTGGCCCTGAAAGGCGGGCGCGACCGCGACGTTGACGACCAGCAGGTGGCCGGCGCCGGGCGCCATCTCGATCAGCGCGGCCAGGGTGCCGTCCACGTGCAGTAGATCCAACA
This sequence comes from uncultured Acetobacteraceae bacterium, assembly GCA_937873175.1. Taxonomy (GTDB): domain Bacteria; phylum Pseudomonadota; class Alphaproteobacteria; order Acetobacterales; family Acetobacteraceae; genus CAHJXG01. Next base: position 4,068 of record CALMVT010000034.1, on the reverse strand, counting down.
GGTGGTCCCGCACTGCCATGTCGTAGTCCGCGGTCATCGGCCTTGGCTCGCGGCCGATCACCGGGACCCACTTGGCGTAGGCCGCGCGCGTCAGCTCTCGGACGGCCGCGGCGTCGGCCGGACCCGCACGGCGCACCTGCGCATGTCCGGCGGCTTTGGGTGGCAGGGCAGGATCGGGGTCGGAGTCCTCGGGGTCGTGGCCTTGCACGGGTGTTCTCCTGCGGGTTGGACAAAGAAAAACCCCCGGAGCCGGGGGCTGCGGGGGTTCGGGAACGCGGGCTTGGGGCCGCTCTGGCGATGGGAGCCTACGATGAGGCGGGCGCTACCAGGAGAGAAGCCGATCTGCACGCAGCCGCACGAGCCGCCGCTGGGGTGCAGCGTCGGCGTCGGCTCGCGGCAGGGCAACGGGTGTCGGTCACAAGGGCAGCCTATGGTGCGGCATGGCGCGGGTCAACGAAGGTTGAAGATACGCACAGGGTCCGGCACGCAATTGGCAACCACCTTTCTGCAGTCTGGCAACGGCGCGGGTCAAAAGAAGGTCAGGCAGCTTGAAATGAACCCAGGTAGCCTGCTCCGATGACCAATCCTGCGGCCGACCGGCCTTCCTTCCACGTCTCCCCGTTCGCCCCCGGCGACGAGCCGGGCCTCGTCGCCCTGTTCCGTGAAATGCAGGCACACTACCGTGCACCCTGCCCCCCCGACGGCGAGATCCTCGCCGACCTGCGCGCCCTGCCCGCCGGCGTCACCCTCCTGGTTGCCCGCGCGCCCGACGTCATCGGCGTCGCGGCGCTGGCAGCCGTCTGGCCCGGCCCCGGGCTGCGCCGCGGCCTGTTCCTGAAAGAGTTGTTCGTCACCGCTTCCCGCCGCGGCCAAGGGATCGGCGCCGCCCTGATGCGGGCGGCCGCCCGCCTCGCCATCGAGGGCGGCTGGGGGCGGATCGACTGGACGGCCAACCGGGACGACGCGCCGCTGCTCGCCTTCTACCGGGACCTCGGCGCGGCCGAGCAGCGCGAGAAGCTGTTCTTCCGTCTCGGCAAGGACGTGCTGCACGCGCTTACGGCTGAGTTGCCGTGAACGCCCGTCATGGCGTTTGCGCCTCCGTGACGACGTGCAGGCCCGGGGCGTCGGCCGGCGCCGTGCCCGCGAGCTCGGCGTCAAGCCGGGCGGCCAGGTCGAAGAAGCGCCGGCGCACCTGCGGGGCATAGGGGTTGGCGCGCTCGATCGCCTGGAACACCTCCGGCGCGTCATGCCGCACCATGCCCACCCCTTGCATCAGCAGCTCGAAGCTGCGGGTCGTCATGCGCGCCGGCAGGGGCTCCATCTGCACCAGCACCTTGGCGATCAGGTGCGTCAGCCCTTGCACCACCGCGGCTTCCCGGTCGTGGGCTTCGGGCGTGGTCAGGATGGCGTCCAGGCCCAGCGCCCGGCGCAGAAAGGCGGCCACGCGCGGGGCGCGCCCGCCGCAGACCGGGCAGACGGCGACCTTGAGGCCCCGGATGCCGTCCCGGGCGCTCTGCGGCCCGAACAGGGGGTGCGTGGCCACGATCTCCACGTGATCGGGCAGGCCCCGGCGCATGATCTCGGCCGGGACCAGCTTGACCGACCCCACGTCCAGCACGAGGGCGCCCGGTTGCAGGTGCGGCCCGATGGCCTGCACCGCATCCGCCAGCTTGTTGACCGGCACCGCCAGCACCACGACCGGGCATCCCGCCGCCGCGGCCAGGCTGTCCAGCACGACCCCTTCCACGCAGCCGCCGGACGGCAAGACAGGATCATGGGCGCACAATCGGAAGTGCGGCCACAGGTGCCGGGCCATCAGGCGCCCGAACGCGCCGAAGCCGATGATGCCCAGAGGCGGGCGGGACGTTGGGACGCTGGTGCTGAGCATGGCTTGGACTCTTGCTAGGCTGCGGGCCAGCGGCGCCATGCCTGGCTCAGCCGCTGACGAAGCAGCGGTTGAGGAACGATGAGCTTTCCCGCCGCTAGGAGAGCGGCAGGTGATAGAGGTCGGAGGCGGGGAAGCGCGTCATCACCCGGGGATCAAAAGCTACAATGGCCGGGACGTCAACAACCGGGCAACCGGATGCCACCTGCGCGTTGGCGCTGCCCGCTCTGTCCACGGGATTGCTGACCAGATTGCCCAGGCTCTGCACGAGGTCGGGCGTTTGAGCACGCAGGTCAGCGCCGCGACGGCGCCCGGCCTTTCACGCATCGCCGTCCGGGTCGAGGACGCCGGCATATACCTCGGCCAACGGCAGCTCGACGCCCACGCTGCGCAAACGGAGCACCGCGTCGGGGCCGTCCACCGCCTCGAACGTCCACTCGGCGTCCCGCTCCGGCCTCCGGTAGACGTGGCAGGCGTAGTCATGCTGGTACAATTCGACGATCTCCTCCGCGCCCTCGACATCCTGCAGGTCGCGCCGCTTCTCGTCGCGCGCACGCTGGTTCCTGAGTTCGGACGGCGACACCACCTCGAACATGACCCTGGGCAGGCCGGCGCACCGGATCAGCACGTCCGGGATGCGGGCGGTCGTGTCCGACTTGCCCTTGGGCACGGCGGCCGTCGCGGCCTCCGCCCGGCACCCGCTGCCCGGCGCCAGGCGGGCTTTCAGCGCGGCCCCGAGATTGACCACGATCGCGCCGTGGTCGGGCACGGGTGCGGCATGAGCGACCACGCGACCGTCGACCAGTTCGTAGCGTCCTGCGCTGCCGAACGACTCTGGGTCGGCGACGAGGAACTCGCCCACGGTCAGCAGTGGCTCGTGCTCAGAACGCCGCGGCGACGCCATCGGTCCCTCCCGCTTTCGCATCTTCGTGGCGCGACTCATGCCTTTCCCGCCAGGTGAGGCACGCAACAATAGTCAGGAGATGGTGCAGGGCGATGCTCATGGCGGTCAGCCTAGCACCGGACGGCGCGGATCGCCGCATCCCAGACGGCGGGCAAGACGGCCGTGGTGGCGGACGGTCACGGTTGACGGCCGGCGCCGTGGCGGACGGGCCTGGCGTTCGGCCGCTTCCGCGTCGCGCAGCAAGGTGGTCCGCTGGCCTGTGGTGAGGGCGGGTGCCTCGGCGCCGTCACGCAGCAGCTCCGCGTGCGTGCGCCACCTGCGTGCGCTGGCAAGGCAAGTGACATCGACCAAGCGGTGGGGGACGGTTTGGAACAGCATGGCACTCTCCTGAAGCAAGCAAGGCCCACTCAGCACGGCCGGCGGGCGAGGGGTGGACAGGAACAGGCAGGCATCACGCCTTCCCCGGATGCCCGGCGATGGCGAGGGAGGCGCCTGGGCTGGCCGGCACCAGACGGGCAGGCGTCAGCTCGGGCGGCAGAATAGGTCCGCCTGCACGCCGCGGCGGCCGTGGCGAAGCACCTCGACCATCCGCGCGTAGGCGTCGCAGCGCAGCGCGCGACGGCGCCGCGCCAGTCCCGCCTTGCTTTGGTTGCCGTCCCAGATCCATCGCCAGGCCATGCGCCCGCATTCGTCGCGTTGGGCGATGGCCACGAAGCGGCTGCGCCCCTTGACTGGCATGTCGATCTGCAGGTGGCCGGCATCGTGCGGGGGATCTCCCAGCCGGACGACTCGCGCCTTGAGCGAGGCCGCCTTGAGCGCGTGCAGGATGTTGGGGATGGACCAGGGATCGGCGCGGACGTGGGCCGGCAAGGCGATGCGTCGCCGCCGCGCCTGCGGGTCGGGGTCGAAGTCCTGCGGGCGCGGACGGGCCAGGCAGGAGGGCGAGGCCATGGCGTCCACCCACAGGTCGGCCATGGTGGGCGGTGCATTGGAGCGTCTGGCCCAGGCAGCAGCGTTGAGCAGCCAGGTGCGCTTGCCCTGGGCTAGGCCGATCCGGTCGGCGGCCTCGCGGAACTGGCGGTGCAGCTGCATCTGGCGCTGCCAGTCTGCCTCGGCGTCGGCCACGGCTCGGGCGAGGACCTGCAGGCGGTGCTCGTGCTCGTCGCGCGTCACCGGCTCGCGGCCGGGCACACGCTCCCCGTGCAGTCGCACATACGTATCGGCCAGCACCTGGGCACGGGTCCGCACGACCTCGACGGCGAGCACGTCGCCGGGTCCG
>CALMVT010000033.1 GCA_937873175.1 uncultured Acetobacteraceae bacterium | reverse complement strand
TGTGCCGTGCACTCGGGCCGCTCCGTTGCTGCATCCGACCCGCACCCTACGCACTGCATTCCACCTGCCCCTTGCCAAGGCCAGGTTTGTAGCTAGCCGAACCTCGCCCGACCAAGGGCCCTGGCGCGAACCCTGACAGAACCCGCGTGACCCGGGGAGGCTGGCCGCCTCCCTATAGGACGCCGAACAGGGCGCCGAACCAGCTGAAATCCGGCCCTCGCAGGCCGGTGCTTTCGCGCGCCCGTGTGACCTGATTTGAGCAGATTCCGAACCACGCCTCGACACCCAAATCCTACATTGTATCAGCGGCTTGTCCCATGCCCGTCAGCCCTCATGAATTATCCGCGTTAGTTACCGAAGCCAACCCGGACATCTTCCGACGAAGAGCTGATAACGGGAAACAAGGACTTTTTGACTTCTGACGCCGGATGGACAGTTGCGACGATGGCTGGATCAATCCTCAATATGGAATACCCACCAACAGCTCCCGCCCCGAATCCCGGGGCAAATAGGCGCGTCGGCTTGTCGATGACGCCTTCGACAACCGCCTCATGGATTGCTAGCGGGATGCTGGCCGCCGAGGTGTTCCCGACTCGCTGGATGTTGAAGTAGAGTTGATCAGGGGTCAGCCCTGCCGCAACTGCTAACTCGGTGACCATGGTTTTGTTGGCCTGATGGGGCACGACGAGGTCGATGTCGTCGATCAGCTTTTCCCCGCCATGGATGCCCGGGATGGAACGCAGCTCATCCAGCATCTGGATCAGGTAGCGCTGTGCCAATGCGCGCACAGGCGGACCATAGACGGTGATGTTGTTGTCGAAGTCGGGGTTCGGCCAGACAATCGCGTTCACCTCTTTCACGGGGCCGCTGGCATAGGTTTGCACGACATCGATATCCGGCTCACTGCCTTTCGGTGCAGGCGCAATCACCATCGCTGCTGCACCGTCGCCGAACAGCATGCGCGAAGTTCGGACATTGCCGATCTTGTCCGAAAACTTTTCGGCACAGACCAGCAGCACGGGGCGGTTGACTTCATCGAGGATACGAAGCGCTTCGGACAGCCCATAGGGCATGCCGGCGCAAGCGGCTACGATGTCGCTGGAGTTGTGCGTCTGGTAGATGCCAAGTTCAGCCGACAGCCAAGTCGCTACTGACGGAATCAGGCGGATGCTTGTGCATGAGCAGAACAGGACAGCACCGACCTCCTCGGGCTGGCGGCCGGAATGTTTGAGCGCGCTCCGCGCCACGTCGAGCGATATTTCTTCAAGCGTGCGGTTGGTGTAGCACCGCGCTTCGATCCCGGTCTTGGAACTAATCTCCTCGGCCGTCATCGGCGACCAGTTCATGGCAGAATTGCGGATAACATCTTCGTTCGTGCAAATCTGTTCGCCGGGACTGGCAGCCAGTGCCTCCAGTCTTGGCATAATGGTGAATTTTTGTCGGACCATCACCGGCGGGTAAGGCCGGATCGGCTGCTTCGGCTCCACGGCAACGCGGGAAGGGCCTCTTGGCGGCGGCTTGTTCTGCGCCTCTTTCACCCGATTGATGAATGCGAGCACTTCACGGTTGCGTGGTTCGAAAAGGATCACGAAGTCATCGTCGCCGATCTCACGCGGTCCAGCGAGCCGCTGCCGCGAGCGGTCCCACGGATAGAGATTGTGAAGCAACATGACCCAGCGATGGATCGCCTCTAGTTCAGGTCGGTCCTCCCGGCAGTCGACAATCTCCTCCTCGGTGAAGATCGGAAAGTCAGGGTCATGCCGGTCCAGCACTGTGGTCAGATTGTCGGGATTTGCGAGGAACTCAGCAACCGTTGGCTTGATCGGTGGCAGGTATGTCGCGTGGTGGCGCTTGTAGCGTATGATCTCGAACAGCAGATTGAAGATGTAGTCCTCGGATGCGGCAGCCTCCGGATAACTTGTTGGCAGGTGTTCGTAGGCTGCCTTCACCGATGCGATCTTGCGCTCGCCATCCTGCCACGGCGTTTGCACCGGAAGGAACAGATCGGGCCGATTTCTCGGCACATCGCGCCAGCGCATCGGACGTTTTTGGTACAAGGTCAGCGTATAACGGTTGACCCAGTAGAGGTTAAGAGCAACGTCACGCAGCAGTTCGGTCCTGCTTCGATATTTGCCGGCCTTAATCAACCCGAGGATATCGGTGCCGGTTGGTGCCTTGGACTCCATGTCCCGTTTCACGATCGCTTCGAATTGCCCAAGCGAGGCGATGACGGAAAAGTCCAGCTGTGCGAAAAGGTTCGCAGGCAACACCAGCGCCCCATGTTGGTTCAGAACGAAAGATTTCAAAGGCCGTCTCCCGTTTCGATTTGCACAGTTCCAGGAGGTGAAGGCCCTGCCGAAATCGGCGGATCTCAGGGCCATCGGGGCGGCCTTGCTGATGACCTCGTCCTCCGGCCGCCTCACCACCCTCCCTCAAGCTCCTCGTGCACTTGTCGACCACTTAGCCATTCCGGATTGCGGCCCGGTTGTGGGCGCAACGCAGATTGGACAATCATGACCTGACCGGTGTTTTCGACCGAGCCAGGTGAGAGGCTACTGTATGGTTGCGGCCATGAGTAGCTCGTAGACGACGTCAGGGAGCGTGCCGCGAGTGAATTTTGACTTCCAGCGCCGAGCTGACGTCCGCTCGCCAACCGGTGGTGGCGCTGCACGTCCGCTTCGGAGCAGGCGACCGGACCCGCTATACGGCCCTGATGGGCGCACACCTGATGTAGCTGGGGACCATGCAAGATCGTGGAAGGTGATTACGCCGCTGCTGCTACCGCCCCTCGGTCGTCGTTGGCGGGCCGGAAGCCGGGGTGACGACGGCGGAAGGCATCCTCGAGCGTGTCGTTCAGCACCGCCGTGCGCACGTCGAGCAACGGCTGCAC
>CALMVT010000032.1:14518-16711 GCA_937873175.1 uncultured Acetobacteraceae bacterium | reverse complement strand
TGCTGGGCGCCACCTTCTCCCCCGTGGTCAGCACCCGCGTCGTCGGCTCCGCCTCGGCGATGGCGAAGAACGGGTCCCAAACGGCCCAAGCGTCCAGCGCCCCGGTGCGGAACGCGGCGCCGGCGTCGGGCGGCTGCAGGTTGACGTGCTGGATGTCCGAGGGCTTCAGCCCGGCGCTGGCCAGCACCTGCACGGCCATGTAATGCGCGCTCGACCCCTTGGTGAAGGCGACGCGATTGCCGCGCAGGTCGGCGACCGTGCGGATCGGGCTAGAAGCGGGAACCAGCACCGCCTCGTTCGCACCGGAAAGCGGCTGGCCGCCGACATACAGCAGGTCGGCGCCGGCCGCCTGCGCGAAGATCGGCGGCGTGTCCCCGGTCGCGCCGAAATCAACGGCGCCGGCGTTCAGCGCTTCCAGCAGCGGCGGGCCGGAGTTGAACTCGACCCACTCAACCGCAAGCCCCCGCTCCAGCCGGCGCTGCTGGCGCATGATGGCGAGCGAACCGTTCTTCTGGTAGCCGATCCGCACCCGCCCGGCCGCGCGAGCCAGGTTCGGAAGCGCCAGCACAAGGGCGGCGGCGCCAAGGCCGCGCCGGGTCAGGCCGATGGTCATGCAAAGTCTCCATAGAAAGAATTCGCCGGCGGGGCGGAGCGGGCGTTCACGCTGCGTGCTCCCGCACGCCGAGACGGTCGAGCAGGCGGTCGCGCATCGCCGCAAAGGACGCGGTGTCGCGGCGGCGCGGCCGGGCCGCGTCGTTGGGCAGGTCCAGCACGATCCGGCCGCCGGCCAGCACCAGCACGCGGTCGGCCAGCGCCACCGCCTCGTCCACGTCATGCGTCACCAGCAAGGTCGCCGGGCGGTGCCGCGCCCAAAGGTCCAGCACCAGGGCGTGCATGCGCAACCGGGTCAGGGCGTCCAGCGCCGCGAACGGCTCGTCCAGCAGCAGCAGGCCCGGCTCGCGCACCAGGGCGCGGGCCAGCGCCACCCGCTGCGCTTCGCCGCCCGACAGCGTGGCGGGCCAGGCGTCCAGGCGGTGCGACAGCCCGACCTCGGCCAGCGCGGCCTCCGCGCGGGCGCGGGCATCGCCGCGCGCATCTTCCGGCAGGCCGAGCGCCACGTTGCGCCACACGCTTTTCCACGGCAGCAGCAGCGGCTGCTGGAACGCCACCGCGACCGGGCGCGGCAGGGCGACCACGGCATCCTCCGGCACCGGGTCAAGCCCGGCCAGCGTGCGCAGCAGCGTCGTCTTGCCCGACCCGCTGGCGCCGAGCAGGGCCACAAACTCGCCGGGCTGGATGTCGAGGTCGAGCGCGTCCAGCACCGGCCGGGCGTCTGCCGGGCCGAAGCGGCGGGTCAGGTGGCGCACATGGGCGGTCCCGTTACGGCCGGGCGCATCAAGGTGGAGGTTTGCGTCCATGGTCAGCTCCGAACAAAGGCCGGCCGCCACGCGAGCAGCCGGCATTCCAGCACGCGCACCAAGCCGTCCGCCAGCAACCCCAGCAGTGCGTAAAGCACGAGGCCAACCATGATGACGTCCGTGCGCAGGAAGTCGCGGGCGTCGTTGATCAGGTAGCCGATGCCGGCGCTGGCGTTGACCTGCTCGGCCACCACCAGGGACAGCCAGGCGACCCCCAAACTGTAGCGCAGGCCGACCAGCGCGGACGGCAACGCGCCCGGCAACACGACGTGGCGCAGCAGCCCGCGGCGGTCCAGGCCGAACACCCGGCCCATCTCGGCCAGCTTCGGCTCCACGCCGCGGATGCCGGCGAACAGGTTGAGGTAGATCGGGAACGCCGTGCCGAGCGCCACCAGCGCGATCTTGGGCGTCTCGCCGATGCCGAACCACAGGATGAACAACGGCACCAGCGCCAGGAACGGCAGGGTGCGCAGCATCTGCACCGGCGCGTCCACCACGTCCTCGCCGAGCCGCGACAGCCCGGCGATCAGCGCCAGCCCCGCGCCCACCGACAGCCCGATCAGGAGCCCGGCCGCGACGCGCCCCAGCGACACCGCCAGGTGCCACGGCAGCTCGCCGGACGCGAGCAGGCCCCAGCCGGTCAGCAGGATCTGCAGCGGCGACGCCAGGGTGCGGGGCGACAGCAGCCCGAGCGTCGAGGCCGCTTGCCATGCCAGCACGAGCAGAAGGGGCGACACGAGACGGCGGAACGGCAGCCGGCGCCCAAGCAGCGGCA
>CALMVT010000032.1:0-14418 GCA_937873175.1 uncultured Acetobacteraceae bacterium | reverse complement strand
CGGCGGCGCAGCGTTGCCCGCGGCGGCCTGCGAAAGTCGCAGCCGTCCATGACGCGGGCTGCTCGGCGTTGCGGCCCGTGACGCCGGGTGAAATCTTTTTTGACCCAGCCGCGTTCAGTGCCGGCTATGCAAGCAGAGTGCTTGTGCAACGGCGGCAAGGGAGATTGGGCGTGAACAACATTATTTACATCGTCGGATTGGTTGTCGTGGTGATCGCGGTGCTGTCGTTCTTCGGGCTGCGCTGAACCAAGAAAGGGCGCGGCGCCCGCGGGCGTCGCCCCCGTTACCCGACGCGGACAGACCGTCCATGGGGCATCGCCTCCGGCTCAGCACCGCCAGGCCGCTTCAAACCTGCCGCCCTCCCCCTACCTGCACCGCATGGGACGCCAACACCACGTCGGACGGCACGCCGAAGCGCACAGCGCCGACGACGACCTCACCCGCTGCGCCCTGTGCGGCCGTTCCATCCCACCGCAGGCCCGGTCCTCCTTTCATCACCTGACCCCCAAGCTCAAGGGCGGCACGCACCGGGGAACCGTGCGGCTGCACCAGATCTGCCACTCCGCCATCCACGCCCGCTACACGGAAGCCGAGATCGCCCGGCGTCTTGCCGACCCGGCGGCGCTCCGCGACGACCCGGACCTCGCGCGCTTCGTGGCCTGGGTCCGCACCAAGCCCGACGATTTCCACGCGCCCACGCGCCGAGCACGCGGACGGACCGCAAAATGGAAATGACCGTCCCGCTCCTGTGACGAACGCCACAGACGGCGGCCGGCCCCGCGCCTCATGCTGGCTTCCTGATCCAGCAAGGACGCCTGGCCATGACCACCATTCCCGCGCACGCCGCCTGGCGCGTGTCGGACGCGCACGCCGCCCTCAACCGCTTCATCGTCCGCGTGGCGCTGCCCGCCCTGATCCTTGGGCAGATCCACGGTCTGCGCCTCACCACCAACCTGCTTTGGCCGGTCTCGATCCCTTGGCTGATGTTCGCGCTCAGCGCGGCGGCGTTCATCGTGCTCGCCCGGGTCCTGCGCCTGCCGTGCGCCTTCGCGGGCGCGCTCATTATGACCGCCGGCTTCACCGCCACCTCGTTGGTTGGGTTGCCGATGATCAAGGCGTTCTATGGCGCAGAAGGGACACCGGCCGGCATCCTTACCGACCAGCTCGGCGGAGGTCTCGTGCTGAGCACCGCGGGCGCTGCCGTCACCTGCCTGTTCTCCATCGGCACGGCAGCGCGGCGGAGAACCCTGCTGCGGGTTTTGAGCCTCCCGCCGCTTGCCGCGCTCGTGCTCGCCGCCCTGCTGGCGCCCGTGGAGTATCCCGTTTGGCTCGCCGAGGCGCTACGCCGGCTGGGCGGCACCGTGCCGCCGCTGGCGCTCGTTTCGGCGGGGTTGCAGCTCCGGCCGGACCCGTTGCGCATCCGTGGGGCGCCGCTCGGCCTCCACTTTTCCTGAGCGGGTGCCGCGGCTGCCCGCCCTGTCGCCGCCCGCCCGGGGGCCATAGCCCAGCCCGGTCCGTTCGCCTATATCCCACCCCGCATGACCCCGTTCATCAAAGCCCATGGCGCCGGCAACGACTTCGTCATCATCGACGAGCGCACCCGCCGGCTCGACCTATCGGAAACGGCCGTCCGTGCCTTGTCCGACCGCCGCACCGGCATCGGCTGCGACCAGTTCATCACCCTGCACCCGCCGCCGCCGGGCACCGACGCCGACCTGCTGATGCGCATCCGCAACCCCGACGGGTCGGAGGCCGGGGCCTGCGGCAACGCCACGCGCTGCGTCGCCGAGCTGCTTTTCGAGGAGAACGGGCGGCCCTACCAGGTCATCCGCACCGCCGCCGGCGACCTGCCGGCCGAGCGCCTCCCCGATGGGCGGCAGCGGGTGGACATGGGGCCGGCCCGGCTCGATTGGGCCGCCGTGCCGCTGGCCCGCGCGGTGGACACGCTGCATCTGCCGCTGCCGGGCGATCCCGCCGCGTGCAGCATGGGCAACCCGCATGCCACCCTGTTCGTGCCCGACCTCGTGGCGGCTCCCGTCGCGACGCTCGGCCCGGCGCTGGAGCATGACCCGCTGTTTCCCGAGCGCGCCAACATCGGCTTCGTCCAGGTGCTGGCGCCGGACCGCATCCGGCTGCGGGTGTGGGAGCGGGGCGCCGGGCTGACGCTGGCCTGCGGGTCGGGCGCCTGCGCCGCGCTGGTCAACGCGCACCGCCGGGGCCTGACAGAGCGCCGGGCCGCCGTGCTGATGGACGGCGGGACGTTGGAGATCGAGTGGACGGAAGGCGGCCGCGTGCTGATGGCCGGCCCGGCCGTCACAAGCTTCCACGGCATCGTCGCCCTGTGACAACCGAGGTCCTTACTTTCGGCTGCCGGCTGAACGCCTATGAAAGCGCGGTGATCAGCGATCTCGCCGCCGGGCAGCCCGACACGGTGCCAGATACAGTGGTCGTGAACACCTGCGCCGTCACCGCGGAAGCGGAGCGGCAATGCCGCAAGGCCATCCGCCGCCTGCATCGCGACCGGCCCGGCGTCCGCATCGTCGCCACCGGCTGCGCCGTGCAGCTCGACCCCGCCGCCTGGGCCGCGCTGCCCGGCGTGGACCGGGTGCTGGGCAACGCCGAGAAGCTGCGGCCGGAAAGCTGGGCGCCCGGCGCGCGCGCCAGCGTGTCCGACATTATGGCGGTGCGGGAGGTCGCGCCGCACCTCGCCGCCGGCTTCGACGGACGCGCCCGGGCCTTCGTCGAAATCCAGCAGGGCTGCGACCACCGCTGCACCTTCTGCATCATCCCGTTCGCCCGCGGCCCAAGCCGCAGCGTGCCGCCCGGCGGCATCGTGCAGCAGGTCCGCACCCTGGTTGCCGCAGGGTATAAAGAGATCGTGCTGACCGGCGTGGACATCTCGTCCTATGGCGCTGACCTGCCGGGCCGGCCGTCATTAGGGACCATGGTCCGCCGGCTGCTCGCTTTGGTGCCGGAGTTGCCGCGGCTGCGCCTGTCCTCGCTCGACCCGGCCGCCATGGGCCCGGCCTTGTGGGACCTGATCGCCGACGAGCCTCGGCTGATGCCGCATCTGCATTTGTCGGTCCAGGCCGGGTCCGACCTGATCCTCAGGCGGATGCGGCGGCGGCACGGTCGGGATGGGGCGCTCGCCGTCATCGACCGCGCCCGCATGCTCCGCCCCGGCATCGCGATCGGCGCCGACCTGATTGCAGGATTCCCCACCGAGACCGAGGCGCTGTTCCGGGACACCCTCGCCTTCGTGGACGAGGCGGCGCTGCCCTACCTGCATGTTTTCGCTTACAGCGAACGGCCCGGCACCCCCGCCGCCCGGATGCCCGCCGTGCCCGACGCCGAGCGGCGGGAACGCGCGGCCCGGCTCCGCGCTGCCGCCCTGCCGCATGCCGCAGCCTTCCACGCCGAGCTGGTCGGCCGCACGGTGCAGGTGGTCGCCGAGCGCGGGGGCGGTAGCCACACCGAGCATTTCGCCCCGATCCAGCTGGCACAGGCGGTTCCGCCCGGCACGCTGCTGGCCGTCCGCGTCGCCGCCGCGGACGCCGCCGGGCTGCACGCCGCCGGCTCGTAGCCGCACTCAAACCAGGAACACCCGCATGGCGCTCGGCTTCTTCAACCGTCTCAAGGAAGGCCTGACCCGCAGCACGCAGAAGCTGACCACCGGCCTGTCCGCCGCGTTCACCCGGCGCAAGCTCGACGACGCGGCGCTGGACGAGTTGGAGGAGTTGCTGATCGCCGCCGACCTCGGCCCCGCTGCCGCGGGAGAGATCATCGCCGAGTTCCGCCGCAGCAAGTTCGGCAAGGATGTCACGGACGAGGAGGTGAAGCAGGCGCTGGCGGAGGAGATCGCCGCGATCCTGGCGCCCGTGGCACAGCCGCTGGAGATCGACCGGGCATTGCGCCCGCATGTGGTGCTGGTGGTGGGCGTGAACGGCACGGGCAAGACGACCACCATCGGCAAGCTCGCGCTGCAATACCAGCAGCAGGGCCTGCGTCCCATCCTGGTCGCCGGCGACACCTTCCGCGCCGCGGCGGTGGAACAGTTGCAGGTTTGGGGCAGCCGCACCGGCGCCGCCGTGGTCAGCGGCCCGCCCAAGGCGGACGCCGCCGGCCTCGCCTTCGACGCGCTGACCCGTGCCCGCGCGGAGGGCGCCGACGTGCTGCTGATCGACACCGCCGGGCGGCTGCACAACAAGGCCGCGTTGATGGAGGAGTTGGCGAAGATCATCCGCGTGCTACAGAAGCAGGACCCGTCCGCGCCGCATTCCGTGCTGCTGGTGCTGGACGCCACCACCGGGCAGAACGCGGTGGAGCAGGTGCGGGTGTTCAGCGACCTGGTGGCGGTGACGGGCCTGATTGTCACCAAGCTCGACGGCAGCGCCCGGGGCGGCATCGTGGTGGCGCTGGCCCAAGCGTTCGGCTTGCCGGTGCACGCAGTGGGGGTGGGGGAGCAGGCGGGCGACCTGCGCCCGTTCGAGGCGATGGACTTCGCCCGCGGCCTGGTCGGCGCCGGGTGACAGAAACCGAGCTTGCGGAGCTGATCCGGGACTGCCCCACGCTGTATCACATGGCGGAGCGCGGGAGCTGGCCCTCCATCCGCCGGCACGGGCTGCTCAGCACCTCCGCGCTGCTGGACCTATATGAGGTGCGGGGCGCCGAGCGCGAGGCCATCGAGGGTCACCGCCGGCCCAAGAGCGTAACCGTTGAGCACCCGGCGCTGCGCCCGGCGACCGTCCGCGACCAGAAGCCGATGGACGACGCCGGGCTGCGCATGTGCCTGCTGGACGGGCTGACGCCGGAGGACTGGTATCGCTGCCTGAACGCCCGGGTGTACTTCTGGCTGACGCGGGAACGCCTGCTGCGGCTGCTGAACGCCCGCCCGTATCGGGACGCCGAGCACGACGTGCTGGAACTCGACACCGCGGCGCTGATCGCCGCCCACCGCCCCGCCATCCGGCTTTCGCCGATCAACAGCGGCACGACCAAACCGTTTCCCAGCACAGCAAGCAAGCGTGGCCACGAAACGTTCCTGCCCATCGCTGAATACCCCTACGCCCGCTGGCGTGCCCAGGGGCGGAAAGCCGGGGAGCGCGTGGTGGAGCTGACGGTGGACTACGCCGTGCCCGACGCGGCCCGGTTCGTGCGGCGCGTCGTGGCCATGCGCGGCGGGGTGGTCACGGGCGTGATCGAGGCTTGCGCTCCGGCGAAAACGGGAGAGACTGCGTGTCCAATATCGAACGACACGGGAAGGAAACCATGAGCGAGTCATATTCGGGTGCATGCTTCTGCGGCGCCGTGGAGCTTCGCGTGAGCGGCCAGCCCAACGCGATGGGCTACTGCCATTGCGGATCGTGCCGGTCCTGGTCGGCCGGCCCGGTCAACGCTTTCACGCTGTGGCCGCCGGACGCGGTGCAGGTCACCAAAGGGGCCGATAACATCGCGACCTATCACAAGACGGACATGAGCCATCGCCAGTATTGCCGTCAGTGCGGCGGCCACCTGATGACCGTGCATCCCCCGCTCAACATGATCGACGTGTATGCCGCGACCATCCCGGGCCTTTCCTTTGTGCCGCAGGTGCATGTCAACTACGCCGAAACCGTGCTGCCGATGCGCGATGGCTTGCCGAAGCTGAAGGATTTCCCCGCCGAGTTCGGCGGCTCCGGCGAGACCGTGCCGGAGTAGGCCGGGCGCGACGCCCGCCGTCAGCTTCCGGGCGAGCGCCGCAGCCGGGTGCTCCGGTAAAGCCCGGCTAGCGGGGTGCGAAGCCCGATGCTGTCCAGCGCCAGGTCGCCTTCCGTGATGATGGCAGGCTCGCGCGGCCAGGTCCCGTCGGGGCCGCGGCACAGCAGGTCCGCCCGGATTGCGGCGGTGCGGAGAATCAGGATCTCCCGCACGCTGGGATCGTCGTGTAGGCCCACACGTTGGCCCAGGTCTCGGCCTGGTTGCTGGGCGAAAGGATTTCCACAATTAGCACGGGATCGGTCAGCCCGGTTTCCTCGGCCTCGTAGTCCGAGCAGGTCACTGCCAGGTCGGGCACGCGCATGTTGTGGGCGGCCTGCACATGAGGCAGCACGCCGGGCGTCACCACGAGGGTGCAAGGGCTGTCTTTGTCCTGCAGGTGATTGCGGATGATGCTGCCCAACTCGCCTTGCAGCGTGCCGTGCGTGCGATTGGGCGGCGCCATGGCCTGCGGCTCGCCGTCCACCAACTGCCACATGCGGCCGTCGCTGGGGACCCAGGACAGGAAATCGTGGACTGACATCGGCTCGGGGAGTTTAGCAAGCGCGGACATGGCTGCAGCCTAGCCCAACCCGGGTGTAGCCTCCATCCGAATCGAACCGCGGCCCTGCCCGCTCGGCAGGACCGGCAAAGCACTATCCCGCCTTGACGTGCAGGCCGCCATCGACGGGCAGCTCGATGCCGTTGATGTACTTCGCCTCGTCGGACGCCAGGAACACGGCGGCACCGGCGATGTCCCAGGCGTCTCCCATCCGTCCGGTGGGCGACGCCGCGTGCCGGGCGGCGGCCATCTCCTCCGGCGTACCATAGAAGCCGGAAATCTGCTGGTAGATGTGCGGGGTGTCCATCAGGCCGGGCAGGATGGCGTTGGCGCGAATGCCGCGGGCGGCATACTCGATGGCGATGCCGCGGGTGAACTGGTTCACCGCGCCCTTGGACGCGTAATAGGCGGCATAGTTGTACCCGGTCCAGCGGATGGACGCCAAGGAGGAGATGTTGGTGATCACGCCCCTCCCCTGCCGCTCCATGATCGGCAGCACGCATTTGCAGGTCAGAAACATGCTTTTCACGTTGACCGCCATGACGCGGTCCCAAACCTCCTCGGTGGTTTCCACGGGGCCGCCCTTGGAGGTGATGCCGACGTTGTTGTGCAGGATGTCGAGCTTCCCGAAGCGGGCCATGGCGGCGCCCACGGCGGCTTCCACCTCGGCCAGCCGAGTCACGTCCGCGGCGACGGGCAGGACTTCGCCGCCTTCCGCCTCGATGATCCCGGCGGTGGCCGCGGCCGCGGCGTCCTCGCGGTCCACCGCGACCACCCTGGCTCCGGCCCGGGCGTAGGCGACGGCGGCGGCCTTGCCGTTGCCCCAGCCCTCGCCGACCGACCCGGCGCCGAACACGACCGCAACCCGGCCCGCAAGCCTCCCGCTCACGACCCGGCTCCGGCGGGCGGCCGGGCAGGCAGCGGATACATCAGCCCGGCCGCCCCGAACCCGCCATCGACGTTCAGCGTGTGCCCGTTGACGTAATCGCTGTCCGCGGAGGCCAGGAACAGCGCCGCCTGCGCGATCTCGGACACCTCGCCATAGCGGTGCTGCGGGGTGAGGAACAAATAGGCGTCGCGCGTCCCGCCCGCCGCGTGCACGGCCGCCGACAACTCCGTCGCGATCGGGCCGGGGGCAATCGCGTTGACGTTGATGCCGCTGCCGGCCAGCTCCGTCGCCATCACCCGCGTCAACAGCTCAAGCCCGGCCTTGGACGCGCCGTAGCCGGCCCGGCCCAAGCCGCCGCGCTGGCCCGACAGCGACACAATGTTGATGATCTTGCCCCGCCGCTCCCCCGAGGACCCGGCGCGCTGCGCCAGCATCTGCCGGGCCGCCGCCTGGCCGCACAGGAACGCGCCCGTCAAGTTGACCTTGAGGCTCAGCTCGAAGTCCTCCAGCCGGAAATCCACGAACGGGGCGTTGATGCCGATGCCCGCGTTGTTGACCAAGATGTCGAGCCGCCCGTGCCGCTCCGCGATTCCGGCAAAGGCAGCGGACACGCTGCCGGGGTTTGCCACGTCCAGGTGCAGCGCCTCGGTTTTGTACCCCGCCCCTGCCGTCGCTTCCGCCGCCGCCTGCGCCCGGCCGTGCACGACATCGCTGAACACCGCCGTGGCGCCGCGCTCCGCAAACAGCGTGGCAATCGCCTGGCCGATGCCCTGGCCCGACCCGGTGACAAGGGCCACGCGCCCTTGGAGCGCCATCGGCGTCATCCGAGCGCCCCCAGGATGTCGGCCTCATCCTGCCCCAGCGTGGGCGCCTGCCGGCGGATGGCGCCCGGGGTGCGCGACAAGCGGGGAAAGGGCGCGTGCATCGGCAGCGTCCCGGTGTCGGCGTCGGGCGCCTCGACCAGCACCCCGCGCTCGCGCACGTGGGGGTCGGCGGCAAAACCCGCCGGGTCGTAAACCGGGCCGACGGTGACGTGCGCCCGCTCGAAGAAGGCCAGGGCGTCAAGCAGGGACAACCGGCCGATGAACGCGCCGATCACCCGGTCCACCTCCTCCACGTTGTCCAGCCGGGCGGCGTTGGTGGAGAAACGCGGGTCGGACGCCATGTCGGCGCGGCCGATCGCGGCGAACAAGCGGAACGCCATGTCCTGGGTGGACGCGGACAAGGCCACCCATTCGCCGTCCGCGGTCGGGTAAACGTTGCGCGGCGCGGTAATGCTGACGCGGTTGCCGCTGCGGGACGGCGAGCGGCCGAACAGGCGGTGAATGGCCGCGTCGGGGCCGAGCGTCGCGTGCAGCGGCTCCAGCAGCGACAGGTCGATCACCTGGCCGGCGCCGCCGGGCTGCTCCGCCACGCGCAGCGCCATCACCGCGGCGAAGGCGCCGGACAGCCCGGCCACCATGTCGGCCAGCGCCATGTTGGGCAAGGCGGGCGGCTTGTCGGCAAAGCCGTTCTTGGCCGCGAAGCCGCTCATGGCCTCGATCAACGAGCCGAAGCCGGGGCGGGCGGCATAGGGGCCGGTCTGGCCGAAGCCGCTGACGCGCACCACCACCAGCTTCGGGTTCAACGCCAGCAGCGCATCGGGGCCGAACCCGGCGGCTTCCATGGTGCCGGGCCGGAAGCCCTCGATCAGCACTTGGGCCGTGGGCAGGAGGGCGGTCAAGCGGCGCTTGCCCTCGGCCGTGCGGAGTTCCACGCGGATCGAGCGCTTGTTGCGGCTGTATACCTTCCACCAGGCGGAGATGCCCTCCTCCTGCCAGTCGCGCAGCGGGTCGCCCTTGTCGGGTTCGAGCTTGATCACCTCCGCGCCGAAATCCGCGAGCTGCAGGCTGAGCATGTTGCCGGCCACCAGGCGGGACAGGTCGAGCACCCGCACTCCGGCTAGCGGGCCGGCAGGCTCGTCGTGGTCGGGCGTCGCTTGGGACGATGCTTGCGTCATGCCGTTCCTGCGCAGCCGCGCAGCCCCTGGGTGAAGATGTGCAACGCCCCAATCTGCCCCTGTTTCAGGGCAATTTCCAAGTGCGGGCGCCTTTGAGCGGACGGAGTGCGGCACAGCGGCGCATCGGTGGCAGGCCAAGCGGCCATTCCAACATATCCGGTGCAACACCGGGTAGACGTCGAACGTTGCGGCGCGCGAGGAAACCAGCATCTTGGCAGGCTCGGTCGTGCAGACCGTCGCATCACCACCGCGGAGAAGCCTTTATGCGTGCCACTGCCCTGTTGTTCCTGGTCCTGCTTGCCGCATCCGGGTGCGCCCAGGAGTCCAAAGCGCCGCCGGTATCGGTGTCTTCGGGCGGCTCAACCAAGGAGCCTGAGCCGGCTAACAGCCTGCCGCGCGGCTCTGCGGTGGACGAGCCACTCACGGGTCAAGTGGGCAACGTCGGCAACACACGGGTCGGCCCGGCCCGGCCCAGGGCCGGCGCGGGGACCCCAGCCCGCGGCTACTAGCTTTGCAGTCGCGCGTTCCAAGGCGTCTCTAGTCGGCCGCCTCCGTGGCGGCCGGGGCATAGTGCGTCTCCATCGCCCGGCGCGCCTCCGCCGCGGGGCCAGCCAAGGTTTCCACGTCGGCGTAGCGCAGCATCACCCCTTCCGGCACGTCGCGCAGCAGGCGCACGCGATGCGCGAGGCCAATCGGCAGCACGCCGGCGGCAAGGCTAGTCCGCGCAGGGGTCAGCCGGCCCCACACGGTGTAGCCGCCCTCCCCGTCCAGCGTTTCGCCCGCGCGCAGCGCGCGCTTCGCCACGGCCGCCACGTCGCCGCGGAATGCTCGGGGCTGGCCGGTGGCCTCGCCGCGCAGCGCCGCCGACAGCACGGATACGTTGAGCTCCAGCCCAATCAGGTGGTAGGGCTTGTACATCGCGGCGTATCGCCCGCTCGCGTCCGTCCGCAACCCGTACTGGCGGAAGCAGGCGGCGGCATAATCGTTTGGCGCCTCGAACACGGCGTAAACGCCCCAGCGCAGGTCGCGCGCCACCGGCCGCCCGTCGCGTTCCAGCGAGGAAACGACCTCCACCATCCCCGCCCGCTCCAGCACGCCGCCCTCCGTGCGGGGGCGCAGCACGTGCGGCAGGTCGTCGGCGCCGCAGGGCGGGAACAACAAGCCGCCTTCCGGCACGTCCAGCTCGCAGGCGTTGGCGATGGCCGCCATCTCGATGGCCGACTTGGTGCCGTCGAGAAAGGAGTTGAACATCTGCGGGTTCATCCCCGCCGCCTGCGCGTCCGCCGCGCTTAGGCCGTAATGGCCCCACACATCATCGGGCGTGACGCCGTGATATAGGGGCAAGTACTTGGTGCCCTTGCCGGCCGCGACCACGCGGAAGCCACAGGACCGCGCCCAATCCACCAGCTCGGCCGTGAGCGCCGGCTGATCGCCATAGGCCAGCGAGTACACGGTCCCGGCCCGGCGCGCTTCCTCCGCCAGCAGCGGGCCGCACAACGCGTCGGCTTCAACGTTCACCATGACGACGTGCTTGCCCGCGGCAAAGGCGGCGCGGGCGTGGACAATGCCGGCCACCGGGCTGCCGGTCGCCTCGATCACCACCTCCACGTCGTCGCCCGCGATGGCGGCGGGCGCGTCGTCGGTGAAGCGCGTGGCCGCGACCCGCGCCTCGTCCCAGCCGACGGCCCGGCACGCGGCGCGCCCGCGCTCCGGGTCCAGATCGACGACGGCGGCAACCTCCAGCCCCGGCGTGGTCGGCACCTGGGACAGGAACATGGAGCCGAACTTGCCGGCGCCGACCAGGGCCACCCGGATCGGGTGGCCCGCGGCGGCGCGCGCCGCCAGGAGGTGATGGAGCACGGCCCCCTACTCCGCGGCGGCCGCCAAGCCGGAGCTTCGGGCGTAGCGCAGGAGCGCATCATCCTCCACCGGCTGGATCGGCGTGAAGTCCTGGTGCGCGATGAACTCGGGCCGCGTCGGCTTCTGGATGTGGTTGGAAACCGCGTTGAGCGTGAGATACACGATCTTGCGGGGATAGGGCGTGATGTTGCCGGCGGAGCCGTGCACCAGGTTGCCGTGGAACATCAGCATGCCGCCGGGCTTGCCCGTGGGCGCGACGATGCCGCCCTTCTCCACCAGCCGCGTCACCGTGTCGTTGTCCAGCGTCCACAGCGGGTAGGAGGTGGTTTCAAGGTCGTGCCCGGCTTCCAAGTTGCCTTCCTTCTGGCTGCGCGGCACCAGGAGGAGCGGGCCGTTGATCGGCATCACCTCGTCGAGGAACACCGCGATGTTCATCGCCCGCGCTTCTGGCATGCCGTCATCGCGCCGCCAGGTACCGTAGTCCTGGTGCCATTGCCACACCTCGCCGGTGAAGGCCGACTTCGCGTTGATCTTAAACTGGTGCATGTAAACCGGCTCGCCGAAGATCTGCTCGACGGGGCGGATCATGCGGGGATGGGCACCCAACAGGCGGAACGCCTCGTTGAAGGTGTGGGCGGCGAATGCGGTGCGTGGGGCGCCGTTCTTCTCGCGCCAGACTTCCGGGCGGTGCTCCTTGTAGACGGCTTCGGCTTCGCGGCGCAGCACCGCCACCTCCTCGGGCGCGAACAGTTCCGGCAGGAACAGCCAGCCATCTTCGTGGAACTGGGCGATCTGTTCATGGGTCAGCATGGTCGTGAACTCCCTTTTTGGTTTCTCACGCGGCCTGGGCAACGCCGCCCAGCCGCTCCTCAGTCTTGCGCCCGGCGCCGAGGGCGTGCTCGCGCGCCGCCCGCTCTGCCCCGTCGCCGTTTCCGTCCAGCACGCAGGTGGCAATGGCGGCATGCTCCGCCCAGGCGCTGACGCGGTAGTCGAGGGCTGCCATCACGGTCGCCATCGAGCGCCGCAGGTGCGCCCAATGCGGCGCGACCATTTCCGCGAAGGCCGGATTGCCGGACAGCCGGTAAAGCGCTTGGTGGAACTCCACATCAAGGGTGACCAGATCCGCAATCGGCGTGTCATCCGTGACGGCCTGCCCGGCCTCAAGCGTCCCCCGCAACGCGGCCCGCCCGGCGGCGTCCTGGCCGGCACGCCCTGCCGCGAGGCGTGCCGCCAGCCCGTCGAGCGCGGCCCGCACCTCGTAAAGCTGGCGCAGGCGCACCGGGTCCACCGGGGCGACCTCCAGTCCCTTGCGCCCGCTGTCCCGCACCAGGCCCTGACGCTTGAGCAGATGCAGCGCATGGCTGACGGGCTGGCGGGACACGCCGAGCCGGTCGGCCAGCTCGTTCTGCCGGATGCGCAGCCCCGGCGGCAGCACGCCGCTGGCAATGGCGTCCAGCAGGCGCTGGTAAACCTGGTCGATCAGGATGGGGCCGCTTTCCAACGGGGTCATGGCCTGGCCCTGGTCCGTGTTTTTGAATGCTGCATTCGGAATTCCATTGCCCCACGCGCGCCACCGTGTCAAGTTTTATCGTGGAACGGGTGAACAACTCGCAGAACAGAGGATGGTCCTGGCATGCAGCAAATCCGCGTCGCCACCTTTGACGGGCCGGGGGCGCCCCCGGTCATCCGCGCCGTGCCCCGCCCGCGCGTGTCCGCCAAGGCGGCGCTGTTCACGGTGGGCGCGTGCGGGGTGTGCGGCACGGACCTGCACATCCTTGCGGGCCACTGGCCCAAGCCGCTGCCATGGCCCTTCACCCTGGGCCACGAGGTCGCGGGCGTGATCGAGGAGATCGGGCCGGAGCTGACCGAGGACTATATGGGCAACCGGCTGGAAGTCGGGGCCAAGATCATGATCCCGCCGCTGATGCCCTGCGGCTCCTGCTATTATTGCCGCCATTACCCGGCCACGGCCAACAAGTGCCTAACTCCCGTTTACTATGGGCGCTACCTCGGCTTTGACAAGGCGCCGCACCTTTGGGGCGGCTGGGCGGAGATGGAGTACTTGGACCTTGGCATGCTGCCCGGCACCAAGGTGTATCGCTTGCCGGACGACATGCCGCTCTGGCTCGGCACGCTGGCGGAGCCGCTGACCTCCTGCATGCGGGCGTTCAAGCGGGCGCAGGGCGCGGGCGGGTTCCAAGCGGGGGACACCGTGGTGATCCAGGGATCAGGCCCGATCGGCGTGCTGGCGATCGTTGCGGCGCGGGAAATGGGCGCCGGCCGCGTGGTGGTGATCGGCGCCCCGGAAAACCCCCGCCTCGCGCTGTGCCGCCGCTTCGGCGCGGAAGCGACGGTGGACATCACCGGCAAGACGACGGAGCAGCGCATCGCGGCGGTGCGCGAGATCGTGGGCGGATTCGGCGCGGACCTGGTCATGGACTGCAGCGGCCATCCGAGCGCCGGCCCCGAAGGCATCGAGATGCTGCGCGACGGCGGCACCTACGTCGAAATGGGCCAGTTCACCGATGCCGGCCCGGTGATGACGAGCTGGCACCGGATCTGCACCAAGGACATCAACCTGCTGGGAAGCTGGGCCTTCACCGCCGACGACATCTGGCAGGGCATCCTGATGCTGAACCGCGCGCGGGACCGCTACCCGTTCGCCGAGTTCCAGATGCGCTTCCCCTTCACCGAGCAGGGCATTGCCGATGCGATCAGCGCCGCGCGGGAGATGCGCTGCCTGAAGGCCACCATTGTTCCCACCCCGGAGATCATCGACTGAGCAGGCCGGGGTCCGGGGTGCCGCCGCGGGCGGCGGCGAGCGCCACGCCAAGCAGCAGCCAGGAGCCGCCGGCCAGGAAGCCGCCCGCAACGTCGGCCGCGAAGTGGACGCCGAGGAACACCCGGCTGAAACCGATGAGCGCCACCAGGACGACGGCCCAGAACACAACCTCGAAGCGCTCGCGGCGCCCCGGAAGGCCGCCGGCCACCGCATAGGCGACGAAGCCGAGCACGGCGGCCGAGCCGGTCGCGTGCGCGCTCGGGAAGGAGGGCGAGGCGGCGGAGGCCACGCCGTCGAGAAAAGCCGGGCGGGCGCGTCCGACGACGTACTTGCCGGTCCAGACCGTCGCCTGCGCCCCGGCGAACATGACCCAAAGCGGCAGGATCAGCACCCTGCGCTGCGCCGCCCACAGGAACCCGGTCGCGGTCACGGCAACCCCGAACAGCGCCGCGCCGGTTCCAAGCGTGGTAAGCCAGAGAAAGGCGGTGAGCAGCCAGGGCGCGCGGTAGGGCGCCAGGAACGCGCTCGCCGCGTCGTCCAGGGCCGTGACGGCACCGGGCGCGCGCAGCACCGCCCCGGTCAGCGCCGCAAGC
>CALMVT010000031.1 GCA_937873175.1 uncultured Acetobacteraceae bacterium | reverse complement strand
CCGTAAGCAGACAGCATCCACTGACAAGGGTGACGACCATGACGGGTCATGACAAGAATTCGTTCCATGAGGTCACATAAGGGCTACCGTGCCCTGTCGTAAGCGAGACGTTGCGGGGCGGGTTGGCAATCAGGATGGCTTCGATCTCCGCCCCCGTGTGGCCGTGCCGACGGGCGTTGTATAAACGCGTGAGCCAAACCCTTGCTATCGTCCTACACCGTCGATCACTCGGGCCGCACGACTACCCGTGAACGCCAATGGCGAAAAACCGACGACACCTGTCGCCGGAGGACAGCGATCTCGGCCACAACAGGATGCCTGAACGCGCACGCGCAAAATAGGTACGACATCGTGGCGAGTACTGCGACACCTGCGAGCGTAAACAATGGTGAATCATCGTAGGTCTCCCGCCAGAGCAGGAACAAGGTTGGCAGTATCGTAGAACCGATCATCAAACCGATGCTGGGGACGGAGGCTCGCAACAGTTGCCTTAGCTGCAGACCAATACACCGACGGAGCGCTTCGGCTGTCAAAACTAGTGCGACGATGTTGTGCAACACAAGACCGAAGGCAAGCCACATCAGCCCGAAAAACGAGAACGCCGCCATAAAGAAAGTGAGGCTGAGTTGGGTCAGCAAGGTGAGTCGCAGGAGTGGCCGCACTTGACCGGTCGCGCTCAGCACTTGGCTGGAGATCGGGGCGAGCACTGCAAAGCCGGTTCCAATCGCGAGAAGAGGAGCCATGCGGGCAGCCTCCATCCAGTTCGGGCCGAAGGCGACGCGGATGAACGGGTCGGCGACAAGCGAGAACACCGCCAGCACGGGCAAGACCGTACCGCTTACCAGGGTGGTGCATCGCGTGTAGGGTTCTCGCAAGTCATGCCCTTCGTGGTGGGCCGACGACAAGGCCGGGAACGCGACCGTGTTGACGCTAGAAACGATGACTTCATAGAACAGGAACACAATCCCGCGGCTGCGATTGAACTGGCCCAAAGCAGCAAAGCCGAGAAGCCGTCCGAGGACTAGCTCTGGCATCCGCGCACCCAACTGATTGGCGAGGTTCGTCCCGCTAATGAAGAGGCCGAATGCGGAAAGGCGTCGCCACTCGCGAAGCGATGGGACCAGGTGTTCCCATGAGGGCAGCAGGAGCCCGGCGGCAACGGCAGTCGTGACATTGCTTGCGAGCATTCCAAGGCTCAAGGCTGTCGCCCCGCCGCCCAGCGCCGCCCCTCCGACCGAAACGATCGAACCAA
Source organism: uncultured Acetobacteraceae bacterium (assembly GCA_937873175.1). Lineage (GTDB taxonomy): Bacteria > Pseudomonadota > Alphaproteobacteria > Acetobacterales > Acetobacteraceae > CAHJXG01. The sequence continues at coordinate 2,329 of CALMVT010000031.1, read as the reverse complement.
TCACGTTGCTCAGGACGGAGATCTTCATCAAGGCGGCAAAATCCATGTCCCGATTCAGCAACGCGAGACTTGTGCTGCTGAACGGCGCGACCAGAAACGATAGGCACCCGAGCGCCACCAGTCTCCCCAGTTCCGGCGTTTGATAGACTTCGGCGATCCAGTTTCGCAGCAAGAAGATTACTGCCCCGAGACTCCAAGCTAGGAGTAGGTTTAAACCGAAAGCCGTCCGGATCTTGTCGCTCGTGAGTTCCTTCTCTTGGACAAGGAATTCCGCGATGCCGAAGTCGCGCAGGGCCTGAGCGAGAAGGACGATCGATGCAGCCACCGAGAATAAGCCGGTTTGCTCGGGAGTGACCAGACGTGCGATCGCCGTCAGCGAGACAACGCTCAGCACAAGCACCACGTATCTGTTGGCGAAAACGACCGCTAGAGCCGCTCTTGCACTCCGTTGTTCAGGTTTGGGTCGATTGTAAATCATTGCGATCGGAAACGACACGTGCAAGAAACATGCGCCATGAATGCAGCTGTCGACATCATTGTCCTCAATTGGAACGGCGCAGCCGACACAGTTCGTTGCGTCAACAAGCTTATACAACAAACTTTTCCATACCGCAGTATCCTCGTCATCGACAATGGCTCTGTGGACGACTCACCGCGTGCCCTGAAACACCTCGAAGATCACGACCGCGTCAACCTGCTCCTTCTCCCGACCAATCTGGGCTTCGTCGGCGGCTGCAACTTTGCAATGCAGAAGAGCTTCAACTCTGGTGCCGACTACGTCTGGCTGTTCAACAATGATGCGATACCGGAGCCGGATGCGCTTGTCCAACTCGTAATGGCTGCAGAACTAGATAGCCGGATTGGGCTCCTAAGCCCGCTGATCCTCGAAGCCGAGGACCACAGCCTCGTGCAAATGGGCTGTGGTCTTCTCGACCTGTCCCAGCCCGGATATCAGCTGACGTACGACGTCGGTCAGGCGCAGGCGTGGCAGCGCGATTTTCCTGACCGAATCGTCCTGCACGGCACCGCACTCCTGGTTCGCCGGTCCCTCTACCAAGCAATTGGCGGCTTCGACGATCGCTTCTTCGCTTACTGGGAAGACATCGACTATTCGATTAGAAGCAGTCAGGCTGGCTACCAAAATCTGAGCCTTCTCGACACCTACGTTTACCACGGCTCCAAGGATACGCGGAACACGCCAGACCTCATCAAACCGCACTATTTTTATTTTTACACTCGCAATGAGATTCTGACCTGGAGCAAGTATTGTAAAGGTCGGCGGTATCTTCGGATATTGCTATGGGTGCTGGTGCGCCAACTCAAACAGATCGCTCGGATGCCGGGGAACGTGCCCGGCATCGATGCGATCACAGCCGGACTATGGCATGGGTGGTTCGGCATAGGTGGACGTTTTGACCCTAAAAGCCGTATGCCGAACCCACTCCGCTTCCTTTTAAGGCGTTTTCCCGGTGTCTGGCTCGAGGTCCTTGGTGAGGCTAAACCGCGTCTAACCTGAGAACCGTAGTTTCTCCTCCTCGAGATTGAGGTGAATCGCGCCGGGTTTGCCGGAGGCTCCAACTCCTGAGAAGGTGGAGGCATGACGACGAAGGCAACAACGAACAAGTTCTCGCCTGAGGTGCGGCGTTGATGCATGGATGCCCGAGTAGCCTGAACTTGTTGGGCCAGGTATGTTCTTGTCATGCCGTTCAAGCACAACGCCGCGCGCCGCCATCGCATTCCACGAGCGCGTTACCGTGTCACAAACTGGCCGTTCTACGAAGCGGGGCTGCGCCGGCGCGGTGACCTGACGTTTTGGGTGGACGAGGCGGCGTTGGCCGGATGGCAAGCACCGCGTCGCAGCACACCGGGCGGGCAGCCGCGCTACTCGGAGCTGGCGATCGAGCTGGTGCTGACCCTGCGGCTCGTGTTCCACCTGGCCCTACGGCAAGCGGAAGGGTTCGCCCGCAGCGTCATGCAGCTGCTCGGCATAGCGTTGTCGGTGCCGGACCACACGACCTTATGTGGACGGCCTGGGCGCGGCAATAGGGTTCTGTCTCTCGCGGCTCTCGCGGCTTCTTCATTCCCTGTCGAGCAAGCGTAGTCCGCGTCGTGGCGAGGATCCGGTCAGGTGCGCCCTTATGTCCGGCCTGTCGCGCGGCGGGTGCCGCTGGCCACCATGGGTGTGCGCTTGCGTGCCAGGCACCAATCTCAGCCGCGCGCTCGGAGCGCAACGTCGTATGCGGTATTGCCTGGACTGCTTCGATCGGCAGCCTTTCCCATCACGCGGTGCAACGCTTGCCGCCGGATCAGCCGGGCTTGCGCCCGGCGT